>JAGIAP010000022.1:0-27992 GCA_017744805.1 Chitinophagaceae bacterium | reverse complement strand
GTAAAAATCAGTTCTCTGAAGCCCGGGCGCAGTAACCAGTGCCATAGAAGCTGTTACCTCTTTTTTCCTGGTAGACATATATCCTGATACAACCACTTCGTCCAACGTTGCTGTCTCTGCCTTCAAAACTACATCGATATTACTCTTATTACCTACCGTAACAGTTTTAGTAGCGTATCCCAATGCGGAAAAATTCAGAACAGGTTTACTCGTTTTCAATTTCAATTTGTAAAAGCCTTTGTCATTGGTCACAACGCCTGTTTGAAGGCCTTTCTCCATTACCGTAACATGCTCTATCGGATTGCCATTCTCATCCCGCACATAGCCGGATACAGTGTCCAATGGGGCAAAAGGAATGAAGGCCGACAGTATGGCCATAGCCATTACCGCCAGCATGAATGCTCTTGATTTCATGCTTATGAATTTTGGTGATCTATTTGGGTCCGGAATAGAGATGCAGCAATGGAAAGAATTACATAAATCAGCAGGGATACGGCTTATAGCTTATTGCGAGGAATAGTTATACTCCATTTTCTTCAGGATATTCCTCTTTCCATCCCTGATATGCATCAGTCTCCCCTGGTGGTCATACTCGTAATAGATGATCTTGTTATTGGCATCGCATTCCGAGGTAAGACCTATGAGCGGCTCATAGGTATATGTCTTGATATTGGCTCCTTGCGGATATAATCTCAGTTCATCTATCTGGCCGCTTCCACTGATGTAGATCGTATCTTTTGAGCTGATGAGGGTATGTTCAAAGTATGTCCAGCCTTGCATGCTGCTCCCATTGATCATTTTGCCAGTGGCACCGGCAATGGATATCACTCCTGCCCTGCTCCAATAACTAAGGATATAGGTTTTGCCTTTTGTTAGTCCGGATTTGAACAGGCTCCCTTTAACCAGGTCCCAACTGCATTTGCCGGTGATCGCATAGGCTGGAGCGGGAACCAGGCTGGAAGACAATCCAGTTACCAGTTTCGGGGCTGTTACGATCGCTTTTTCCGGTAGCTGGTTAGATTGCCAGTTGCCCAACTGATCGTCCTCAAAACTGGTACAGGCCAGTTGTTGCTGATTGGTGCCTATGGCTTCGCATAGTGGATACTGTTGGGAGCGCGACCATATCCATGCTTTTTCCGGCTGGTCGGTCACTACTGCATCGAGGATATTCAGGAATGGGTCGTACTTCCTGAAATGAACTGTTTGGGTATACCTGCTGTCCCTGGTGAAATTGCCTGCTTGTATCCGGCTACCGGTGAATTGCGCCAATGGCAAGGGCTCCGGCAGGTGCAGCTCGAATATTTTGTCCGTCACCGGCGTATCGGCCTTGTAGGTAAGCAGGATGGCTCCTACAATATGATCAACCCCGAAGATGGTTCTGATGCTCAATTTTTCTACAGGCAGGAGGATATTCTTTCTCTGCAGGCAGCGGATGCCTTTTGCTTCCGGATCATTCATGATCAGGGTATCGTAATCGAAACTATAACTGATCCTTTCCTTACTCAGGACACCTGCTTTGTTTGAATTACGTATTTCGGTAGGTAGTGTATGTTTTGAAGAACCCGGCACTTGTTCTGTAAAAGTTAACAGACTGCCCGAGCTATCGATAAAGTATTGCGACTGGTTCTTACAATAATATCTTTCCGTAAAATAGGTGGGGAGTTGATAGTTGAAAGAATTGAATTGGAGGCCGCGGATAGGACAATAAGTGGCATAAGTGGCTTTGATCCCTCTTGTGATACTGCCGGGAACCGGAATGCCGGCATAAGTATTTGAATCGAGTACAACCAGTTCCATCCTTCCGTTATTATTCCTGAATATTCTTTTCGAGGAAAGCAATCCCGATCTCCAATTGAGTTTGAAGGGGTGCAGATAGGGAGCGTTACCGCCCGCATTGTAGTCCTGATTGGGAGTGAATTGAAAAACGGTGGCTCCCTGGCTATCGTCCTTACCGGAAAATTCTGTTACCTGCAGGTATTCAACCGGGTTGCCACTCAAGGGAAGCTGGCTGTCTTCCGAAATGGAGCTTCGAATACCGCAAAGAGAACAGGCAGCATAGTGATTAACGGATATGCGCGTACGCGATATATATTGTGGTATATTGATGAAGCCGAGGCTCTCATAACTATCCAGGTACCGATAGCGCTTGATCATGCTACTACCGGTACCATCGAAATGTTCAATGGACGCAATGCGGGCGCCCCCGACAGTATATCTTGAAGCGGCTACCGGGCTGGTGACTGCCGCTGTTTTGAAAATGGAGAGCCGGGCATTCCCTTCTACATTTTCCAGGTCCTGGTCGGATCTTTTCAAAAAATACCTGTAGGTGCCCGGAGCCAGTTGGGTAGAGCCTTTGAGCTCACAGGCATAAGGGCTGCATTGAACCTTCAACAAGAAGGGAAGCAGATCGCGCGTAGTACCCATCTCCGTCAGCATCACTACGGAATTGATCAATGCCTTCGGTTGAGATGCCCTGTAGGCATATATTTCCACTTGCGTACTGCTATCCAATGTGAAATAGCCTTCCACTTCAGCCGATTCATCCGTATTGGCCTCGATAACAGGCACCAGTGTGCGTGGATATTGGAATTGCAAATAATCCTTACTCTGCAGTTGTGTCGGATCCGTGAACAGGATGCTGTTTGGCTCGTAGTGAAGAGCAGCATGCCCACCCGTTGGATACCGGATATGGCGCAACAAACCTGTTTTACCATACTCGAAATTGCTTTCGCGGTTGACGGGACTGGCGTTGCCCTTCCAACCCGGGGCCAGGGTTTCATAACCGGCATGGGGGATCCCCCTGGCAATACCATTGTAGAAGCCCCAATGATCTTTGCCATTGGAAAATATCGCGGGGTATTTCTCGGATCCTTCATATTTGAATTGCCAGCGCATAGGTGTATCTGTTAAACTGGTCCGGCGGATGGCATCCAGTTGAAGCCTGTTGCCATTGGTGTACTCGAAACAGTATTCCAGGATAAGCTTGTTGTTCCTGTCGAGCACCTGCATCTTGCTGAGAAATGGGATCGAAGCAGCGGGGGCTATTTTACGGATATCGTTCCTGGGCTCGGTACTCATCTCGAAAAGGATCCGGCCCTCGTCGAACAGGATCTCCCGAAGCAGGTTGTTCTCCAGGTAATAATGCGTGCGATCCAGGTCTGAGCGGGAATCCGGGCAGTCATCATAGGGTTTGGCCGACATCACGTTCACTGATTTCTGGCTCTGGGCATAGCTGAAGGGATATGGAGTGTAGGTAAACCGGATATTCCTGTTATTGATGGTTTTGACCTGCGATAGATAAATGCTGGCGCTTCCGTTGAAGCCCCTGCCTGGAAGCAATTGCGGTTCGGCATCAGGGCCTGTGGCATTTTTGTCTGTTGTATTGAATTGCCATTCGTTTCCTTTTTCATCTGTGATGGTAAACAGGGAACCCGGGCCACGGGTAGCGCGGAGATTGTTCTGGGGTACCATGATGATCTTTTGATCCTGATCCAGGAAGAAGGAACCCTGGTATCCGGGCAAAGTATACTGGTAGAGATCGAATTCCCCATCCAGCACTCCTTCAGTGAGCAATTGCAGGTAGGCATTGGCGCGGTTGGCGGGCATTTTATTACTGAGGAAAAGTTGAAGGGAATCTTTCGCATGATAGGTGCCGTTAGTGAACATCCCAGAGCCTTCCAGGTCGAAATCCGGCAGGCCTCTTTGTTCATAATTGATGATGCCACCTGCAATCAGGCTCCAGCCGAGGCCAGTGAAAGAAGGGATCTCATCCATTTTAAGGCCATTATAATTATACTGTAGTAGAATGGGGATCTCCAATGCTCCTGCTCTGATGGAATAAAGGGGGATGCTGATATTGGCTGTTCCGTTTGTGAGGGATACGGGGATCTCTCCATATCTGTCCAATGCTGCAGCGTTGGGAGATTTGGGACTGAGTTGCGGTAATACGAACTGTTGTTGTGATAGAGCAATGTTGAATGTACATAGCAAGGCCATTACCATTACTGGTGTCAATAATAATTTCATAACTGCGTCTTTGTTTTGGTGGATGGCCTGAAGTGAAGACGCTATATATATAACGGCAAAATGAGGCGATTGTCCTACAACTGATCCAATAATTTTTCTATACTGTAGAAAAAAATTTCGGATACCTGTTAACGTTATTCAGTTTAACCGTGGACGTTATTTTTCCGGGGTGTTTGGGGAATCGGCGTCCGGCCTGACCTGCCGGGCTTTTGAGAGATTGTGTAAACATTTCACTGCATAACGGTGGTATCCTTCAACAGCGGAAAAAAACTTTCGAAAAACAAGCGAAAATGTTAAGATTTTTTTGGAAGACATATCAAAGTCTCCGTATATTTGATCAAGCATTCACGCAAAGCATTCCAACCTTCTCAAACCCTTATCCAAGCAATTATATTCCGATTGCAATTCCCTTGGTTACTCTCTGATTAGCGTAGACGTATTCTGATTATTCAACTTTAGTTTTAAGGCTCCAGTCTGTTCGGGAATGGTGTATACCGTAGAATACCATTTTCTGATCTGTACCGGATTTTTCATTTCAGCAAATTCTAACAGGATATTGCCCAGGTGACCTTTGCAATATGCTGACCCGATAATGATATTTTTCGCTAGGACTTCAGGGCTAAATCGGGCCGGTAGTTTTTACTACCGGTCTTTTTTCCAAAACCTTCCAAAGTCCTCCTGCGATCCAACTCGTTTCGTTAAGGTTTCAGAGCTAAAACAGGCCAGTGGTTTTTACTACCGGCCATTTTTTTGCCCATACCTGATGCTTCTCCCCATCCCGAAGCGGGCCGGAGCCCCGGATACGCTGCATTACCACCCTGACTATCAATTTTTTCCACTCCCCTGCCTTTTACTCCCAAAAACCTTAACTTCGCACAACTTTTTCTGCAATGAAGTTTCTCATACAACAAGCTAAGGTTACTGATCCACTATCACCTCTTGAAGGCAAAAAGCAGGATATTTTAATTGAATCCGGCGTGATCAGGGACATCCAACCCTCAATTCAGGCAAGTGCAGACCGGGTTATTTCCGGTCAGGATCTCCATATTTCCCCAGGTTGGGTAGATATCTTTGCCGAGTTCGGCGATCCCGGTTACGAGTACAAGGAAACCCTGGAAACAGGGGCTGCTGCAGCCGCTGCCGGTGGATTCACCGATGTATTGGTGGTTCCCAATACCAAACCCGTTATCGATAATAAGACACAGGTAAGTTATATCAGAGGCAAAAGCGCTTCCCTGCCAGTGAATATCCATCCCATCGGCGCCATTTCCCGTGGCGCGGAGGGCAAGGAGCTCGCCGAAATGTACGATATGCGCGAAGCCGGTGCCATGGCCTTCTCCGACGGTCTCTACCCCGTTCAGAGCGCAGGCGTTTTGCTGAAAGCCCTCCAATATGTGAAGGCCTTCGACGGCATTGTGATCCAGATCCCTGACGACCGCAGCGTTGGCGCCAATGGCCTGGTCCATGAAGGCATCGTGTCCACCCGCCTGGGCCTGCCCGGCAAACCCATGATGGCCGAAGAGCTGCTGGTGGCCCGCGATATCAAACTGGCCCGCTATGCCGAATCGAGGCTGCACTTCACCGGTGTTACCTCTCCCCGGTCGCTGGAATATATCCGCCGTGCCAAAGATGCCGGCCTCAATATCACCTGCTCCGTTACCCCTTACCATCTGTTCTTCACCGATGAAGACCTGATGAAGGGTTATGATACTAACCTGAAAGTGTATCCGCACCTTCGTCCCGAAAAGGAACGCAATCTCCTCCGGGAAGCTGTGGCGGACGGCACCATCGACTGCATTACTTCTCATCACAGGCCGCATGAAAAGGACAGTAAAGTGCTGGAGTTCGAGTATGCCAAATACGGCATGACCGGTCTGGAAACCTGCTATTCAGCCCTCAAGCTGGCGATGCCCGAGATCCGGGAATCCCGCTGGGTGGAACTGCTGAGCACCCATCCACGTACCATCTTCGGACTGCCCCCTGCCAGCATCCAAAAAGATGCCCGTGCGCATGTAACAATTTGGGATGCGGCAGCACAAATAACTGTCAATGATGCTTTCTTCCGCTCCCGCTGCCACAATTCGGCCTACACCGGCATGAACCTGCCCGGTAAGGTACTGGGTGTGATCAACGACGCACAAGCATCACTCCATTCACTTTAAAACCAACAGTGATGACAACACAAACCGGAAAACGCTCTAACGTAGGAATGATCTATGGCCTTATCGGCGGTATCGCTTGTATCATTTTCACGCTCTGCCTTTACCTGGCCGGTCCTGAAAGCTTTACCAATATGGGCGTGGGCCTTGGCATGTATGCCGTGATCATTACCATTGCCGTACTGGCCGGTCTGGCGCAGAAAAAACAGAACGGCGGTTACCTCGATTTCGGCACGGCCCTGAAAACAGCCTTCATCACCTTTGCGATCGCCTTCCTGCTGCAGACCCTTTTTAATTTTGTGTTATTGAACTATATTAACCCTAGTTTTCGCGATGAGCTTACCAGGGTGAGCATGGAAAAGATGGAAAGGATGATGAAAAGCTGGAACGTTCCTGAATCCGAGATCGAAAAAGGAATGGAACGGATGGCTAACCAGAACAGTTACTCTTTCGGTAACGTGATCCTGGGATATGGTATGATGTGTATCATCTCCTGCATCGTTTCCCTGATCATTGCGGCCATCATCAAGAAGAACAGGCCGCCATTTGAAAATGCATTTAAAGAATCACAATAGTATGGATGTTACCATCGTAGTTCCTTTATATAATGAAGATGAGTCCCTGCCGGAATTATGCGCATGGATAGAACGGGTGGTGAACGCCAATAACTTTTCCTACGAGATCATTTTGATCGATGATGGCAGCACGGACGACTCATGGTCTGTAGTTGAAAAATTACGCGCTGCCAACTCCCATATCAAAGGCATCCGCTTCCAGCGCAACTATGGCAAATCCGCCGCCCTCAATGAAGGCTTCAAAGCCGCCCTGGGCGATGTGGTGATCACCATGGATGCCGACCTGCAAGACAGTCCTGACGAGATCCCCGAGCTTCGTCGCCTGATCGTGGAAGATGGGTTCGATATGGTGAGCGGGTGGAAGAAAAAACGTTTCGACAATACCCTCACCAAGAATATCCCATCCAAATTCTTTAACTGGGCAACCAGAAGGGCCAGTAAGATCCAGTTGCACGATTTCAACTGCGGCCTCAAATCCTATCGCAGAAAAGTGGTGAAGAGCATCGAGGTCTACGGCGAAATGCACCGCTATATCCCTGTCCTGGCCAAATGGGCAGGCTTCCGGAAGATCGGCGAGAAAGTGGTGGAGCACCGCGCCCGCAAATACGGCACTACCAAATTCGGATGGGAAAGGTTCATCAATGGCTTCCTTGACCTGGCCAGTATCATGTTCGTGAGCAAGTACGGCAAACGCCCCATGCACTTCTTTGGCCTGATCGGCTCTTTCTTTTTCATGCTCGGTCTGGTAATGGCGCTTTACCTGCTCATCGCCAAGATCTATGATCCGGCCAATACCCTCACCAACAGGATCTCATTCTATATAGCGCTTACCTCCATGATCATCGGTACGCAACTGTTCATGGCAGGGTTCCTGGGCGAATTGATCGCCCGCAATGCGCCCGGAAGGAATTTTTATCTCATTGAACAGAAACTGGGGATCGAGTAATGGCAAAGCAAGTAGTGATCATCGGCCCGGCTCATCCGCTCCGCGGCGGCCTCAGTACTTTCGACCATCGCCTCTGTAAACAATTCATGGAGGAAGGAGACGATTGCTGTATCTACTCCTTCTCTTTACAATACCCTTCCTTCCTGTTCCCCGGTACTACCCAGTATACCGATGAACCAGCCCCGGAAGGTATCGAGATCTATTCCGTGATCAATTCCATTCACCCCATCAACTGGTTGCAGGTAGGGAATGAATTGAACCGGATCAAGCCCGATCTTATTGTGGTCCGCTTCTGGCTTCCCCTCATGGGACCCGCACTGGGCACCATTCTCAGAAGGGCGAAGAAGAACGGGCATACACGTGTAGTGGCCATCACGGACAATGTGATCCCCCACGAAAAAAGGCCCGGGGACACTCCCTTTACCCGCTATTTCCTCAAAGCCTGCGATGGTTTTGTGACGATGAGTGAAAAAGTGATGACGGATCTCCGGAAATTCGAAGCCACCAAACCCGCGCGGCTCGCGGCACATCCATTGTATGATAATTTCGGGGAGCCCATCCCCAAATCAGAAGCCAGGGCCCATCTGGGGCTGAAAGAAGATGAGCATATCGCCCTTTTCTTCGGCTTCATTCGTAAATACAAGGGGCTCGACCTCCTGCTGCAAGCCATGCAGGAACTGAAACGCGACCCACGCAATATCAAACTGATGGTGGCCGGCGAATATTATGAGGACGAAAAGGAATACAACGACCTGATCAGCAAGCTCGGTATTGCCGATTCCCTCATCATGCGCACGCAATTCATTCCCGACAGTGAAGTGAAATACTACCTTTGTGCCGCTGACGTAGTGGTGCAGCCATATCGCAATGCCACACAAAGCGGCGTTACACCCCTCGCCTATCATTTTGAAATACCCATGGTGGTGAGCAATGTAGGCGGACTGCCCAGCCTGGTGCCACATGATAAGGTTGGACTGGTTTGCGAGCCCGAACCAACATCCATTGCAGCAGCCATCAGTGAATATTTCAACAAAGGAGAACAATATTTCCTCCCCGCCCTGCGTAAGGAAAAGGAAAAATACAGTTGGCATACCCTGGTAGAGACCATTGAAGGCATTGCCGCTGAAACAAAAGCATGATCCAGTTATGATCTATAGAAGTAAAGCTCCGCTTCGTATAGGCCTCGCCGGTGGCGGCACCGACGTAAGTCCCTATTGCGATATGTACAATGGCGCCATCCTCAACGCCACGGTATCGCTGTATGCTTACGCCAATATCGAACCGATATCAGAAAAGAAGATCATTTTCGAAGCGCTGGACAGGAAAGAATCCATCAGCTTCGATTATGCGAAACAGTTACCGGTAACCGGTACGCTGGATCTTCACGCCGGAGTATACAACCGCATCCAGCGCGATTTCGGCATGCCTGAAACAGGTTTCCGGCTGAGCACCTATGTGGATGCCCCCGCTGGATCCGGCCTGGGTACCTCTTCCACCCTGGTGGTAGCTATCATCGGGGCTTTCGCAGAAATGCTGAGACTGCCATTGGGTGAGTACGATATCGCGCACCTGGCCTATGAGATCGAAAGACAGGACCTGAATATGGCCGGTGGCCGGCAGGATCAGTACGCAGCTACTTTCGGAGGCGTCAATTTCATGGAGTTCTATGCCGATGAAAAAGTGATCGTGAACCCGCTTCGCATCAAACAACAATATCTCTTCGAGCTGGAGAACAATCTCCTGCTTTACTATACCAGTACGAGTCGCGAGAGCGCCCGCATCATTGAAAAGCAGAGCCAGAACGTGGTGAACAAACAAGAGAGATCCATCGAGGCCATGCACCAACTCAAAGCACAGGCACAGATGATGAAGGAAGCCCTGCTCAAAGGCCGGGTGCATGAGGTGGGCAATATCCTCGATTTCGGATTCCAGCAAAAGAAACAAATGGCTGAAGGCATCAGCAACAGCCTGATGGACGATATTTACAATACCGCCAAAGAAGCTGGCGCTACCGGTGGCAAGATCTCCGGTGCAGGCGGCGGCGGATTCATGACCTTCTACTGCCCCGGCACCAGCAAATACGCCGTAGAATCCGCCCTGGGCAGGTTTGGAGGCTATGTAAAGAATTACCAGTTCGTGAAGCATGGGCTCACCACCTGGACCATTTAAAAAACAATCTCAAAGTATGCAAGATAAGATCAAGGGTCTCGTTGCCGCTTCCATTGCAGTGAAAGAAAAAGTGCTGCAAGATGAAGCCATCTTGAAAACAGTGGAAGACATCACCAATATTACAGTTGCCGCGCTGAAGAACGGCAACCGTGTGTATTTCTGTGGCAATGGCGGAAGCGCTGCCGATGCGCAACACCTGGCTGCTGAGTTCTCCGGAAGATTCTATAAAGACAGGGATGCACTGCCTGCCGAGGCGCTCCACGTGAACACATCCTATATGACGGCAGTAGCCAACGACTACAGCTATGATGTAGTGTACGCCCGCCTGGTGAAAGGTATCTGCAACAAAGGTGATGTATTGATCGGGCTTTCCACTTCCGGCAATTCCGGCAATATCGTGAAGGCTTTTGAAGTGGCCCGCGAAAAAGGCGTGATCACTGTGGGCTTCACGGGTGAGACCGGTGGTAAGATGAAAGAACTGAGCGACTATCTCGTGAACGTTCCTTCCAAAGACACGCCCCGCATCCAGGAAAGCCATATCCTGCTGGGGCATATTTACTGCCAACTGGTAGAAGAAAAATATTTCGGGTAAGCGATGATCAGGGAATGCATCATCCTTGCCGGCGGATTGGGCACGAGGCTTCGCAGCGCCGTGCCCGATCTTCCCAAATGCATGGCCCCCGTGGCCGGAAAGCCCTTCCTGGCCTGGGTGATCGATTACTACAAGCAACAAGGCATCGACCGCTTTGTACTGGCGCTTGGTTATATGCATGAAGCCATCGAGGCCTTTGTGGCAGAACAATACTCTGATCTGGATTTTGCATTCAGTATCGAATATGAACCGCTGGGAACAGGTGGCGCCATCCGGCTGGCCTGCGTGCATACCTTCGACGAAAATGTACTGGTACTGAATGGCGATACCCTCTTCACCGTGAAACTGGACGAAGTATCTGAATTCCATCTTTCCAAAAAATCGGATTGCACGCTCACGCTCAAACCGATGAAGGAATTCGACCGCTATGGAGTGGTTTCCCTCCTGCCCGATCAACGCATCGAAAGCTTCCGGGAAAAACAATACTACGCCGATGGGCTCATCAATGGAGGCGTGTATGCGCTCAATGTGAATGCCTTCATGGAACTGCCTTTCGAAGATACTTTCTCATTCGAAAAAGATTACCTGGAGCAGTACTATACCAAACAGAAAGTATATGGACTGGTTCAGGACGAATATTTCATTGATATCGGGATCCCTGCCGACTTTGAACGGGCCAACCAAGAATTCCGGACCAAGGTTTTTTAGATTATGCTGGACCTGCAACGCATCGATACAAGCTGGACTTTGTTCCTGGACCGTGACGGAGTGATCAATCACGAGAAAAAGGAAGATTATATCTACAACTGGGATGAGTTCGTTTTCTATGAGGGCGTTCCCGAAGCACTCAAAATATTGAGTGGCCGCTTCGGCAGGATCGTGATGGTGACCAATCAACGGGGTATTGGTAGAGGCCTCATGACCGACGCTGACCTACTGGATATCCATACCCATATGATGGCCGTGATCAACGGAGCCGGTGGCCGCATAGACAAGATCTATTACTGCCCGGCCACAGACAAATCCGATCCCAGCCGCAAACCCAATCCTGGTATGGCCTTCGCCGCAAAAAAAGACTTCCCCGAGATCGATCTCAGCCGCTCCCTCATTGTAGGCAATAAGCTCAGCGATATGCAGTTCGGCAGGAATGCAGGCATGCACACCGTATACGTCCGCAATACCCATCCCGAACAAGGGCCTGATCCGGCCATCGACCTGGCTTTTGCAGACCTGGCTGATTTTGCAAAAACTTTGCAATTGGCATAAAATTTTCCCAAAGCTTTTCCGTTTGCAAGCATTGGTAAAGTGATTGTACCTTTGCCCTCACCGGAAAAGCATAATTATGAATCGTTCCTTTTGTTTCAGGTTTATGGCAGCCATGCTGATGGTTGTGGCATTGGTTCCCCTTCGATCGGCGGCGCAACAACCGCAGAAGCTCACTGCTACTAATAAAGCAGCGCTGAAGCTGAAAGAAGACAGCCTGAAAACCATCAGCCGGCAGATCTCCCTGGCTGAAGAAGCAGCCGTCCGTTTTCGTAACGACAGTCTTTTTGTCCGCGGATTTGTGAGAGCCCTGCAAGTCCCCAATTCTTTCTACTATCCTTTCGATTCCATCAATATCTCCAAACTCTATTCGCCCGATAGTGCTTTCAGGATCTTTACCTGGCAGGTGAAAAAAGATGAGTACGTGGTAATGCAGCGCGGCGCCATTCAGATGCGCACTGCCGATGGCAGACTGAAACTGTATCCCCTCCACGATAAAAGTATGTTCACCAAAAACCCGATGGATTCTGCAAGGACCAATGAGAACTGGATTGGGGCCATCTATTATAAGATCGTGCAGAAAGAATACAAAGGCAAGCAGTTCTATACCCTTATCGGTTTTGATGAATTCAGTGTAGCCAGCAACAAAAAATGGATGGAAGTACTCCATTTCGAGAACGACCAACCCATTTTCGGCGGCAATCTCATCACCTTCGACGAAGACTCCGCCAGGCGTGCCCCCATGCAGCGCTATAGCATCGAATACAAGAAAGAAGCCAAAGCATTTTTCAATTACGATCCGCAATTAGACCTCATCATCGTGGATCACCTGATCTCTGAAAGCGATGAGCCCGCCAGGAAATCCACCTATGTCCCTGATGGCGACTATGAAGCTTTCAAATGGAAAAATGGACGCTGGGTGCATGTGACCAAGTTCTTCAACCAGAAATTGAAAGATGGACAGTTCCCTACCGATGCCACCATCCTGGATGATGCAGGCAATGCCAATGAGGAAAAACTGGACGAACAGAGCCGGAAGAATTATGAGAAGGAAAGAAAGAAAACAGGCGGTACAGCGCCTCCCAGTCCGATCAAAAGAAAACCATGATATTGAAAGTGTCCATCCGGACGCTTTTTCTTTTTTCTCAATCCACTTTTTCCTACACCCCACTTTACTTTTACGACGCTTCGCCTTCAGGAAGATACACCAGGCAATAAGCCATCCTACTTTCATGGCAGAAAACTTATTGTATGGATCTAAAAAAGGTTCTTCTTATAGCCACCATTTCAGGAAGCGTATTAGCCACTGCCTGCAAGAAATCAGGCGGCGACCAGCAAAGCGCTCCTTCCGAGCCCATCAAAACCGCCAAAGGCACCCTCAAAGCAGGTTTGATTACCAAGAGCATCGGCCCTGCAGGTGGGGAGCTGGTGAGCACAGACGGGAATATCCGGATCATCGTTCCCCCCAACGCAGTGCAATCCAATACGGAATTCGGCATCCAGCCCATCACCAATACACTGTATGATGAGGCTCCTTCCAAAGCCGCATACAGACTGCTTCCTGAAGGAAAGCAATTTGCCCAGCCTGTGAAGATCGTTCTCAAATACGACGAGAGCGATCTGGAAGGTACAGCCGAGGATTTCCTGGCCATTGCCTGGCAAAAGGATGATGGTACCTGGAAACTGGAGCCTACCAGGCTCGATAAGCAAGCTAACACGCTAACAGTGGAATCAACGCATTTCAGCGACTGGACCCAAACCGGCGGTTTTGAATTGCGTGTGGATCATAAAGACCTTCGCCCTAAAGAGCAAGCGAATATCAGGGTATTCGCGGCCACTGACGATGACCTTCTAGCAACGCTATCTCTTAAAGATGAGGAGCTGGAAAATATCACGCATATGGGTAACTGGACCTTGCTCAAGGGATCCGGATCATTGGAAAAAATAACCGGGAACAAAGGATTTGAGACCGCTGCCATTTATACCGCTCCTTCCTCTATCAATGGGATTGAGATGGTTGAAGTGTCTATGCAAGTGGAAGGGTTCAATCAGATCAAAGATCCTTCCTCTCCTGATGGGGTCAGGCATACAGGAAAAATGATCCTTGTAGCCTACCTGACCGTTTCAAACAATATGCTTATCGGCAAACTGGATGGGATTGATTTCGGCTTCTTTGGCGATGAAGTGGTGGCTACAGGACTGGGAAATACCATCGCGATCAGGGCCAGCGGCGAAAATGGCGCCGGCGGTGAGATCACAATCGTAGTCAGTACAGCTGGTACAGGGTACTTTCCATGCGGTCCGATATATGTGCCCGGCAAAGCAGCCGTAAATGTTTACAGTCCTGCCGGAGGCCCTAACTACGCTACCTCCTATTTTGAATGCGGACAGGCAGGCGAATTGAAATTCACCAATTCAACTGTAGAAATATCGAAATGGCCCACCGTAGGGCAGGCAACCCTGGGAAGTTTTAGCGGATTGGTATATGTACAAGATGGACAATGCGGAGCCCGTAGCAAAAATCTCGAATTGAGGTTCAATATTATCAGATCGGCCTAAACCTGTTTTTGCAGACACCAAGAAAAAATTACTGAAGTCTCGCTTTCGCTGATCAGAACGCCACCTCCGGTGGCGTTTCGTTTTTATGCGGCTCAAAGATCAGGTCTTTTCTTCTCAATTTGTTACAGGAGGTATTGAAATCTGCCGTAGCTACAACAACCCTGTTCTCTGCACCTTCCAGGTTCTCTGTTAGTTCCATCTGCTTCTTATTCTTCCTGATATCGGGGTATTTTTCCAACAGTACCAGGATCCTGTTCAACTGAATGCTCTGTTCCTGGTAAAACACCCTGATCTTTTCTATTTCTGTGGCATTTTTCAGTTTATTGTCTTTGAGCGCCTTCCTGTAGGCTGCTGCTTTGGCGATGCACTGCTTCAGCAGATCCTTTTCATTGTAGTCTGTTTTGGAAAGGAACCCAGCGATGGACTCAGCGATATCGTTCCTCCGCTGAATGGCTTCAATTACATTATCCCATTTTTTTGAAAGCTCATCCGGAAGGGCTGATTGCGCTTTGGCAATGGAAAATGTAAAAGTGGAAAGCAGGAATATCGTCAGGAAAAAGGCTTTGTTCATGGTAATTTTTTGACTATATCAAAGATGGATAATTGTCCGGATTCCACAAATACAGGATTTTTTTATTCCTTAATATCGAAAGATATCTGTTTTACCAGGAAGGTACATAATGACGATCGCCTGCCGGTTGGCAGGCGATCCATATAAGAATCCATTCTATTAATCGTTGAGCTTGAGTACGGCGAGGAAGGCTTCCTGTGGCACTTCCACGTTACCGATCTGGCGCATCCGCTTCTTACCTTCTTTTTGTTTTTCGAGGAGCTTACGCTTACGGCTGATATCACCACCATAACATTTTGCAGTTACGTCCTTACGCAAGGCCGAGATGGTTTCACGGGCCACGATCTTGGCGCCAATAGCCGCCTGGATCGCGATCTGGAACTGGTGACGTGTCAGCAGCTCTTTCAGTTTTTCGCAGAGCTTGCGACCGAAATCCTCTGCACGTCCGCGGTGGATCAGCGCACTAAGGGCGTCCACTTTATCACCGTTGAGCAGGATATCCATTTTCACGATATCGCTTTCACGATGACCGATCGGATGATAATCGAAAGAGGCGTAACCGCGTGTCTGGCTCTTCAGTTTATCATAGAAGTCGAACACGATCTCGGTCATGGGCATCTCGAAGATCAGCTCCACGCGGGTCTGCGTGAGGTAGCTCTGGTTGATGAGGATACCGCGCTTGCCAAGGCAGAGCGTCATGATATTACCGATATATTCGGGCTTGGTGATGATCTGCGCCTTGATGAAGGGCTCTTCCACGCGATCGAGCTGGGTAGGCTCGGGCATTTCCGTAGGGTTGTTGATGATGATCTTTTGCCCACGGGTAGTGTAACCAATGAACCCTACGTTGGGAACGGTAGTGATCACGGTCTGGTTGAACTCGCGCTCCAGCCTTTCCTGGATGATCTCCATGTGCAGCATTCCGAGGAACCCGCAACGGAAACCGAATCCGAGGGCCTGGGAGGTCTCGAGCTCGTATGTAAGAGAAGCATCGTTCAACTGGAGCTTGTCCATGCAATCACGAAGCTCTTCAAAATCGTCTGTTTCTACCGGGAAGATACCGGCAAATACCATGGGTTTCACTTCCTCGAAACCTTTGATGGCTTCGGGATGCTGGTTATTGGCGAGGGTGAGCGTATCCCCCACTTTCACTTCTTTGGCATTCTTGATACCGGTGATGATATAACCCACGTCGCCTGCGCGAACTTCTTTTTTGGGACTGAGCGAGAGCTTCAGCACCCCTACCTCATCCGCTTCATAAGTGGTTTCCGTAGAGATGAATTTTACTTTATCGCCCTTCCTCAGTACTCCGTTCAGGATACGGTAATACACGATGATACCGCGGAAAGAATTGAACACGCTGTCGAAGATGAGGGCCTGGAGGGGCGCTTCAACATCGCCTACCGGAGCGGGGATCTTTTCCACTATGGCGGCCAGGATGGCATCGATACCGATACCTGCACGGCCGGAAGCCAGCAGGATCTCCTCGGGTTTACATCCGATGAGGTCGATGATCTGGTCCTGCACTTCTTCGATCATGGCTCCATCCATATCGATCTTGTTGATCACGGGGATGATCTCGAGATCGTTATCGATAGCCAGGTAGAGGTTGGAAATGGTCTGTGCCTGGATACCCTGGGTGGCGTCTACCAGCAGCAGGGCGCCTTCGCAGGCAGCCAGCGCACGGCTCACCTCGTAGCTGAAATCCACGTGACCGGGCGTATCGATGAGGTTGAGCGTATATTCCTGTCCATCAGTATGTTTATAACTGATCTGGATAGCTTTACTCTTGATGGTAATGCCCTTCTCTCTTTCGAGATCCATATCGTCCAGTACCTGGTCCATCATTTCCCTTTCGGAAATGGTGTTGGTAGCTTGCAATAAACGGTCAGCCAGGGTACTTTTACCGTGGTCGATATGCGCGATGATGCAGAAATTCCTGATATTCTTCATTGTTTCCTTATGCCTTCATTTTCAGTGGCAGCCATGGCTGCCTTCAATTTAGCGAGGGCGGACGCAAAGGTAACTGATTTTAGCGGTTTTTCCCGAAGCAGTCCCGCCCAAAAAAGAGGCGCCCGGGGATAGGGGTATACCCTCAAACCACTGTTTTATGAAGTATATGAACAGGACAACGGATCAAGGAAGCACCTCCTTCGGAAAGGTGAGCGCAGTGATCATCACTTATAATGAGGAAGCGAATATCAGGAGAACCCTGAAACAGCTTCATTGGTGCGATGAGATCGTGATCGTGGACAGCTACAGCACGGACAATACCGTTGCCATCTGCCGTGAGTTCAATTGTACCGTTTTTTTCAGGGAATTTGACGGATATGGCTCGCAGAAGCGCTTTGCGGTAAGCAAGGCGGAGAACGACTGGGTCCTTTGCATCGATGCCGATGAGGTGCTGAGCAATGAGCTGGTGAGCGAGATCATCCATATCCCCGCCGAAGAAGCGAATGCGCATAGCGGGTTCAGTTTCCGGATGAACCTCGTATTCCTGGGGAAAGAGTTTAAACATGGAAAAGAAAGCGGCCGGTATTTCACCCGCCTCTTCAATAAACAGGAAGGTGGTTTCACCAACGACAAAGTGCATGAAGCCATCCGGGTGAACGGCCCCGTGAAGAAACTGAACCATATCATCCTTCACTACAGTTACACCAGCCTTCACCAGTGTTTGGAAAAGAATAACCGGTACTCCACATACTCCGCAGAAATGGCCTTCAGCAAGGGAAAAGACAAGCCCATGGCCGTGATCCTGCTGGGACTGCCATTCAATTTCATCAAATATTATTTTGTTGAGAGGAATATGCTGAACGGGATGAAAGGATTTTACTGGAGCGTTTTCAGCAGCTACTATCATTTTTCAAAACACGTCAAACTGAAAGAATTGCGTCAGGCATGCCACCAACACGCAACGATCGCAACCCCTACCTTGTCCAAAGCCTGATATGATGTACTGGTATATCCTGATGGTAGCCGTCCTTGGATTGGTTACTTTTCTTTTTATTAAAGTCAGCCGCCCCGCCGGGCCCTGTTTACGCGTGCTCATGTATCACAAGGTTTCCGGAAATGGCGAAAGAGATTTTCTCACTGTTACAGCAGATCAACTCAGCCATCAATGGAAATACCTGAAGAGAGAAGGATACTCGCCCATCCTGTTCAGCGACCTGGTGAAATTTGTAAGAATGGGCACCCCACTTCCTCCCCGCCCCATCCTCCTCACTTTCGATGATGGTTACAAGGATAATTTTGAAGTGATGTACCCCATTTTGCAACACCTGGAGATGAAGGCCAATATTTTCCTGGTGCCCTCCTACCTGCAGCAGCAACGCACTGCCTCCGATGGAACCTATCTCGACCTGGCCGATATCAAAAAGATGAACCCTTCCCTGGTAGAATACGGACTTCATTCCTACGATCATAAAAGTTATAAGAAACTGAGTCCTGCAGAGGTTAGCGAGGACATTCGCAAAACAGGAGACTGGTTGCGTGCAGAAGGGGTTCCCTTTCAGCCCTGCCTGGCATTTCCCTACGGCGCCTATCCCAAAAAGAACCCGTTAAAGCATAAGACTTTTATCGAAACACTCAATCTCAGTGGTATGGTACTGGCATTCAGGATCGGCAACAGACTGAATGCAATGCCATTGAAAAAGCCTTTGCTGGTGCAAAGGCTGGATATAAGAGGTGATGATAGTTTTGAGGATTTTGTGAAATTAGTGAAGAAGGGAAAGGCGGTGTTTTGATCTTCATTTAATTGAAGCAGGATCAAACAATATCTGCCCTTCTTCATTTTCAACATAGGCCTTTAGTTTGGTAGCCATTTCAATGGCCTTAAGTTCTACCTTGCCGGTATCTTGTCCACTTTTCATGGCAACTTCAATTATTCCAGGTTCGTTCAATATAAACCAAACGGGAATGGATTGCCCGTTTGCGTTCCAAAGAGCAATCGATCTTTTCTCATTCTTAACCTGATAATTCACCTGGCCGGAACTGTTTTCCAGCCAGGTAAATTCTTTATCAGATTCTATAAGCCCGATAAAATCAACTTTATTTATCCTTTTGGGAGATAGATCCCCCGCCATCGTTTTCCTGATATATAAAAAATTGGTCATTATCTGTATCTTGGATATTTGAGTACCAACCCGGCAAAATCAATATGATCGCGGAACGCCTGTTGCTTTTTCCTGTTCTCAGCTTTATTGTAATCTTGCGGGTTATCGTATAATTGGATGAATGTAACTTCTTCTGCCAATTCCTTTACAATATCGGCACTATTGAAGCGCTGCAATTTTTCTTTGCCAACCATTTCATAGAACGATCTGCCGAACCACATCCTCCAGGAGCTTACCAGCCAGGTGAGGGAAGTAACCTCACTCCTGCCGGGATTATTTTGGATATCTACTTTTTTATCACCAAAGTTCTTGTAGATCTTATCGGGTCGAAGCTCCCGTACTTCATAATCGAACACGCTGGTTGTATTTTGCACAATATAATCTTCACTATTGAAACAAAAACCAGCTCTGAATTCAGGATGCAGGAAGATGGATTGCTGATCCACATGATGCCGGGTATCTGAAATAGAAATGGTCAGGGGAAGAAAATCCCCTGACTGATCAATAATTTCAAGTACATCGATTATAGAAAGGGATTTCGGAGCAAAACAAAACCTGAACTCCATTTTTCCATTGTCACGTATGCTTTTTTTCTCATCTCCTTTTTTAAACAGACCTGATAATTTCATCTTATTTCAAATATTCAATAACAAATATTTCAAATATAACCCTTTCCTACTTTTTTCTATTTCACCCGCAGCAATTTAGCATTGATCGCCACCACTATCGTACTAACGCTCATCAACACTGCTCCCATGGCCGGGCTCAGCATGAAATTCGGATATAGCACACCGGCAGCCAAAGGAATAGCGATGATATTGTACCCTGCTGCCCACAAAAGATTCTGCACCATTTTCCGATAAGTGGCTTTGCCGAAATTAATGAGCTGTACTACATCTTTGGGATCACTGTCCACCAGGATGATATCTGCGGTTTCTGCGGCCACATCTGTACCTGATCCCACGGCAATACCAACATCGGCCTGCGCCAGTGCAGGCGCATCATTCACGCCATCGCCTGTCATGGCAACAATATAGCCCTGATCCTGGAAGGCTTTCACTTTTTCCTGTTTTTGATGTGGCAGCACATTGGCGATAAATCCATCCATTTTCAGTTTTTTGGAAACGGCTTCGGCTACCTTTTCATTATCTCCGGTAAGCAGGTAAGTTTTGATGCCCATTTTTTGCAGATCGGCGATGGCTTCGGGAGCAGTTTCGCGGATGCTATCGGCCAGGGTGATGATACCTGCCGGCTGATCATCGATGAGCACAAATATGATGGTATCGGTAGACTGATCGATGCCGGAAGGAATGGAAGGCATCGTCAATTGATGATGTGTGAAATAATTGGGGCCTGCGGCCACTACCTTCTTTCCTTTCACCGTTCCACTCACGCCCATGCCCTGCATGTATTCAAAATTGCTGCTACTCCAGAGCTCCAGGTTCTTTTCGTTGAGCTTGCGTATGATCCCTTTGGCAATATGATGTTCGGAGCTCTGCTGCACCGCCGCAGTGTATTGAAGCAGTTCAATATCACTGATGCCTTGTTGCAGGGGAATGATCTGTTGCACTTCGTGCGAGCCTTTGGTGAGCGTTCCTGTTTTATCGAAAATGATGAGGTTGAGAAGCCTGGAATTCTCGAATGCTGTACGGTTGCGGATCAGCAATCCATGCGTAGCGGACAAAGTAGTGGAAATGGCCACTACCAGTGGAATAGCCACGCCCAGGGCATGCGGACAACTGGTCACCATTACAGTCACCATTCTTTCCAATGCAAATGCCAGTTCTTTTCCAGCGAAAAGCCATATGATGAAGGTGATCAGCCCCACACTGATAGAAACAATAGTGAGCCATTTGGCCACCTTGCCTGCCAGGTTCTGCGTACGACTTTTGGCGCCCTGCGCAGACTTCACCATATCGATCACTTTGTTGAGGTAAGAATCGCTACCGGTTCCGGTTACGCGAACCGTAAGCACACCGTCGCCATTGATGCTTCCTCCGATCAGTTTTTCATTTTTCTCTTTTTTCACCGGAACGCTTTCCCCCGTGAGCATGCTCTCGTTCACATAAGAGGATCCCCCGGTTACAAGGCCGTCGGCCGGTATCTTTTCGCCGGGCTTCACTATGATGGTATCGTTGTTCTTCAGTTGATCCAGCGGAATATCTTTCTCGCCCTGATCGGTTCTCAGGTGCACCACGGAGGGCAAGAGTTTCACCAGGGATTCCAGCGCATTGCTGGCTGCCATCTGCGATCTCATTTCCAGCCAGTGCCCCAGCAGCATGATCACGATCAGCGTTGCCAGCTCCCAGAAAAAGTCCATTCCCTTCAAACCGAATACTACGGCGGAGCTGTAGAGATAAGCGGTGGTGATGGCTACGGCCACCAGGGTCATCATACCAGGATTGCGGTGCTTCAGCTCATTCACGAGCCCTGTCAGGAATGGCCAGCCTCCATAGAAAAAGATAATTGTTCCGAAGGCGAATAGCAGGTACTGATCACCGGCAAAAGAGATATCGAAACCGGCCCAGTGTTGTATCATTTTGGAAAGCAGGAGAACAGGAACGGTCAATGCCAGGCAGATCCAGAAACGTTTCAGGAAATCTGTGGTGTGGTGACCGGCATGTTCATCGTAAGTGCTGGGATCCGCAGACATGCCATGATGATGCATTTGGGAATGGTCATGTTCTTTCATTGAATGATCCGTTGCTGCGTGCGGATCCGGATGTTGATGGGGTGTCGACTCTTTTGGCGAATGTCCCTCGTGGTGATGATGCTGATGTTCCATATGCGTTGGTTAACGGATATAAAATTAGCCAGGTTCAGCGGCGGGGACTTTCATAATTCTGGATAAAAATTAAATGGCCGGGCACGGTCAACGGGCCAGGCCATTTATGGAAGGATGCACGGGCAACCTTATGAATGCCTTTCGATTATGGATATCAGTGAGGTCTTGTCTATCATCCCGGGATGCCTCCACAAAACCTGCCCACGTTTGAACAGGATCAGCGTAGGCACTGCCTGTACCTGGAACTGCACGGGGGCTGCTGTATTCTTATCGATATTCACTTTTACGATCCTGGCCTTCCCTCTTACGGCTTCGGCCACTTCTTTGATCACAGGGCTCATGGCCTTGCAGGGACCACACCAGTCTGCATAGAAATCTACCAGTACGGGTGTTTCTGATTGGATCAGTTGATTGAATGTTTCCATACTACAAATTTAGTGCACAGTTCTGGTCAGTACCTGAATCTTCAATTTTGCAGCCAGGGGGCTTGTCACTTCTTTATTGAGGATCACCAGGTGGAACCCGAGATCAGACACCAGCCAGTCGCGCCGCAAGTTAGCTCCTGCGCTGATGAAGATCATCCTGAAATGATTGCCCAGTGGCATGCCTGCAGCCGTACAGGTTTCCATTGCTTTGTGCAATGCCAGTTCCAGTTCTTCTTCATCAAAAAGCTCTTTTCCGATCAGTGAACTGGTGTAATGAGTAAGATGGCTGGCAATGATCCTGTCCGCCACATCATCCAATACGGAAGCGTATTCGTTGTTCTGCATGAATAGCCAGGGAATGATGCTTTGTGTGAAAGAATTTGTTTCCATCTGACTGAGTTTGGTGAGTAATGCTTTGTTCATATCGTTCAAACAAAGGCCTTGCTGGGATCGAAGCTAGCCTGTAGTTGTCTGAATAATTCTTTTTGTTGATCGGTCAGTTGTTCCGGGATATCAACCTGTATCTCTACCAGCAGGTCCCCATGCTGATCGGGATGATCATACACGGGCATACCTTTTCCTTTGATGCGCAGGAGCTTTCCATTTTGTGTGCCTGCGGGGATGGTGATATTGATCTTTCCTGTAAGAGTGCTCAATTCTTTTTTCCCTCCCAGAACGGCGGTAAAAAGATCCGTATGCACGGTCTGTAAAAGGTTCTCTCCTTCCCTTTTGTACAACTCATGCGGCATTACGTGGATGGTGATGTACAGATCTCCGGCAGGGCCTCCGTTCCTGCCAGGCGCCCCTTTACCTGCCAGTTTGATCACCAGGCCATCGTAAGTGCCTGGTTTGAGTTTGATACGAAGCTTCTGGTCGTTGAGCTGTAATAACCGGGTGGTTCCGTGAAAGGCTTCTTCGAGCGAGATAGTGGTCTCCGACTGGTAATCGCCACCTTTGAATTTGGCGTTGCCCCTGCCTTTTCGGCCGCCACTAAATCCACTGCCTCCAAAGAAGGATTCAAAGATATCGTTGGGGTCGCCTTCAAAATGAAAACCTTCGCCTCCCTGTCCTCCGTTATAATACTGATATTGAGGCCCGCCTCCAGGTGGAGGGCCCTGTTCATTCACTCGATTCCAGTTCTCACCGAACTGATCGTATTTTTTTCTTTTATCGGTATCGGACAACACTTCATAGGCTTCATTGATCTCTTTGAATTTGTTCTCCGCTTCCTTATTGTTCGGATTCTTGTCGGGATGATATTTTACCGCCAGTTTGCGATAAGCTTTCTTGATCTCAGCTTCCGATGCATCCCTGGCAACACCGAGTATGGCATAATAGTCTCTGGCCACCTTGCATATATTTTATGAGAGAATAGAGCTCCGGGCAGTGTCTACAGAAAGGTCTGATAAGGGGAATAATGAGTTGCTAGTCCAATATACAAAAATACCGGCATATTCCCAAGAACATGCCGGTATCCGATATGATGAATTCATTACATTTTAATTGACATCACTTTGTCCGTTTTTCTACTTTCCTCTGCCATGAAGCCCATGATATGGCTTTCGATGCTTTCATCGATGGTGCTGGTGAGGATATTGGGGTTCTGTTGGGCTACTGCCTGCACAAAATCGCGGGCGAGGCCCCAGTCGCCACCCCCATGTCCACTATTCTTGTAATCATCCACATCCTCTGCCTTGGGCACCAGTTTTGTGGATTTGCCGGTGCGGAAATCTGTCACCACCAGTTCTTCCATATCGCCTACCATATCGCCCATGGAGCCCATGATGCGCGTTCTTCTTCCATGATAGGAAGTGAAGGCTTCCATACTGAAACTGGCCGTTACATTATCTGCAAAACGGATATTGGTGATATAGTGATCGGGTTGATCATTGTCCATCCGGTACACGCAACGCCCGTAGTTGGTGGTCCTGAGCTGTTCCATGATGAACTCAGGTTGTTTGCTCTTATCCTCCGGAAGATCGAACACATATAAGCGTTGACGTTTTTCGTAATAGTTCCTGATAGCCGAATACGGGCAGGTCTTTTCCACCGCGCATCCATCGGTACAGCGGGCCGTGCTTCCTTCGGGCGCATTCTCTTTTTTGAACCATTTGAGATCGCCCATGGCGGAGATCTGCTTGCTGGGCTTGTTGATCACCCATTTGATGATGTCCAGGTCGTGACAGGATTTTGCCAGTAAGATCGGCGTGGTAGCTTTGGAGTTATGCCAGTTGCCCCGCACATAGGAATGGGCCATATGGGTATGTTCGATGGGCTCGAAATGCTGGATGCTGATGATCTCCCCGATCGCTCCCTCTTTCAGCAGCTCTTTCATCTTCACAAAATAAGGTGCATAGCGAAGCACATGGCAAACGGCCACGATCCGACCACTTTTTTTGGCAAGGGCCAGGATATCACGACATTCTTTTTCTGTTGGAGCGATAGGCTTTTCGAGGAGGATATCATATCCCATGGCCAGGGCCTTCATACAGGGGCCGTAGTGCAGGTTATCCGGTGTGGTGATGATGATGGCATCGGCAAACCTCGGGCGTTTGAATACATCTTCCCAGGTTTTGAACCGGTTGGCATCTTCAATATTGTGTTTGGCAGCATATCGTTCATTCCTCAACGGGATGGGCTCGGCAACACCGATAATATCCAGTTGATCCGGGAATTTGACTGCAAAATTCCCATATACATTGCCGCGGCTCCCTGCACCCAGTGTAATGGCTGTAACCGGCTTTGCAAGGGGCTTGTGAAGGGGATTGGAAGGAAGCGAATAGGCGTATCTGTTGTCTCCGAGGTCTGCGAGGGCGTCTTTGCTGAGGATGGCGGCACCAACGCTGATACCTAATGATTTGATCAGATCTCTTCTGTTCATGGGTATGAGTTGTAATGTGGAATTACAACAATAATACCATAAAAATGGAAAAGTGAAAGCAGAAAATGCGTTAGCTACTGCCATGCCGGGGAACCGGCATGGCAGAGAAACGCTTGGTTACTATGGAACAATCAGAACCCGCACAGGTTCTGAAACCAAAGTAGAATTGTCGTCTAATGTTACAAGAAAGAAGAATTGCTGAGGCAACTCCACTGCATTCACAGGAGGATTGTTGGCTGGAATATTCCTGCCTGTAATGGCATTATATTCAGTGAGACTGGTTGCAAAGCTCACTTTATTACCGCTGCCGGGAATGGGCGTATTCTTGTAAATGACATCGGACGTTGTTCTTCCGAAGAACCTGCCCGGACCGGTTCCTGCAATAATGGAAGTGATCTCTTTGATGCTCCTGCCACTGTTGGCCGGGATCTCCAGGTCAAAACTGAAGGTACCACCGCCGCCGCGCGATGTGCGGACAGTGAAGCCGGGGCGCAGGTCTGTTGAGTTGGTGACTATGAGCGGTATTGCCGGTCTTTCGTCAGTCAATGGCTGGAATCCGTCTTTTTTGCAAGAACTGATCCCTGCCATGAGTAAAAAGCAGATCAGACTATATTGTAAGATTTTCATATCTCTTCTTTTTAATAATGGATCGGTTATTATTTTCCCCACCATACTTTCTGATTGGTAAGCGGACGGGGCTTCGGCGTATTAGGGTTGGCAGAAGTCTCGTTAGGTGGATAAGTATAACGCTTCGGGATCACGGAAGGGTCATCACCAGATGCATTCAAAGCAACCTGCAGGTCAGGATATCCTGTTCTGCGATAATCGTTATATGCCTCCAGCGGATTGACAACATTGGCAATATATTTCCAGGTGATGATCTGTTTCCTTTTGGCTTCGGTGCTGCCGGTCAAGGTAACGATCGTAGGATTGGCAGTGAAATATGCAGTGATATCAGTACCGGAAACACCTGCTTTGGCCATTGCCTGCTGAATACCTTCCTGGAACAAAGCATTGGGATCGCCGGGAGTTCCAAATATAAGCGCAGACTCAGCCAGGATGAATGCACGGTCCGTATTGCTCAGCAGCCTTACGTATGTGGCATTACTGGTTGGGCCTGTTACATAAGTATTGTATTTGGAACGGGTTGCAGCAGCAGGTGGCGTGAGGTTGGCGCCATTCTCAAATCCGGTGAAAGTACCGCCGGGACTGGTGTACAGCTTACCCAGGTATGTTTGTGCGTGGAGGCTGTTCATCAACGCCAGGAAGCGGCTGCTGAGCATCAGGTCCGTTGGCCTGTTCACTACGTTATAGCTGTAGATGGGGCTTTGGCTGCCTACATCTGTACCAAAGGGCACATCAAAATCCTCCGCATTGCTGGTGATATAGTTACCATCTGCGATCACATCACTGATGATGGATTTTGACAATGTGGGATTGGAATTGGAAATGGTGATAGCCAGTTTCAGCAGCAAAGTGTTACCAACCTTGATCCAGCTATCCGGATCCCCACCGTATACCAGGTCATCAGCACCCGGTTCGAAACCACCGGCAGGAGTTGTTTTTTTCAGATCAGCGATACCACTTTTAACGAGATCGAAGAGACTTTGGATACCAAGCGAAGCATTGCCCTGGTAGATATCCTCTTGTTTGTCGAACCTGGGCGCAGGAAATGCTAAACCCTGACCAGACTGAGAATAAGGAACATCGCCCCAGATATCGGTGGCCCTTGAAAGCAAATATGCTTTCTGGATCTTTCCGATACCTGCATAATGTGGCCCGAGGCCAGTGGTATCCGTTTTAGCTATCAGTGCCTGGATAGCTGGCAATGCACCGGCATACACTTCAAAATTCCAGGAGTTATCAAAGCTACCATCGAGCTGATAGACATCAAATCCCGTCATTTGATTGGCAACCCCTGCATTGTGTTGAACCAACAGGCTCGCCACACGCATCAATTCATTGCTGTTGGCGAAAGCCAGCGTTATGGTGGTAGAAGGGAGCAACACTACAGGTGGTACATCAACAGGGTTATTAGGATCGGTATTGATGTCCAGGAATGCGCTTTTACTACAACCTGCCGAAACGATCGTGAGAGCGCACAGCAACCATAGAAAAATTTTATTCTTCATAACAATAGAATTAATCTTTTCAATTATTTAAAAGCAACCTTAAGGCTTACACCCATTGTTTTGGCATTTGGAGCGCCCTGCAGATCGAGGCCGCGGAGGTTACCAGCGCCCTGTGTGTTCACTTCAGGATCCATGGGGTAATTGGGTGCATAGAACCAGAGGTTACGTGCAAATACATTAAAGCGTACGAGGCTCAATGGAGTTTTCTGCAATACTGAAGATGGCAGATCATACCCCAGAGAAAGCTCACGAAGTCTAAGCACAGATGCATCAAACACGCTCAGGTCAGAAGCCAGGCCACCTGCTCTCCAATAAGTTTGAGCGGGTATCTGGATAGTGTTCTGCACATATTTTCCTGAACCGGCAGGGCTTTCGATAACACCTGGAATGATCATGGGTTTTTCCCTATCCACGCCAGTCTCTTTCAGAGCACCGGCACTACGCAATGCAGGCACAGTGAAGGAGAAGAGCTGTCCACCTGATGTATAATCAACCAGGAATGAAAGGGAGATACCTTTATAACGGAAAGTATTGGTGATACCGCTAGTCCAGTCCGGGTTGGGATCAGACAGGATAGAGTTTCCTACACCTGCCATGAAAGTACCGGTAAGCGGATTGATGATGAACTGGCCATCAGGTGTTCTGGGGAATTTGTTCCCGATGATCACACCATAAGCATATCCTTTTGCGATAGATGGAACCACGCCACCGAAGCTCTGTCCGGAGCTGATAGCGAAATTCTCGATATCACCAAAGATGTCAACCACCTTGTTGCGGATCCTGGTATAGTTGGCGCT
>JAGIAP010000229.1 GCA_017744805.1 Chitinophagaceae bacterium | reverse complement strand
GGTACCGAATCGTTCCAAGTGCCTGAATGAGTTGGCTATTACTGTTGTATCGTTCTTTATCGCCTTAGCCACTACATGTAAATTCTTCAATGGGAAGAGGCTGATGTATGGGCTCATATGGCGGTGCGAATGATCCATACGCACACCAGGCGCCATCAATAATCCTGTTTCATCCACAGCCGCGGAAGGCAAGGCCATCCGCAGTTCCTCCAGCCGCTTCCTTTGGGCATCCCGCGGCCTGTTCAATGCCCTTGCCATGATACTTTCTGTCTGTAACAAATAACTTACCAGGGAAAGATCATAGTTGGTCCAATCGCTGAACCAGGCAGAGATCTTATTATCGTTATACTCCGGGCTGGAGCTCAAAGGCAGGTAATAGTTCCCGTCTCGCTTCCGCACCAGGTTCACGATATAAGTAGCAGCATCCCGCACCCAGGGATAGGCGCGTTCCCGCAAAAAGGCTGTATCATTGGTATATCTCCATTGCCAGTAAAAGTTTTGGGACAGCCAGCAAACGGTGGTGGGCGACATGGCATATTGGATCCATCCTCCCATCGGTTTTCCACTGATGGTGCTCACACCCGGCACATTCAGCCCCTCCACCCCGAAATATTGTTGGGTCCAGCGTTTGTTCTCTGCGCGCACTTTCCATAGCCAGTTGGTGAAACCGGCGGTGAGATCTGTATGATTGGCTGTATAGCCAGGCCAATAACTGAGCTGTGTATTGAGATCATGATGGAGATCGCCTTTCCAGGGCAGCAGCCGGCCATCATCGGCTGTCCAGATAGCTTGTAAAGAAATGGGAGGCGCATTGGAGCGGGCTACGCATCCGAATTTGTACATATCGAGATAATACTGTCTCTCCAGCAAGGTGTCGGGAATGGAGATGGAAGAACGATCCCAGAAATCTTTCCACCATGCCAGATGTGAGCGCATATCCGTGTATTCCGAATGGGCGGTATCGATCTTATGCAGGCTGGCAGGCTTGTCCACGCTGATGGTCCAGGCGCCTACCAGTTTCTTGTTGTAGATATTCACCCATTCTATCAGCACTTCATAATAATGTGTGCCCCAGGTGGGTTGGTGATAACGAAGGCTGTTCTTTCCTTTCGTTATTTTTCCCTGTTCGTATCCCAGCCTGCTGAGGGAGCCACCATCTTTTGGGGATCCTGCTTGTTCAGCCTGGTAACGGGGAGGAATAAGTGAAGGAAGGAATGAGTCGATCAGGGAAGGATCAAATTCGGTCCAGCCGAAATAGCCTTCCTGTTTGCTGGCATGGATATAACTTCCGAAGCGGATCCCATTGGAGAAAATGACGGAACTGATGCCATTGCTGATATCCAGGCTGGCGCTCACCACGGAAGCATCGGGCATTTTGAACTCGATAGCCGCCCCGGGGATCTTGCAGGGTGCAGCGTTCTGCTCATAGGGCCAGTCGCCAATTTTCTGCACGGTATCATATTCGCCCTTGGCCACCTGTTGTTGCACCCATTTGAAAGTCAGCCGGTCGATCTGTGGCATGGGCCTGTCATCCCACAGATCAACGCGGTCTAACGAAATCCTTAGTTTATTCTCTTTCTGCCAGATAAGTGCCCCCAGCCATCCATTACCGAGCGGAAGGGCCTCATCCCATCGCAGAGGAATTTGCTTAAGATCCAGGTTGTATCCTGGTTTCGGTTGCCCATGAATGATAGTGACACAAAGCAAACCCAACAGCAAGGCCAGCAATTTCATACGCGGTGATTATGGCAACAAAGAAACGAATTATCAGTTCTCACGATACAACACCACATCGGGTATACGCATTTTGGGAATGCCGGGCCCTTTCCAGCTCACTTCCAGGTTGTCAGTACCGCTTCTCTCGAAATATTGCACTTTGATCTTATGGTATCCTTTCGCCAGAGCGATATCCTTCGCTTTTTCTATTTCTCCATGAAGGCCATCATTATCCACAATGAGCTGATCATTCAGGAACATACGGCTTCCATCATCCGAAGTAAGATAGAATGTGTATACGCCATCCAGCGGTATGCGGATCCAGCCATCGAACACGAATGCGTATTCTTCTTTACCCCGCTTCATGCTGATATCGAAATTGGCGAGCGTGCCCATGGCAGCCGGCGACAAACTGCTAAAATCAGGTAGCTTATCCCATTTGCCTTCATAGGAGGCGAACTGCAGTCCACCGCTGGGCGGGCTCACTTCCTGTGCAGCCACCGGGGTCACTTTCTCAAAGCTGGCTGTGCTCACGGTGCTGATCTGTTTGCCATTGAGGAAGCAGGCAGCTTTGATGGTGGCGGATTTACGCAATACCATGCTTCGGGCCTGGGCCGAAGTATTGGCGGGATCCTTGCCATTGGTGGTATAGTACACGATAGCGCCCGGAATATTCGTCTTGAAATTGACCGGCAACTGATCTATGAAAATGGTGGCAGGTGCTTCGATCACCGGCTCTGCATATACTACCGGCTTGCCTTTGATCTCAGCCACTATCACGGTTGCATAAGGTTGCTGTTGTACTCCCTGCAGATCGATGATACTGTTGGCATTGGCTTTCGAGGTCTTCAGGCTGGTTTTCTCAGCCAGCGTATATGCCTTAGAGATAGTATTGCCCATGGCGGGGAGCACCAGTTTTCCATCTGCCGGCCATTTGGTGACCTGGAAGTACAGGCGGGTGCCGCCAGGCATGACCTGTTGTGTACAGTAACCGAAATCGATATTCTTGAACGGACTGGCCTGTGTGTTGTAAATGGAAGCACTGTTCACGCTCATCCATGTACCGATATCGTGTAAACGATCGATACTGGGTTGCGGGAAAACGCCATCGGCAGTAGGCCCAACATTCAGCAGCAGATTGCCCCCTTTGGAAGCAGTCTCGATGAGCGTACGAACCAGGTCTGCAGAGGATTTCCAGTTCTGGTCGTGGCTATTGTAACCCCAGTTGCCGTTCATGGTCATGCAACTTTCCCAGTCCAGCCCGGGAAACCCGGTGGCGGGGACTTCCTGTTCAGGCGTTCCGAAATCGCCTGCAAAATCTCCGGCGCGGTTGAAGCCAGACATGCCGCCCCGGCCTTTGTCGATTCGGTTATTGACGATGATATCCGGCTGAAGGCTCTTCACATAACTGTAAAGGTCTTTGGCTTGCTCATGGGTCCAGGTATCTTCCCATTCCCCATCAAACCAGAGCACGCCGATCTTTCCGTAATTGGTGAGCAATTCCTTCAACTGTGCCTTCATATAATCCACGTACCTGCTGAAGTCCGCGCCTTCCGAGCTGCGGTCGGTCTCCCAATCGCGGCGAGGCAGGTAGTCCGGATGATGCCAGTCCATAATGGAATAATAGAAACAGAGTTGAACGCCGTACTTGTGGCAAGCATCGGCGAGATCTTTGAGCGGATCCTTTTTGAAGGGCGTACTCATCACATTGAAATCGGAAGTGGCCGTAGGCCAGATGGCAAACCCATCGTGATGCTTAGTGGTGATCACCAAATACTTCATACCGGCCTCTTTGGCCATTCGGACCCAGTCGTCCGCATTGAATTTTGTTGGGTTGAATTGTGAAATGAATTTGTCGTACGTACCGAGTGGGATTTGCGCATTGTTGCGGATCCATTCTCCGTAGTTGGTGTTGCCATTCCATTCACCTGCGGGGACAGCATAAAGCCCCCAATGGATAAAAAGGCCAAAGCGCGCCTCTCGCCACCATTGCATTTTCTGTTGGTCAGTTTTGGTTTTGGCCACCTGGGCCAGGGGTTGCATGAATTTACTGCTTGCAGTAAGTATGGTTGCGGTGAACAACCAATTCATCATGCGTGGAGCGTGTTGCATATTGATTGGTAAATTATAAACACAGTTATAAATGTTACTGATCAGCAAGCATTTCAATCGATGTTCAACTAATATCGCAAATTATCCTGATTTAGGAGAGACATTTTTTGAAGCGCGTATGCTGCTTCACATTTTTTTCTACCTTCATTGGCATAACCAGGGCCTGCTAATGGAAAAGAAACTCCCCACCATCAAAGAGATCGCTAAACGCCTCAATATCTCCATCTCTACCGTATCGAGAGCATTGCATGATCATCATAGCATCGGTCTCCGTACCAAGATGGCCGTAAAAAAACTGGCAGCGGAATTGAATTATGAGCCCAATCAAACAGCTATCTTCTTTAAACAACGCAAAACCTTCACTATTGGTGTGATCCTTCCCAACCTGAGGGAAGAATTTTTCTCCTCCGCCATCAACGGCATCGAAAAAACAGCACTGGACAATAATTATATCGTACTCACCAGCCAGAGCCACGACGATCTGGAGCGGGAGAAAAACATCGTCGAGTCCATGAAAAAGCACCGTGTGGACGGCATCCTGGCTTCCATTTCAAAGAATACCACCCATATCGACCACTTCGAGCAACTCAAGAATTACGATATCCCCGTTGTATTCTTCGACCGGGTGCCCGATGTTCCGGAAGTGCATTCCGTCAGTTGCAATCTCTACCATAGCTCGGTAGAGGCCGTCAATTTCCTGGTGAAAAAAGGACATAAGCGTATCGCCTACATCCAGGGCCCTCCCACCCTCAATATCAAAAATGAAAGGCTGACAGGTTACTTCGATGCCCTCGCCAAAAACAATATCAAAGCCGATGACGCCCTGGTAGTAAGCACCGATCTCTCTACCGATGGCAACTCCGGCGCTCTGGATAAATTGATGGCCCTCAAAAAGCGCCCTACCGCCGTGATCCTGTTCAACGACTATGTAGCGTTGGATGTGATCCACCATGCCCGCCTCCGGAAACTGGCCATCAACAAGGATATCAGCTTTGTCAGCTATGCCAATATCCCCTTCATGCATTACCTGGAAACACCCCCCATCGCTTCCGTGGAACAATTCCCTTATGAGCAGGGCGCCCGCGCTACCGAACTACTGTTCAAGCTCCTCGATCCCCGCGCCAAACAATTACTGCCACCCTATGAGAATATCGTGCTGAAAAGTGAGCTGATCATTCATTAGAATCCCATGAAATAACAGCACCCAGCCGCGTATTTTCCTACCTTTGCTGCCAAATTTTTAAGCATATGGAATACCGGATAGAAAAAGATACCATGGGCGAGGTGAAAGTGCCTATCGATGCTTACTACGGCGCCCAAACCCAACGTAGCATCGACAACTTCAAGATTGCGCAGGACATCAACAGGATGCCGAAAGAGATCATCCGGGCTTTTGCGTATCTGAAAAAAGCAGCCGCTATCACCAACTTCGAAGCAGGCGTTCTGCCCCAGGAAAAAGCTGAGCTGATCGGACAAGTGTGCGATGAGATCCTGGCAGGAAAGCTCGATGACTATTTCCCGCTCGTGGTATGGCAAACAGGTTCCGGTACCCAATCCAATATGAACGTGAACGAAGTAGTGGCCTACCGTGGTCATGTGCTCAAAGGCGGTAAGCTCACCGATAAGGAAAAATTCCTGGCGCCCAACGATGATGTGAACAAATCACAATCCTCCAACGATACCTTCCCCACTGCCATGCATATTGCTGCCTATAAAATGCTGCTGGAAGTGACCATCCCAGGTATCGAGAAACTCCGTAACACCCTCGCAGAAAAGAGCAGCAAATTCATGCATGTGGTGAAGATCGGCCGTACGCATTTCATGGACGCTACTCCCCTCACTGTTGGACAAGAGTTCAGCGGATATGTAGCCCAACTCGATCACGGTATCCGTGCCATCAAGAATACCCTGGCCCACCTCAGCGAGCTCGCCCTCGGCGGCACTGCAGTTGGTACCGGCATCAACACACCTCCCCATTACTCCGAGAATGTTGCAAAGCATATCGCCCAACTCACCGGCCTTCCCTTTGTAACTGCCCGTAATAAATTCGAGGCCCTGGCAGCTCACGACGCCATCGTTGAATCTCATGGCGCTCTTAAAACCGTTGCTGTCAGCCTCATGAAGATCGCCAACGACATTCGTATGCTCAGCTCCGGCCCCCGTGCCGGTATCGGCGAGCTCTTCATTCCGGACAATGAGCCCGGTTCCTCCATCATGCCCGGCAAAGTGAATCCCACTCAGTGTGAGGCCCTCACCATGATCGCCGCTCAGGTTCTCGGCAACGATGTCACCATCAATATCGGCGGCGCTACCGGTCATTTTGAACTGAACGTGTTCAAGCCCGTTATGATCTTCAACTTCCTCCACAGTGCCCGCCTCATCGGCGAAGGCTGTGTCAGCTTTAACGATAAATGTGCTGTTGGTATCGAACCTATCGAAGCCAATATCAAGAAGCACGTTGACAATTCTCTCATGCTGGTTACTGCGCTCAACACTAAGATCGGTTACTACAAAGCTGCCGAGATCGCACAGACTGCCCATAAGAATGGCACTACTTTGAAAGAAGAAGCTGTTCGGCTGGGATATGTAACCCCTGAAGAGTTTGATGCCTGGGTTATTCCGGGTGAGATGGTTGGCAAGCTCAGCTAATTTTTCCTGATTATTTTCCCCGCAACGGGATATATAAATCCGGTTTACGAAATACACCACCGCGGGAGAATATCTTTTCAACTGTAGTGGGGAAAGATGAGGCAGTAGAATATCCTTCTACTGCCTCGCTTGTATTTACGAGACCGGATTTATATATCCCGTTTGCTCATCACGATAAGTGTGCAACAGACAAATAAGCCATATTCAAAACGGAAACAAAACTGCTGCACTTTCGGCCCATGCCTGCGCGGGATATAAAAACCCCGGCCTTGAAAACATAAGTGATTAAGTCCAATAGAATTACCAAACCCCTCATCCTTCCCCTCAAAAGCCCCATAAATATTCTCCCGCGGCGGTTTGTTTTCCAGCCGGATTTTTATATCCCAAGCGGGCACCAAGCTGGCACCTTATTGCAGTATGACTTTCTGATGTTTTATCTCCGTTCTGTTATTGTCATACAATTTCAGTACGAAGAGGCCGCGCATGAGATGTGCAACAGGCAATGAGATCCGGTCTTTGGTGATTACGCCGCTGAGCGCTATCCTTCCAGTCATATCATACAACTGGTAGGTGACAGGCATATGCCTGACCTTTCCGAGACTGATATGCAGCACAGCTCCGGCAGGATTCGGGTAAATAGTGACCACAGTGGCGGGATCAGGAATGCCTGGCTTTTCAGGGTCAGGGAGCGATAGCACCGTGCCGGTGTATCTGTACTCCAGGATGGCGCCGCGATGTACGAGCGTGGAAGGATTCTGCGCACTCGGACCTGAAGTGGAACCGATGCTGTCTGTGATGATATAGATCTTTCCGTCAGGACTGAGGGCGATATCACGGTAACGATCAGCCGATCCGAAGTAGGGAATGGAATCACTGATGATGGTGGTACCGGAGGGATCAAGCTTGAACCGGTAGACGGTCCCCCTGCGAAGTGTTGGCACCAGCAGGGAGGGATACCAGCCAGGAACGCCTTTGCCGATATTGAGCTCATAGAACTCGATACTGCTGGGGGCGATGGTGGGGAATTTCAGCCAGCCACCATTGGCGATCTCACATTTCGAAACGCTGAGGGCACCGCAGGTTGTGTAGGTAGATTTGAGCGGTTTCCTGAAATTGGCCTTCACGCTGGCGGGCGCATTTTTTTCGAGTGTATAGGTAGCTCCAGGAGGAGTATAACCCGGATCTTCTACATAACCGATAGATCCGCAGTTGGTGGCTTCAAACCAGCGATTGTAGCGGTAATTCACATTGTCCGTATCGCCGGCAATATAAGGCCAGCCATAATTCTTTCCGCCTTCTAGGATATTGATCTCATCATCCGTATTGGGGCCATGCTCGGAGCTGTACAATGTTCCACCTGCAGTGAGCGTGGGAAAAGGGGTTCCGTTACTGGGATCTTTCTGCCATACAAGTCCCTGCGGGTTACGGTGCCCGATGGTGAAAATATGACTGCGGACATTGGACCAGAGCGGATTGTCTAAAGGTATCGAGCCATCCAGATTGATGCGCAATATCTTTCCGGAATAACGGCCATAGTCCTTGTTTTGAATATCGGTAAGCGATGGCAGGTATTGAGCGAGGATCTCCTTGCATCTATTATTGAACTGGTTATGGCCCATATCGCCGCAGGAGTAATACAATTTGTTGTCGGCGCCGATGATCAATCTTCCTGAGCTATGATCCGCACCGGATGGGATGCCTTCGATCAGAACGGTTTCACTGGCAGGAACGATTGTGGTGGTAGCGAAATCGAAAAAGAAGCGGGAGATACGCAGGAATTGGCTATTGTAGCAATAGGCCACGAAAATGGAATCTTTTCCCGGTTGTTTACTGAAACCCGGATGGAGGGCCATTCCCAGCATTCCGTTCTGGGATATGCCGGTTGCTGCACCTGAGCCATCACGCGAGATGCCGAGATATACTTTGCTCCTGATATCGAGGATCACTTTGCGAACGCCGGTTCCGGTGTCTACCCGGCAGATCCGACCCGGCTTTTCGGTGATATAGAGGTAATTGTCTGCACCATAGGTGATGTCGAAGGGATGCATCAGCCTGTACCTGTCTGCAGGTATGGCCGGCTTTTGATTGAGCACGGTCAGAGAGAAGGGTTCATCCTGGCCATAACCGATAATAGTAATCGATAATATGAACAGGATTAACAGGAAAGCGCTTTTCATAGACTGGATTTGATAATGCTGATGCCAAAATACAAATCATGACAGTTCAGGCAATAGTTGAAACACTTTAGAATTTATCGTAAAACTACGATTGCCCTTCCCCACAATTTTATATATGTTTACACCGATCAAGTGTAGACTGGTACTGTGTTGCATCATTTACCCCCAGACTCCAAACCGATGAAAAAGCTACTACTCCGGGTAACCCTCATGCTGTTTTGTTATGCCATCTTTGGCACAACTAACGGTTATGCACAAGTGAAATTTGGCAACAGTTATGTGAACCTCTCCAAGAAAACGGCAGGAGGTACTGTAGAGCCAGGCGATACACTGGAGATCAGGACCTGCTATTATTTCCCAGGTGGCTACAATAGCGGCAATGTTTACTTTGCCCGATACATGGACAATGTTCCTACCAACACCACATTCATTGATGATAGTATCCGTTTGATCACCAACGAAGGCTTACTCGTAAAAAGGTATACGCTTGCAGGTGGCGATGATGCCGCAGCTTAT
>JAGIAP010000228.1 GCA_017744805.1 Chitinophagaceae bacterium | reverse complement strand
GGTATAGATTGACCGAAACATTCGTATTCAACTTCAGGATATAATCCTTTCCATCAGACAATGATGGTTGAAAAAAATTAGTTCCTTCAATGCGGAATATATCTTTGATGATAAACCGGTATTTTAGTCGAAGTGAATTACGGGCAGCCTGATAGCTGGTGCGCCCATGCATATCCGGTACGCTTAAATTGGATGTCTCATATAAGAAACCATCGCTCAGTTCCAGATTGGATCTGTCCTTGTTCAGGAAAATATATCCCACCCCGGCTCCGGCCTGGAACCGGCTATCCACCTTCAATGAAAAGCTTTTCTCAAAACCTGTCAATCCCCAATAGTATAATTTTTGAACCCCTTTCAGGAAATCGAGATTGAGGATTGCATAATAATCATCATTGGATTTTGATGTCGGGTTTTGGCCATACACATGACTGGCCATGCTATTGAGGGAGATCTTTTCCTTATTTATTTGAAACTTGAGAACATTATTGAGAAGGTAAGTGGTACCTGTATTGGTTCTGTTCAGATTACCGGTACCTGAAAAATTGATGTAATGGTTGACGGAATCACTGAATTGGCCATAACCGGGCATTTGCATTATACACAGGGATATTGCAGCAATTACCGCACTCTTCACTATTGGGATCATGGTCAAATATAAGGCAAGCCCCTTCATCATCTTCATACATTTGAAAACTTATAATAAATTAGCAGAAATAATAGAAAAATGGACAAAGCAAAACTTTCACCCTGGCCTCCTTATTTTAAGATCGCTATGATATTATTGGGGGTTTTCTTGGCTGGCTATCTCGCCATCCTGGGAAAGGAATTGCTGGCCCCCATGATCATTGCCATGCTGCTGGCTATCCTTGTTTTGCCGGTCTCGACGTTCCTGGAAATGAAACTCCGTTTTCCCAGGAGCGCTTCATCCATTATTGCCTTGCTATTGCTGATCCTGGGAATATTCCTGCTATTTTTTCTTTTGGGATCGCAGTTTTCCAATATGGCGCAGGACTGGCCTTTGTTCAAAGAGCAATTGTCTCATTCGTATGAAATGGTAAAAGACTGGATCGCTGTGAAATTCAATATCAACCTCACCGACCGGTCTGACTACATGCACAATGCTACAGAAAAATTGCTGTCTTCCTCTTCTGTAATGCTCGGTAGCACCGTAATGTCCTTGTCTTCTTTATTGATCTTCCTGGTATTTATCGGCATTTATACTTTTTTCCTTTTATTTTACAGGACACGTATCGTGGGTTTTCTTTTGGCTGTCAGCGGCAAAGAGAACGAGACACTCGTTCATGAAATCCTGGAAAAAGTACAGTACATTATTCGCAAATATCTTTCAGGGGTATTACTGGAAATGGGATTGGTGGCCCTGGCCTGTTGCCTGGCCTTCCTGTTATTGGGCATCAAATATGCGATGCTGTTAGGTTTGATCGTTGGCATCTTCAATATCATCCCATATCTGGGAGTGATCACTGCCTTACTGTTGAGTTGTATGGTCACATTTGCCACCGGCGCTTCCCTTGCTACAGTAGGAGCCGTTGGTGCTGTGATCATTGTGGTACATCTGATCGATTCAAATTTCCTATTGCCGGTTGTGGTAGGCTCAAAAGTGAAGATCAACGCACTGGCTACGATAGCAGGAGTGATCATTGGACAAATGATGTGGGGAATTTCCGGAATGTTCCTTTCACTCCCCATCATTGCCATCTTCAAAATTATTTTCGACAGGATCGAACCGCTCAAACCATGGGGCTATTTAATGGGCGATAACGAACCTTCTTAATGATCTCAGCTTACATACCGGGGGCTTCAGCGGCAGAAGCCTCGGTATCTTTTTCCTTCGCCTCCCATCCATAATCCACATACTCATAATCCAGTTTATCCCCGTCCACATTTATCTTGATGAATCCTTCCTCGATGCCATGCTGCTTACTTCTCCACCATTTTCCCGAAACGGAAGGTGCTGTTATCACCATCGTTTTATTCAAAATATTCAAGGCTTCAAAATAATGCAGATGGCCCTGCAAAACCAGGCGCAGATTCTTTGATGCAAACAATTTCAGCAAGCGATGGCTATCCACCGCCGCCACCTTATCATCATTAGGATTGGTGCCACCACCATATACCTGAGACAAAGTAGATATCAATGGCACATGCATCATGATCACGATCGGGGTCTTCTCACTAACATTTTCCAGGTCTTCTTTGATCCAGGTCAACTGAAGGCTGTCTATTTTTCCAATATATTTCCGATCGGGGGTGATATAGATATTGTCCAGCACTATAAAATGCCATCCTTTATGATCGAAGGAATAATAACGCTTCCCGAAATATTTCTCATAGTACCGTTTTCCGTAAAGGGCACCGGTAGTATCGGCATCCTTCTGGTACAATTGAAATACTTCATGATTACCTACGGCATAATGCATTGGTGCTTTGATTGCAGAGGCAGCTTTCAGGTATGCATTCGTGTTACCGATCAGTTCTTTCTCTTTTACCCTGAGGGCATCATAGATCATATCTCCCCCAACCATCACCAGGTCAGGTTTCAGGCGGTTGAGGGTATCCACCAGCATTTGAAAGCCCCTGGGGGCATCGAATTTTTGGGTATAATGAATATCGGACATAAACACAAAGCTGAACTTGCTTTGGGCAAGTCCAGCTTTGGTGAATGATGCTATCACTAATATTAAGGCACAGATCCTTTTCACTTTCAATCAATATTTTAGGGTGTGGAATATTTATAGATCATCAACTTATTCTTCTTTATATAGGTAGCATAAGCATCTCCATTGGGAGCAAAGTCCAGGCTAAGCTCTTCAGCCACTTCTGTCTCGAAAACATGGGGAATTGCCCAGTCCTGGGTTTCATTATCAAACGAGATCAGGGTAGGATGATTGCTACTGTTTTTGAAGAATAAATATGGAGTACCGATTGGAGAAAGGGCAAGATCCAGGCTCATGGAGCTCGCACCGGATCCAACTATGTAACCACCAACAGGGGAAACGGTTTGCGTAGCTGCATCATATTTGATCACCCGGTGTTTTACAGTACCAGAGCTGCTATTATCAGCCAGAGCTGTATAAACATTTCCATCATCATCCACCTCGATATCGATATCATATAAACTAATACTGGTACCATTCGGATCTTTCCAGGCATTCATCAAAGTACTCCAGGTATTGTTCTCATATTTGTAGACGGAAATAGAGTTGGGGGTAATTGCATTATAGATGCCCAGATAAACTGCATTATTCTTGAACTTGGCCACCTGCCGGTAAGTAACCATCGTAGATGCGCGCACTGGCAATTTGGCCAGTGACCAACTGTTATTACTCCATATACCAACGGCCAGCTCCCTTCTCACAAATCCCCCTCCTGCAGCATCCACGGTAGTGAATACCTGAAGTTTGCCATCATTATCGAAAGCCAGTGCATTATAAGTTACTTTAACAGGAGTAAAACCACGGCTTCCCAGTGTAGTCCATGCAGCACCGTCGAACATCTTAACAGTATTGGCCTGCGCTACAGTGGCAGAGTTATCTGTATAAGTCACATAAGGAGCACCAGTATTATTAAATGTAAAATCGAAATAACTACCAATTACACCGTCGGAAATTGTTCCTTTGTTTACCCATTCATTATTCTCAAAACTAGCCATAGCAGCTCTCGCATCGCTTGAAGAGGGCCTGCTCTGCTTGTACATGATATATGGGAAACCTGTGACGGGGCTTACTTTCATCACTTCTGCAACAGCAGAATCTTCGAGGGTAAAAGGGATCGGAGACCAAACAAAATCTCCGCCTTTGACAATTGTAACCGTGTATTTCGCATTATAATTGCCATCACTCAGGAAATAATCCACAGGAACAGTAAAATCATTGGAAGTTTCACCACTCTTTTGTACCACTCCTCCAACACGTGTGATATCATTTTCTCCCACAGTAAATCTGGCTTTCAATTTTGTTCTGTCAACATCCGCAGGAAGCAATACTGTTAAATTATTGGAATTAACCTGCTTGATCACAAAGTCTTTGATCAACAGATCAGGATTGTCTGCTTTATAAAAGCCGAAGGAAAGCAATTTTACTTCGTTAACCTTTGCTCTCTCCCATATATCCGCTTTTTTAACGCATGAAGCAACAGCGGTTACTATGAAGAGAATACAGATCAGATATCTTGGTTTCATATTATTCATTTATAATATTTACGCTTATGGTATCTTGGTGATAATAAGGCTCCTTTGGAGCATGTCTTTTCCAGGCAAGCCAAGAGTAAAGCTGCTATTGCTTACACTAAGCAATTCGATCTTAATGGAATTGTCCGCTGCCGGATCAACAGGATTGGCCTTCCATCTGATCCTTACGGGCATATCATAGATCCCTGGTAGAAATGTCACTTCCGAGCCGGTGGACATTAATTCATAATCAACACCTGCTGTCAAACCAGCTCCGGCTGTTACTTTATATTTTACGGTAACTGGTTCCAGAAATTGAGGTGCGCTTAGATAGATATTGTAAGTGCCTATTGAATTCCCCTTGGAACTGATCGTTACAGAAGAAGATTCATTGTCCATGATATGCACGAATCGCAGATCATATGTATCGTGTTCATTCTTTGAGCAGGAGCTGAAGAAGAACATTGAAACAATTGCGGAAAATAATATGTTTGAAAATTTCATATTCTACTTATTTACGGTGGGGTTTCCTTTCATTGCCGGGTTCGCATCCAATTCATCCTGCGGAATAGGCAATACGAAACGATCATTGGGATAATTGAGACGCTTTACGAGAGACCTGGTGCTTGCACCACGGATCAGATCCTGTTTCATCCGTACGATATCAAAGAAGTTATGACCTTCAAAGCAGAACTCTTTGGCACGCTCCCTGATAATTGTCCTTTTCAATCCTTCTTTCGTTCCATCCAATACGATATCGTTAGGAGTTTTACCCAGTGCCCTTCCTATCATCACTTTGAGATCATCCTCACATTGCGCCAGTTTATCCTTTGCCAGGTTGGCTTCTGCCCTGATGAAATACATTTCAGAAGTTCTCAGTACCATCGGATCATACCTGTCTTCATTGGGGCCGTAAGGCACAGTGATGGTCCATTTTTTAGTAAGCACTTGTGACCCTGTGGCAAACAGTTGCAACCTGATATCGGAGGGATCATCAAACAAACTCATCAGCGTATCCGCAGGAACATATACAGGCCCCTTTACAGAATACGCTTCTCCAAGTCCTTTTTTCCTGTTTTTGCTGCTCAAACGGAAGATCGCTTCCTCTCCTGCAATATTCCCATTGAACATACTGATATAAGCCGGTCCCTGGGCCACGGTGCTGCTGTTGATAACCGTGGTGGCATAAGCGATGGCCTCATCCCAATTCTCAGCATAGAGGTATACTCTGGCAAGCAAGGCCTGTACCGCTTTTTTAGAAGCGAAATAAGGTCCTTCAGATGCAGCATTCCCCAAAAGCAGCTCCGCTTCTTTCAGATCTTTAATGATCTGATCGTAGGCTTCTTTCACGGTAGCCCTGGGCACCCGGTCTTCAGGAGCAGGGTTCCTGGTCACCACAGGTATTCCCGGATGACTGGCATCGGCAGTATAATTGTATGGCTGCGCATACACTCTGCAAAGATCGAATTGCGCCAGTGCCCGGATGAACTTTGCCTGGGCCACGATGCCGTCTATTTCACTTTTCTTATCAGGATTGGCCTGGATAAAACCAGGTGCGAACTCGATAATATTATTGACATTGGCAATGGGCTTTTGAATGGCTATCCACAGATGTCCTACCGCTCTTGTCACATCGTCCGGACTGGACACAAAATCAAATTGTTGTTGAAGCACATCCAATCCGGTAACTATCAGATCCGTCATATTACCAGCTACTTCCGGGTAGATATAGAACCCTTCATTTGAATAATATTCGTACGAAAAGGCATAAGCACCTGCAAGGTTCGACCGGAATCCTTCGATCGTGGAAAAATTGACAGGAATGGAATTCTTGTCGGAATTGGTGACCTCGAAATATTTCTCACAGGAAGTGGCACCAATCCCTATCAGGAGTATTGCTATATAAACAAGTTTCTTACTCATCATCATGCGTTTAAAAAATGACATTAATGGCTAACAGGTAGCTCGATTCAAGCGGATAACCACCCCTTGTCTGTTTGAAAGAGTTCCTGTTACTTTTATCATAGGGAGTCCAGAGGAACAATTCATTTCCGATCAGCGCAATATTCGCTTCCCTCAAATGGAATTTCTCGATGGTCTTCTTAGGAAGTTTATATCCCAATGCGAGATTGGTCAAACGCAGGTTAGTTGTTTTGTACACATAACGTGTGGAGTTCATGGTTGAACTGGTAGAAACACCCCAGATAGGTTTGGGGTTCAGCGCCACATCGCCGGGTTGCTGCCATCTGTCTAGCTGGTTCACAGATTGGTTGTCTTCGCCGATATTCAAACCATCGGAGTTGATATTCCTGGCAAAAGAACTGAACTGGTATCCTCCAATGGTATAGGAGAACAGCGCAGACATGGTAAAAGCCTTATAAGTGAAAGTAGACCTCACGCCACCAAAAAGATCCGGGCTGGCTGATTTCCAGGGCACCCTGTTATTGATATTGTACACGCGGGTGATATTACCATTGGCATCATACCAGAGAGGCGCTCCATCACGTGGATCAACACCTGCCCATCTTATCAGATAATAAGTATTGATATCTTCTCCTTCTTTCCAAATAAAATTACCATGGGTCTTCTGATTCTCGTTGTATAGTTTCAGGGCAGTATTTTCGTTGTGCGCAGCATTGACCTCTACTGTCCAGAATATTCTTTTTTTGTTATTCTTGATCACATCCCATTTGAAGGTAACCTCGATACCCTGGTTTTGCAATTCTCCCGTATTGGCATCGGCATTGGTTTCACCGGTAGATCTTGAAACCGGTATGCTCACTATCGCATCTTTTGTAATTTTCCTGTACCCTTCTACCAGTAAAGACAAACGGTCAAGCACTCCAACATAGAGTTTCAGGTTGGTTTGATAAGCTGACTCCCAGCGAAGGTTTCGGTTCGGGATCTGGAACAAACGGGATCCGGACTTTCCATCATAATTGTAATCGGAATTTGACCTGATCAATCCGTAAGAATCCGAAACGCTGGTCCGCGAATTACCAGTATTGCCGTAGGTTACGTCAACACGAAGGAAATCGAGTTTGGTAGCCTCCCTGAAAAATTCATTCTTGACATCCCAACCTACGCCGATCGATTTGAAATTGCCCCACCTGGCGCCGGTCCCAAAAGAAGAGCTGCCATCCCTGCGGCCTGTTACCTGGAAGAAATAACGGGAATCGTAATTATATTCCAGTTGAGCAAAATAGGAAGCCGATTTTACTTCACTCCTGTTGCTGTCCCTGGAAGAAATGGTTGCTGCATAATCCACATCCCTATGATCATCATCCGCAAATCCGTAACCATAGATGCCACGGGTCTTGCCCCTGGTAGAGAGCAACTCAAGGCCTGCGACACCACCAACATAATGAAGCCCGAATGTTCTTCCATAGTTCAGGCGTTCGATGAAGGCATTCACGATACTTCTGCTGTAACGTCTCTCTGCATCTCCGGTGGGCAGACCGGAAGCATCCATACCGCCCCAGTTGGTCCGCGCTTTGTACACATTCTGTTTGATCTCCTGGTAATCCATTCCATATTGGGTGGTAGACCTCAGATGCTTCAATATCTGGTACTCGATCATCAGGTTATTGTTGAGCGCATTCCCTCTCTGGCGATCGTCGTTCTGTTCCCTCTCTGCAATGGAGTTGAAGAATTTCTGGTTGATATATTTGGGATCGCCATTTCCATCAGCACCATCGATCCTTTTATTCCATAACCGGTAAGATCCATCTTCATTGTGGATAGAATAGATCGGCAGGAACTCGATATAATCCTGGGAAGGATTGAAGTTGTTATTGGTATTGTTGGAATACCTGGTGACAAGCCCGATCTTCAGTTTATCATTGATCTTATATTTCAGGCTGGCCATAAGGGATGCTCTTTCCTGGGTATTCCCTATGACAGTTGACTTGTTCTTGTAATAACCACCAGACACCAAATACTCCAGTTTATTGGTGCCTCCCCTGAAGCTCAGGTTTACATTATTGACAATGCCGGTACCGTAGAACTCATCCACCCAATTTGTGTTGGTAGTGCTGTATTTGTTCTTGTCATTGTCATTGAATGGAAAAGTGGACATATCCTTGCCGGCATTCAGATAAGACTCTTTGGCCAGCTCCATGAATTCGCTCCCATTCAGGGTCTTGAATCTTGTGCTTTCATTGATATGGGAAAATCCATTTTGAATAGAGAAGCCCCAACGACCCGGGCCTTTGACGCCGGCCTTGGTAGTAACCAATATCACGCCATTGGAGGCATTGGCACCATAGATGGCTGCGGCAGCGGCATCCTTCAACACTGTGATCGATTCAATATCTTCCGGATTGATATAAGACAAAGGAGTAACGCCAGGAGAGATCCCCGGTATCATATTGGTTCTGTCGCCGGTATACACAGGCGTACCATCGATGATCCAGAGGGGCTCATTGGACGCACTGAAAGAACCGTTCCCGCGAACCCTTACGTTCATTCTCTCTTTGGTAGAGCTTGCGTCATCATTGTTGAGCGTGACCCGGACACCAGGCATCTGCCCTTCCAAAAGCGCATCGATCCTCACTGCCGGCATATTGGCGATCTTGTCCGCATTGATCTGAAATACCGCCCCTACCACATCTTTCTTCTTTTTCCGCTGACCATAGGCCATCACCACCACTTCCTCATTATCGGATGCTTTCGGTTGCAATACCACAGTGAGCTGGGTCTTATTGCCCAATGATACTTCCTGCGTAGCAAATCCTACATAGGAAATAGTTACGATATCATCCGCCTCAACGTTCATCGTGATATTTCCCTGCGCATCGGTTACCCCGGATTTTTTCGATTTCTTGAAAGCCACCGTAGCTCCAGCAAGCGGTTGCCCATCTGCGGTAGTAACACGGATCTTTACCGGATCGAAAATAAGAAGCTCAGTCGCTCCCTTGCTGCCACCCGAAGGCGCAGGTGTGGAGCGACTGATAAAAATGGTCTTGTTCTCGATCACATAATTGAGGGACTGGCCATTGAAAGCCGCTTTCAAT
>JAGIAP010000227.1 GCA_017744805.1 Chitinophagaceae bacterium | reverse complement strand
ATTCCATTTCCCGCAAAGAATATACACCTGTTCCCGAGTGGGTGAACTATCAGCCACCTACCGGCGGGTTCAGCGTTCAAATGCCACACCAGCCCAGCATGCTTCATGAAATGATGTGGGGCAATAACAGGCTGGAATATGCTGCTGCTGATAAAAAGGACGGTAACAGTTACCTGGTGATGAAGGGCAATATCCATAACTATTCCTATATCGAAGAAGATACTTTCGAGCTGGGCCTGATGGATGAAAGCTACCAGTATTCCGGGTATATGGATAAACAACTCACCCGCCACTTTGCCAGCTTCAAAGGCTATCCATCGCTCAATTGCACCTACAAGCATAAGGATGGCAGTTTCAGTACGGTGAGATATATCATCCAGGGGCCTAACTACTACGCGGTGGTGGCGCGCTATAAACAGGAAAATCCTTCCGTGAAAAGGTTCATGGAGTCTTTCCAGATCACGCCGAATATTTACCCGGCGGCCACGCTGCAAACAGATACCATTATGCGCTTTTCCGTAAAAAGCCCGGTACCCCTCAGTAAGGTGGATCCGAAAGAAGCGGATATGCTGCAATTCATGATGAACCTCAACAAGGATGAGGATGATGCGGATAATGACGATGATGCCGGTTACAAAACATTGTTGATCGGAAACGATACCCTGGGAGAAAAGATCTGGGTAACCTATTCACAATTATCTAAAAAAGCATACAATAAGGATAGCCTCGGTTTCTGGAAAGGCATGTTCGGGGATTCCTGGAACGAGGACAGTTCTCTCGTGTTCAAAAGCAATACTTCCCAAAGGCTTGCCGATGGAACCCGTCAATACGATTTCTCCGTTACGGACACGGGCAGCAGCCGGTTGCTGATCACCCGTTTGTTCTATAAAGATGGACATGTGTTCTCTTTCAGCTCTCTTACGGATACAGTTACGCGAAGGAGCGCCTTCCTCGATGCATTCTATACCAGTTTCACGCCCAATGAAAGCCTGAAAGGCAGTTCCCTGCTCAATAAGAAGAACAATGAATATATCCGCGACCTGTTCAGTAAGGACAGTTCCGTGGCCAAACGTGCCGCAAAGCAGATCTTCCGGATGGACCTGGATTCTTCCGATGTATCGTTGTTGAAAGGCGCCATCGATTCCCTCAACTGGAGCGTGCGGAATTATATGGCCGTAAAAGAATACTTCATCAAGCAACTGGGTGGCCTCAAAGAGCCTTCCGTTGTGGGGTATCTCACCGGTCTGTATTGGAAGATAAAAGATACTTCCGATCTGCAACAAGCCATCTTGCAGGCCCTGCTCTCGCAAAAAACGAAGGCTGGTTTCCAGGCATTCAAAGAGTTGATGCTGCAGGAGCCTCCGATCATCGACCCGGATAATTCCGGCTACGGTGCTTATCCCGGCTACCGCAGAACTAACCGTCGCACCATGGATATCATCACCGTGTCCAGGGATGTAGATGTCTCTTACCGGAGTTACCGTGGTAAATGGTACCAGCTCTATGATTCCCTGGCGCTCACCCGGACCTTGTTCCCAGACATGTTACAGTTCCTCAACATCGATGATTTCAAGAATGAGACACTGGAACTGATGCATGTGTTGACAGACAGCGGCTACCTTAAAGGAGCGGATTATGAATCCTACCTCAGCAAGCTCTACCTCGATGGGCGTCAGTTGCTCAAAAAGCAGATCGCCATGGAGAACAAACGGAATATGCAGAAAATGATGCGCAAGGATGTGTCCAATCTGTACAATACCTCCAATCTTGACGAGGATGATGCCGACAAGGACCTGGATGAAGGCAATAGGAATGTGGATCAGTACTCGGTACTGCTGCTGCCTTTCCGTAGCAAGCATCAGGGCATTCAGAATTATTTCAACCAGTTGATGACCACACAGGATCGCAGGTTGCTGTACAATAGTTTCATCCTCTTGCTGCGCAACAATCAGCAAGTACCCGATTCCCTGTTCACGAAATTCGCTTCCCTCGATAATTACCGCGTGGAATTGTACAGGGACCTGAAAGAAATGAAGAAGCTCGATAAATTCCCCAAAGAACAAAAAGCTCAACTGGCAATGGTGAAGAGCCTGTTGTTGGAAGAACTGGACGACTACAAAGCGCCGGACACCCTGGTGTTCCTGGATACATTGCCGGTTGTGTACAAGGGCGATTCCGGCCGTGTGTTCTTCTATAAATACAAAAAGATGCGCGATGATGATGCCTGGAGCCTGGCGGTTGCCGGAAAGCAGCCTGCCAATAAAGATTCGATAGATGTAGATGCCAGTGAGTTCATGCAGGCAGAGGGCCGCATACTGGAAAATGACCAGCCTGTGGATGTTCAATTGAAGAAAGTGTTGAAGGAGATGCTGATCACGCTGCATCCCTGCGCCGAAAGCTTCTACGAGGCGAGGAGATATGCCAGGTACAAGAATATGTTTGCAGAAATGGTGAAAGGAAGAAGATACCAGGATTGATGAGATCCCAAACTATACGAAAGGGCTAACCGAAAAAGGTTGGCCCTTTTTTATTAGCCGGCCACTCTTCGTGGATCATATCGCAGCCTTGGGAATGGATGCGATCAATTGCTTCGTGTATTCCTTTTGTGGATTTGAGTAAATATCTTCCGCATTGCCCATCTCTTCTATCATCCCCTTATTCATCACCAGTATCCGGTCGCTGATATACCGGACCACGGACAGATCATGTGAAATGAAGATCGTAGTGAGGTCGAATTCTTTTTTGAGATCGTTGAGCAGGTTGAGGATCTGCGCCTGCACGCTCACGTCCAGTGCGGACACGGATTCATCGCAGACCACAAAAGTGGGGCCCAGCGCCAGTGCACGCGCGATCACGATCCGCTGTCTTTGCCCACCGGAGAACTCGTGCGGGTACCGGTTGAAATGTTCCGGTTTCAGATCCACTTTCTGTAACATTTCCATCGTCCATTCCTTTCTTTGCCGGTTGCTGTTGTGCAGGCCATGCACCTGCATGGGCTCTGTAATGGCATCACCGATGGTCATCCGGGGATTGAGGGATGAATAAGGATCCTGGAAAATGATCTGGATATTCTGCCGGAGCGCTTTGAGCGCATCTTTTTTGATGGCGGTGATGTTTTGTCCATTGTACCAAATGGCGCCACCGGTAGGATCGATGAGGCGCAGCAGGCTGCGACCCAAAGTGGTCTTACCGCAACCGGATTCTCCCACCAGCCCAAGGGTTTCGCCTTTGCGCACGCTGAAGCTCACATCATTCACGGCCTTCACGTAATCCAGTGTTTTGCCGAAAAATGTTTTGCGGGCCGGGAACCATACTTCCAGGTTCTCCACTTTGAGGAGGGGCGGTTCATCGGCGCTATGCACTATAAGGGGAGCGGTCACTTCTTTTACGGAACTATTCTTTCCTTCCAGGAAGTCGCTGACCACGGGTAAGCGCTCGCCTTTTTTATGAAGGATGGGGCGACAAGCCAGCAGTCCCTTCGTATACGGATGTTGGGGTGAATGGAAAATATCTTTCGTACTTCCCTGTTCAACGATAGCGCCCTTGTACATCACGATGGCGCGGTCGGCCACTTCTGCCACTACTCCCAGATCGTGTGTAATGAAGATCACCCCCATCTTTTCCGTTTCCTGTAATCCGCGGATCAGTTGCAGGATGGTTTTCTGAACGGTCACGTCCAGGGCAGTAGTGGGCTCATCGCAGATGAGCAGGCTGGGATGGCAGCTCATGGCCATTGCGATCATCACCCGTTGTTTCTGGCCGCCACTGAGTTGATGCGGATAGCGATCCATCAGCAGGGCGGGATTGGGCAGTTTCACTTTTTCGAACAATTCCAGCGTCCTCGCCTTTGCTTCGGCTGTTGATACCTGTTGGTGACGACGGATAGCTTCCATCACCTGGAACCCGCAGGTAAAAACAGGATTGAGGGAGGTCATGGGCTCCTGGAAGATCATGGCGATCTTATGTCCGCGAATGGTGCGTAACTGGTGGGCTGATTGTTCCAGCATATTCACCTGTGATGTTCCATCGGCAGAGAACAGGATGGAGCCTGCCGTATAGCGGGCAGGAGGGGTGGGAAGCAATTGCAATATGCTGAGGGAAGTGACCGATTTCCCGGAACCGGATTCGCCAACGATGGCAACGATCTCTCCGCGGTTCACTTCCAGGGAAATATTCTTCACGGCGGTGGTGGTTCCCAGCTCGCTGATGAAATCGACCTGCAGATCACTGATCTGTAAAAGAGGGTAGGGCATGGTCAGGATCAGAATTTCAGGTGCTTTACTGTGAGGCCGTCGTTGATCAGTTGTTTCAGGGAGTCGATGCCGATATGAACATGTCTTTCAACAAAAGTGGAAGTGACCTTCTTATCGCTTTCCTCTGTTTTTACGCCTTCCGGCACCATGGGTTGATCGCTCACCAGCAGGAGGGCGCCGGTGGGGATCTTATTATAGAAACCCACGGAAAAGATGGTGGCTGTTTCCATATCGATGGCATACGCGCGTATGCGTTGGAGATATTCCTTGAAGGCATCATCATGTTCCCAAACGCGTCGGTTGGTGGTATACACGGGGCCTGTCCAGTAATCCACGCCATAGTCGCGGATGGTGGTAGACACGGCTTTCTGCAGTGCGAAAGCAGGCAGTGCCGGTACTTCGGGAGGGAAGTAGTCGTTGGAAGTACCCTCTCCACGGATGGCCGCAATGGGGAGTATCAGGTCGCCGATATTATTCCTTTTTTTCAATCCACCACATTTACCCAGGAAGAGCACGGCCTTGGGCTCGATGGCGGTGAGCAGGTCCATGATGGTAGCGGCGCCGGGGCTTCCCATCCCGAAATTGATGATGGTGATATTATCGGAAGTGGCGCATTGCATGGGCCGGCCTTCGCCGATCACCGGTACATTATGCCATTGGGCAAACATGCCTACATAATTACTGAAGTTGGTGAGCAGGATGTATTGACCGAAATTTTCCAGCTTCTCACCAGTGTAGCGGGGCAGCCAGTTCTTGACGATTTCCTCTTTGGTCTTCATAGTCTAAATTTCGTGTATTTAATTCAAAACAAAAATTGTTAGTTTTGGCGCTATGCTTCGCATCGATTATCCGGAACATCCGTTCAGGTTCAAAAAAGAAGAGGAAAAGGAATTCATTTTCGATGAGTTCCGCAAAAGCTGGGTGAGGCTCACGCCGGAAGAGTGGGTGCGGCAGAACTTCCTGCAATACCTACTGAAAGTGAAACAGTATCCTGCTTCACTGATCGCTGTGGAGAAAGAGCTCAGGCTCGGCGAACTGAAGAAGCGTTTCGATATCCTTGTTTACAATCAACAACATAAACCCTGGCTGATGGTGGAATGCAAGGCCATCGGTGTGCCCCTCGAAGAATCAGTGCTGATGCAGGTATTACGTTATAATATTGCCGTTCCGGTTGATTATCTCGTGATCACGAACGGTGATTTTTGTGCAGGATTTGTTAAATCGGGTATTGAGTTGCAAGCAATTGATGCATTACCGGCCTTCGGTTGACCTTCCACTTTGGTATTTTCAATTTATTTGTTGTTTCTTTATTTGAATTAACTGCGATTCTATGAATAGCATCGAAGAAAAAATTGCGTTGCTGACCGTCCGCATCCAGGACCTTGCGTCGCAACAAAATGTTTTCAAGGCCAAACTGCTGGAGTTGATGCGTGAACTGGAACTGCTGAAAGCACAGGCTGCAAAAGAAGGATTGCCTGCCACACAGGAGGTAACCACACCGCAATCCGGAACGGAACAGCCCATTAGCACTGCCGCTGATCTTCTTCCCCCGAAACCTGTAGTGACTGCAACGCCGGTTGAAACGGAAAAGCCGGTAGAGCAGGCAACCTTTACAGCGCCGCCCAAACCTGTCAGAGATCCTGAGGCAGGATCGTCCGGCAATATCGAAGAATTCCTTGGGAAGAACCTGGCCAGCAAGGTTGGGATACTGGTTACCGTTATTGGGATATTCATCGGCGCCAAATACGCTATCGAGCATAACCTGATCAGTGAAACTGTCCGGATCATATTTGGCTACCTGGCAGGGGCCGTACTGATCGGACTAGGCTTCAGGTTCAGGAATAAATATCCCGCTTACAGTGCGGTATTGATGGGAGGCGGTCTTTGCGTTGCTTATTTCATTACCTATATCGCCTTCACGTATTATCAGATGTTCCCGAGGATGATGGCATTTGGCATCATGGTGGCGGTAACCGGCGGAACAGTATATGCCTCACTGTTATATAACCGGGTGATCATTGCCCACCTGGCCCAGGTGGGAGCTTATGCCATTCCATTTTTATTGAGCGATAATTCCGGTAACTACACCGCCTTGTTCAGTTATATCGCCATCATCAATGCCGGCATGGTGATCATCTCCTTGAAGAAATACTGGAAAAGCTTGCTCTATGCAGCTTTCGGTATTACCTGGTTCATTTATATCTTCTGGTTTGTGGGGGTATCGGACGAGGCCAATTTCAAGCAGGTAGCCTGGTTCTTCCTGAGCCTGTTCTTCGGTTTGTTCTATACCAGTTTACTCACGTACAAACTCATCAAAAAAGAGGAATTCCATTTTGGGGATGTGTTGCTGGTGATCCCGAATGCTTTTATCTTTTTCGGAATTGGCCTGCATCTTTTGCAGAAAGCAGGCTGGTCCGATTGGGCACAGGGTGGCTTCACCGTTTTCAATGCATTGATCCATGGCGGTATCGCCCTGCTGGTGAACCGGATCATCGGAAAGGATAATCCACTCTTTGGATTATTGATCGGCCTGGTGATCTCTTTCCTGGTCATTGCCGTGCCGGTAGCTTTCAATGGCAACGCGATCATTCTGTTATGGGCGGCCGAAGCCCTGATGCTATATGTATTGGGCATGCAGTGGAGATCGAACCTGTTCCTCAGCTTCAGCATGGTGATGGTTACGCTGAGCTTGTTTGGCGCAGTGGTGCAAACCGCGTCCGACTATTACCAGTACAGTAATTCCACTGGCACGCCGGTAAGGCCGGAGGCCTTCCTCAATCGTACTTTCCTGACTGCTGTGCTCGTGCTCGGCTCGGATTGCCTGTTGATATGGTTGGATCGTAACAGGTATCGCCATCCTGAAACCAATAAGAGTACATTCCGGTTCGTTTTCTTCGATGTGCTATTCCCGGCGGCTGTAATTGCAGTCAGCTTCTTCATATTCTACATGGAGCTATCCCATTGGTTCGACAATATCAGTGATACAATGAAAGGCGCAGATGGTAGTTTCGATCCATGGGCCCGCGAAGTGGGCATGGCTAAATTGACCGGCCTGCTGCTCTATTCTTTTGTATTCACCACCATCCTGGTGGCGATGAACCATCGCTGGTTCCATTCCAAAGCCATCAAAGTGACCGGTTTTGGTTTCTTCATGTTGTTGCTGATCTTCTGGGCCGCCTTTTTCTTACGGATGATGAACCTGCAGGCCATCAATTATTTCGGGAAAGGACAAACGGGATTGTACTTCGGTATCTGGAACTGGCTGGACAGGTATTGTATGCTGATCCCGATCGCCGCACTGATGTATTATTTCCAACCGAAGTTCACCAGTGAAGAGAACCGTTACCAGATGAAGCTGCTCTGGCCCCAACTGGTGGTGATCATGCTGATACTGTTCCTCAGCTTCGAATACCTGCTCTGGACTAGCGTGAGTGGCGCCAATAACCAATACAGGTATGGCCTGAGCATTCTCTGGGGATTGTATGCGCTGGCGTTGATCGCCTTTGGTATCTGGAAGAAGCACAAGGGCATCCGTTTCTCGGCGATGATCATGCTGGTGATCACTTTACTGAAAGTGACCATCCTCGATCTCAGCCACGCCAATACCCTTACAAGAACCATTTCCTATATCGTGTTGGGAGGTATCCTGCTGCTGATATCGTATCTGTATAACCGTTATAAAGACCTGCTGTTCGGGAATGATGAAAGCGCCTAAACGGTGCTTTTGCCGAGGATCAGTACGCTTCTGAGGATACCGTCCAGCAGGCAGACATCGGGCAGGTTGCCCCATTCTTCGAAGCCATGTTTCAGGAACAGTTTGATGCTTGGCTCATTATGCGCAAAGATCTTGCCCAGGAGTTTTTGCACGCCCAGTGCGGGCGCCTGGTCGATGGCGTATTGAAGCAGTTGCGAGCCGAGGCCCCTGCCTCTGGCGGAGGGATCGATATAGATGCTGATCTCTGCCGTGATATTGTAGGCAGCACGCTCAGAGAAATCGGAAAAGCTCATCCAGGCGATCACTTTGTGGTTCTCATTCTCCACTACCCATAGCGGCCTGCGGGCCGGGTCATGATCATCGAACCATACCAGCCTGTTCTCGGTAGATACGGGCTCCAGGTCTGCCGTGACCATTCTTCCGGGGATGGTTGAATTGTAGATCGCCACAACGGTGGGTAGGTCCTGAAGGGTAGCGTGCCTGATATTCATCTTTATAGTTTTTTCTGAAAATGGAATCCTAAGATCTTATAGCCCTGGTTGATCCAGAAGCGGATGCCTCCCTCATTGGTTACATAGGCATTGAGCTCAGACACCCGGCATCCCAGCGAACGGCCATAGTCGTGCACCCAGCGTAACATCATTTCCCCGATCTGCTGGCCGCGGTACTCCGGTAGCACCATCACATTGTCCGGTTCAATATGCTTACCGTTATAGAATTTATTCAATATCCATACACCGGTGATGCCGATCAGTTTATCCCTGTCATACACGCCCACACATTGATAGCGGTGATGCTTCATCTCTTCCAGTCTCTCCTGCAATACCTCTTCCGAAATAGTGTAATTATTCAGTATTTGAAGTAATGGAAGGATGGAGCTCCATTCTTCAGGTGGTATGATCCGGATATCGTACATAAAGATGGTGTTTAGCTGGAATAACGTGCGGTATGGCCCTTTGGTTGATAAATTTAAAAAGAATGAATGGGAATGGATAAAAAAAATCCCACCTGCTTTCGCAGATGGGACCATCTCGTAAATCAAGCAAATATGCTTTATGGGAAGATGCCCAGTTCAGCGTAGCTGGTGCCTACTTTGTTGATGGCAACAACATAAGCAGCGGTACGCATATCGGGGATCGAAGGATTCGATTTCCATGCATCCATGATCTCGCGGGTAGCGGTGATCATCGTTTCTTCCAGACCGCTGCGAACGAGGTCGACCTCTTCTGGTCCGTGCA
>JAGIAP010000226.1:7216-9224 GCA_017744805.1 Chitinophagaceae bacterium | reverse complement strand
GTCTACATCGCTGCGCATGAGGTAAGCGATATTCTTTTCTGAGATGGGCACGGGCTGATCGAAAATGCCCTCGTAGGTTCGAAGCAATGTCTTGATCAGCGGCTCCAGGTCTGCATGCATCTCTTCAAAATCATAGAGCCATTGCTTGTTGGTGATGAATCCGACGGAAGCGGGAATGAAGACCTGTTCGTTATAGTTCATCCATCCTTCCTGTTCCATCGCTTTCAGTGCGTAGGTGGCAAGCCTTGGCTCGGGATGGAATTTGGCAATGAGATCATTCAATTCGAAATCATAATAACTACCTCCTCCCAGGCCAGTAGGTACCTGGAGATAATTCATCACATCGGTATAGATCTTCCTGATATCTTCAAAACCGGGGTAACGGATATCGGGCATGGCGCGAAGCTCTTCGGGATCCTGGTGGTCGTATAGCAGCACGGCATAGGATCTTTTGCCATCGCGGCCTGCACGGCCTGCCTCCTGGTAGTAATTCTCCATGCAGTCCGGTGGATCGGCGTGGATCACGATCCGGACATCGGGCTTATCGATCCCCATTCCAAACGCATTGGTGCAAACGATGGTGCGGACCTGGTTTTGTATCCAGGCTTCCTGTCTTTTGTTGCGTTCCTCACGGGGGAGGCCTGCATGATAGCAATCGGCCTGGATGCCGTACATATTCAGTTGATCGCTGATCTGTTTGGTGCGCTTGCGGCTTCGGCAATACACGATGCTGCTGCCGGGCACTTTCTCCAGTATCTCGCGGATCTTGATGATCTTACTGTCTACGTTGAAAACGCTATAGCTCAGGTTGGGCCTGGCAAAGGAGGTGCGGAAAATATTCCTGCCAATGAAATCCAGTTTACTGCAGATATCTTCCTGTACTTCGGGCGTGGCAGAGGCTGTGAGTGCCAGGATGGGTACATCGCCTACCTCATCGCGCAAGGCCGCGATCTTGAGATAGGATGGCCTGAAATCATAACCCCATTGCGAGATACAGTGGGCTTCATCAACAGCGATCAGGCAAAGATCGAGGCCCGGAAGATATTCGCGGAAGAGGGGCGTTTCCAGTCTTTCCGGCGAAACATAGAGGAATTTGCAATTGCTTTCGGTGGCCACTTTCAGGATATTGATCACATCCTTTCTTGTCATGCCTGAGTCGATGGCGTAGGCAGTGATTCCTTTCTTGCGAAGGTTCTCCACCTGGTCCTTCATCAGGGCGATGAGTGGGCTGATCACCAGGCATAATCCATCCTGTGCGAGTGTGGGCAACTGAAAGCACAATGATTTACCGCCGCCGGTGGGCAGTATGGCCAGTGTGTCCTCACGGTCAAGCACGGCATTGATGATGGCTTCCTGCATAGGGCGGAAGTCATCGTATTTCCAATATTCTTTGAGTAATGAATGGATATATGACATAGTTGATTACAGCACCTTCTTTACAAAGAGTCGGCCGGAATTGATGGCGAGCACTACATCGCTCAATCCCATCACCAATGCTCCAAAGGTAGGGGTGAGGAGGCCAAATGCAGCCACGGGAATAGCAACAATATTGTAAGCGAAGGCCCAGAACAGATTCTGGCGAATGGTCATATATGTGTGTTTGCCGAGCCCCAGTGAAAGCGGCATATTCCTGATGCCGTTATCCATCAGCACCACATCGGCGGTTTGCATGGCTACCTGTGAAGCGGCGCTGAGCGAGATCCCAACTGTTGCTTTCGCCAGTGCAGGAGCATCATTGATGCCATCGCCTACCATGGCTGTAGGCCCTTTAAGGGTGAGGCTCTCCACTACTTCCAGTTTCTCCTGCGGTGTTTGTTCGGCAATCACTTCGTCGATACCGAGGAAGTCTGCCAACTGCCGGCATTTATCGTAACGGTCGCCACTGAGCAGGATCGTGCGGATATTCTTATGACGAAGGTATTGTACTACGGACATGGCTTCCGGGCGGACCTCATCTTTCACATCGATCCAGCCGATCAGCAAATCGTTCTTCAGCACATACACATTG
>JAGIAP010000226.1:0-7206 GCA_017744805.1 Chitinophagaceae bacterium | reverse complement strand
CGGATGGCCTGTCCATGTTTCCATTCCCTGGCAATGCATTGAGCGATGGGATGGTTGGAATATTTTTCGAGTGAGAATACGAATTGCTTGAATTCTTCATCGCTGATGGTATCATCGGTCTTTTGGAAAGAACCGATCACGAAATCCCCGGTGGTGAGCGTTCCTGTTTTATCGAAAACCACTTGTTGGATATTGCGGAACAGCTCCAGGCTTTTTGCATTGCGGAACAGCACTCCACTGCGGGCGGCCCGGCCCAATCCTACGGCGATGGCTGCTGGCGTGGCCAGTCCCATGGCGCAGGGACAGGCGATCACCAATACGGCGATACTTCGCATGAGCGAGGCTGTGAAATCGTGGAGGATGATCCAGTTGGCGATCAGTGTAATGGCTGCAATGCCCAGCACTACAGGCACGAAGATGGCGCTGATCTTGTCGGCCATCTGCTGTACCGGAGGTTTCTCGCCCTGTGCGCGTTTCACCAGGTCGATGATATTGGAGAGAACTGAGTTCTTTGCTTCGGCGGTCACATAGGCTTTGACGGTCCCGTCTACCAGCAGGGAACCACCGATCAGATGGTCCTTCGATTTCTTGACGATGGGCATACTTTCGCCGGTGATGATGCTTTCATTGACGGTAGCATCGCCCCAGAGGATCTTGCAATCAGCCGGTACCTGCTCGCCGTTCTTGATGAGCAGGATATCACCCACGCGGAGTGTGGTGTTCTCAACAGGGAATACATGCTCCTGGTGCTGATCATCATAAGCGATCATATTGGCCATCACTTTCTGGGAGCTGGCTAGTTTGTTGAGCGCTTTCTGCGTACTGTGGATACTGGCGTCTTCCATCCAGTTGCCTAAGAATACCAGGGTGATCACGGAGGCGGCGGTCTCGAAGAAAAGATAGCCTTCTCCCAGTCCCAGCAAAGCGCCTGCCAGGCTATACACGAATGCGGCGGTTGCGCCAATGGCGATGAGCACATTCATATTGGGCATCCCGTTGCGGATGCTCTTGATGGCGCTCCTTCCGAAGAAATCCATGCCCACGATGTATACAGGTGTGGCGAGGGCTAGTTGCACCCAGGGGTTCATGAGCCAGTGGATATGGATCCACCGGTCGAACATATGCATCAGCAGGGGCAGGGTGAAAATGATACAGAAGAGGAATCTTTCCTTGTGATCTTTAAGGAACTTCTTCTTTTTTGTATTGAGCGATGCATCGCCTGCGTCTACGGCGTAGCCAAGACCTTCGATGCCTTTGAGGATATCGTCCTTTTTGTTGTTGCCATTGATGGTGAAACTGACATCGCCTCCTGCAAGGTTCACTTTCACATCCTGCAGTCCTTTCTTTTCCAGGAACTGACGGATCGTCAAAACGCAGTTGGAGCAGTCCATCCCATCTACTTTCCAATTCACTGTTTCCATTGCTTTAACCATTTAATTTGATCATGCGGAATGCAAATTTACCGAAGAGAGCCGGGAAGGCCTTTATACAATAACCACTAATATCGCTTCAGGGTTGCAAATTCCGGGATAGTTTGGGGATAGCTGGTGTGTTAACAGTGGCTTCGGGGGCTTAAAAATAGCTCAGAGCCTTGTATATTTGCGTTTTATGCAACTATCATTTACCCTGAATACCATTCATGAGGCTGCCCGGAAAGTATGGGAAGCGGTGGGCGACCGGAAGGTATTGGCCTTTCATGGACAAATGGGTGCAGGGAAAACTACATTTGTTCATGCCCTGTGCGATGTGAAAGAAGTGACCAGTACGGTGGGAAGCCCTACTTTTTCCATCATCAATGAGTATGCTTACCCTGGTGGACAGCTTTATCATATCGATCTGTACAGGCTGAAGGATGAGGAGGAGGCCATCAGGGCCGGAGTGGAGGATTGCCTGTATTCCGGCAATATCTGCCTGGTGGAATGGCCGGAAAGGGCCGAAGGGATCTTTCCCGAAAATAGCCTGGCGGTCCATATTTCCGTGACCGACCCCCATACCCGCCTTCTTCAGATAGATGAGAAATAAGTATATTTGATATAGCTGCCAATCAGAAAATAATCTTCATGTCTCAGCAACGACCGATCATTAGCACCTCTTTCAGTTACGAAACACTTGAAGAAAAGCTTGATGTTAAACCCAAAGGGGCTCAATTGCATATTGGGATCCCGCGGGAAACCGCCTTCCAGGAGAACCGGATCGCACTTACTCCGGATGCCGTTGGCGTGCTGATCAGTAATGGTCATGATGTAGTGATCGAGCATAATGCGGGCGAAATGGCGCATTTCCGCGACCGCGATTACAGTGATGCCGGAGCCCGTATCGTGTACGACAAGGCAGAAGTTTTCAAAGCGCCCATCCTGGTGAAGAGCGCGCCCGTGGTGGAAGAGGATATTCCCTATCTTCAGTTCAACCAGGTGATCATTTCTCCTATCCATCTTTCCGCTATGAAAGCGGACCTGCTGCAAAAGATGATGGATAAACGAATTACAGCCATTTCCTTCGAGAACCTCAAAGATGACAGTGATAGCCTTCCCATTGTTCGAAGCATGAGCGAGATCGCAGGAAGCGCGGTAATGCTGATCGCGGGGCAGTATCTCAGCTCTGCCAACCATGGCAAAGGCGTATTACTTGGAGGCATCTCAGGTATCCCCCCCACCAAGGTGATCATTCTCGGCGCGGGTATCGTGGGCGAATTTGCCGCCCGTGCAGCCCTGGCACTCGGCGCATCGGTGAAAGTGTTCGATAGCAGCGTGTATCGTCTCAAAAGATTACAGAACAATATCGGCCAGCGTATGTGGACCTCCGTGATTGAGCCACGCATCCTGGCCAAGCAGCTCAAGACCTGCGAAGTGGCTGTAGGCGCTCTCGCCTCCACCACCGGCCGTACTCCTGTTGTAGTAACAGAAGAAATGGTCAGCAATATGCGCCCCGGCAGTGTGATCATCGACGTTAGTATCGATCGTGGCGGCTGCTTCGAAACCTCCGAGATCACCAGCCATGAGCATCCCATCTTCATGAAATATGGTGTGATCCATTATTGTGTGCCCAATATCCCCTCCGGGTTTGCCCGCACAGCCTCACAAGCCATCAGCAATGTACTGATGCCGCTCCTGCTCGAAGCCGGCGAAGAAGGCGGATTCGAGAACCTGGTATGGCATAAAGTGCATCTGCGCAGCGGCATCTATATTTTCAAAGGTGCTCTTACCAATTTCCATCTCAGTCAGCGATTTGACCTGAAGTATACCGATCTGAATTTGCTCATCGCTTCACAACGTTGATCTGTTGCTTGCTTTAGGGCATGCGGGCGGGATCGGGAAATGAGAACGCGGGCTGGGAAACGAACCGGCGCGGGAGAATATATTTTCAGCAGTGGAGAGGAGAGATGAGGGGTTCGGTAATTCTATTGGGCTTTTTCGCTTACGTTTCCAGGGCCCTGTTCCCATTTCCCTCCCCGCCATATCTCCGCATGTGTAACAGTCTATGTTCTGTGAAATACAGATGCGCCAATTATCAGATCTGTCAGGATTGATTGGGCTAATCTGAGATGTGCTGACTTCTTTCTCAAATTTTCCTAACCTCATTTTGATCTGATATTGCCTCAAGTGTTTTAAGTCTTCATTCCAAATAGGAATAAGGACCTGACTACATCTGACGCATTTCATCCGGGTAACCGAAGTTATTCCCATTCCCCTTTTTCCACTCATCAGTGCAGCCCAGGATACGCAGGAATATAGCTTTTGTGCGCACTTCAGCGTATTCGAAATAAGTTGCTGCACCTCCGGAGACATGGAGCAAAGGGATATGAAAAGCTGGTCTTGAAAACATAAGCGAAGAAGCCTGGGCCCTGTACTACCGTCCAATCCCACCTACCAAAGCCCATAATTTATCCTCCCGCGCTGGTTTGTTTTCCAACCAGCGTTCATATCCCTTTGCGACCCCAGTAAACGATAAATGCTACAACTTATAATCCCAAATACTGATCCTGTGCTCACAAAAGCTATATTCCTGCGGATCATTGGAGCTGACAATGATGAGTCTCCCCCCGCCGTAGGCGGCTATTAGTTGCTGGTAGAGCGCGATGCCTTCGGCATCAAGATTAGTACAAGGTTCATCCAGCAACAGGCAACTAACATCTGAGAAAATGGCTTGCGCCAGTTTCACGCGTTGTTTCATGCCGGAGCTGTAAAATCGGATCTGTTTGTTGGCGGCTTTGGAGAGGCCAACGGTGTCGATGATCTGTTTGATGGATACTTGTGGAAGGAATGGTTTGAATTGATGGTGGAACTGAAGGAATTCCGTTACGGTCATTTCTTCTATGAGCTCCAGGTAGGGGGCTGCGATGGCGATCTTGCGGAAGGCGTGATCAGCTTCTATCTGGCGGGTATATTGTGAAGGGGTGGTTTGATTGCCATGGGTGGCGGGTATTTCAATAGTGTATTGAGCTTCGCCTTCGGAGAGTGCGATAGCGCCACCGATTGCCTGAAGCAAGGTGCTTTTGCCGGAGCCGTTGGGCCCGGTGATGGCATAAGATTCGCCTTCGATAAATTGGTAATCTACTTTACGGAAGATCCATTCGCGGTTGAAGCGCTTGCCTGCATTAGTCAGCGATATCTTCATCCACACTATTTTTTGAATAGCGTTTAATGATACCGCGACCACTTTCGCGAATGAAGGTTACGATCTCATCGCGCTCATCGGTAGCAGGGAATTCTTCTTCCAGGAATTCGAGGGCCTGTGAAGTGTTCATGCCTTTGTTGTAGATGATGCGATAGATATCGAGCAGGTGGTTGATCTTGTCAACGGTGAAGCCTCTGCGCTTGAGGCCAACGGAGTTGACGCCTGAATAGCTGAGGGGTTGACGGCCTGCTTTGATGAAGGGGGGAATATCTTTTCCAACCAGTGAACCACCACTTACAAAGGAGTGCTGGCCGATCTTTACGAACTGGTGAACGGCACACATGCCACCCAGGATGGCCCAGTCGCCCATCTCAACGTGACCTGCGATCTGAGTGTTGTTACTCATGATACAGTTGCTGCCGATGAGGCAATCGTGTGCGATATGGCTATAGGCCATGATCAGGCAGTTGCTGCCTACCCTGGTTTTGCCTCTGTCGTTGGTACCGCGGTTGATGGTCACGAACTCGCGGATAGTGGTATTGTCTCCGATCTCAACAAGGGTATCTTCACCTCCAAACTTCAGATCCTGGGGAATGGCCGCAATTACTGCGCCGGGGAATATGCGGCAATTTTTTCCAATGCGGGCCCCTTCCATGATAGTTACATTACTTCCTATCCAGGTGCCTTCGCCGATCTCCACGTTTTGGTGGATCACGGTGAAAGGATCTACTTTCACGTTGGTAGCCAGCTTTGCATTGGGATGAATATACGTATGCGGATGGATCATTTGATTTACGTTCTTAAGTGTAGTTACAGGAAGAGGGTTCATGGTATTGAATTCAGCCCCATCCCCGTTGGGGCTTTGATTATGCAAACCACTAACAGGGTCTTGCTTTAAAGTTTGGCGTTTGATACTCAATTGATCAGCTAAAAGAGTTAAAGTCGGGTTTCAAACCGACCCGCAAAAATATAACTTATATACAAACGAACTATTTATTCTTAGTATGCGCGCGGGCAATGTTTTTAACCGCGTTTTACCAATTGCGCCATCAGGTCTCCCTCGGTGGCGATCTTATTTCCTACATATACAGTACCTCTCATTTCACAAAAACCCCTACGGATAGGTGATAATAATTCCATTTTCAGGATCATAGTATCGCCTGGCACCACTTTCTGCTTGAACTTCACATTGTCGATCTTGATGAAGTAAGTGTCGTAATCACCGGGAGGCATGGCATTGATCGCAAGGATACCACCGCACTGGGCGAGGGCTTCAATTTGCAGAACGCCGGGCATTACCGGGTTATTGGGGAAATGTCCTGCGAAGAACCATTCGTCATAGGTAACATTCTTCACACCAACGATCTGCTTGTCAGACAGTTCAATGATCTTGTCCACCAGCAGGAAAGGATGGCGGTGAGGAAGTGTTTTCTCTATTTGTTGCAGGGAATAGACCGGAGGTTGATTTGGATCGTATACCGGAATATTCTTCAGTTGCTTGTTTTTCTTAATGTATTGCTTGATGATACGGGCAAAATCCACATTGGTGCTATGTCCCGGCCTGTTGGCGATGATATGCGCTTTGATGGGATATCCGATCAGGGCCAGGTCGCCCACAACATCCAGCAACTTATGACGGGCAGGCTCATTCGGGAAGCGGAGCTCCAGGTTATTGAGGTAGCCTTCACTTTTCACTTCCATTTTATCCCTGCCGAAAGCTTTTGCCAGTCTGCCCATTTCAGATTCGGTAACAGGTTTGTCAACCACCACGATGGCATTGTTGATATCTCCGCCTTTGATCAGGTTATGATCCAGCAGCATTTCCAGTTCGTGGAGGAACACGAAAGTGCGGCAGGAAGAGATCTCGGCTTTGAACTCGGTCATATGTTTCAGGCCGGCATGCTGGGTTCCCAGAACGGGGCTGTTGAAATCGATGAGGGTAGTGATCTTGTATTCGGTAGAAGGGAGGGCAGTCATTTCCACTCTCTTCTTTTCATCGTAATGAGAAATGTTCTGATCGATGAAATACCATTGCTTGGCGGCATCCTGTTCCAGTACGCCAGCTTTTTCAATGATCTCCACAAAAGGGGCGGAGCTTCCGTCCATGATGGGGATCTCAGGTCCGTTCAGTTCAATCAGGCAATTGTCTACACCCATTCCCACCAGTGCGGCCAGGATATGTTCCACTGTGCTCACTTTGGCACCATTGTCTTCCAGGGTAGTGCCCCTGGATGTATCGGTTACCAGATCGCAATCAGCTTTGATCACGGGTTGACCGGGAAGGTCCACACGTTGAAACTGGAAACCGAAGCCCGGATTAGCGGGTTTCAGGGTCATATCCACCTTTGAGCCGGTATGCAGGCCCGTGCCTGAAATACTGATCGCCGATCCCAGTGTATGCTGCTTGTCAGGATTGAAGTTCGCGTCCATTCAATTTTTTTAGATGCGCAAAGATACATATCAACGTATTACTACCTTCCTAAGTTGCATTGATATTTTACGCGTTGGTAGACTGAATAGGGTATTTGGCGGGAAATTCCGCTATGGCCGTGAGTTTCACAGGCTTAGAAAATTATTTAAAAAGTTTTGAAC
>JAGIAP010000225.1 GCA_017744805.1 Chitinophagaceae bacterium | reverse complement strand
CTTTCTAGCCTGCTGTACATTTTTCCACAAGTCTTGCTGGGCATTGCCATTCTCCTGTTCTGGAAAAGAAAAATGATCGGGTGGGCTCTACTCACAGCCTTTACAACCATGATCACTATAACGAATATCCTGATGTTGGTGCAGTATTCATCCACTTACGCGTCTGGCATGAATTCGATAGACAGGCTCTTTCCCAGGGCATCCATCGAATCCTATATTATTCAACTGATCATATTTGGAGGCGCCCTTTTGGTTTTGTGCAGGGAAAATATCAGGAATATCTATGCCATAGACAAAGCAAAAATGGTAGCCATAATGGTCATCGGTGTACTTCTCGTCATTTGTATCAGAGTGATATCTTTATAGCAGAATCAAAAACAGGAATCATGGACAATACAAGGGTATTCAAAATGTCATTTGCCGGCGTTTATCCGCTGTATGTTCAGAAAGCGGAAAAGAAAGGCAGAACAAAAGAAGAAGTGGACCAGATCATTTGCTGGCTGACAGGATATGATGAAAAAGGCCTGGCACAGCAAATAGAAAAGAAAACGGACCTGCGAACATTTTTTGAACAGGCGCCTGCCTTGAATCCCAATGCATCAAAGATAACCGGCGTTATCTGCGGCTATAGGGTAGAAGAGATCGAAGACAAGCTGATGCAAAAGATCCGGTATATGGATAAACTGATAGATGAATTGGCTAAGGGAAAGGCAATGGAAAAGATACTGAGGCAGTGATCAATCTCTTTGCAATGCATCCACAGGGTTCATCAAAACGGCTTTTATGGAGCGGTAACTAACCGTACAAAATGCGATCAGAATAGCCATGGCTCCCGCTTCTGCAATGATCCAACCATTCATTTCTATTCTGAATGCAAATCCATTCAGCCATTGTTTCATAGCATGCCAGGTAATTGATGCGGCAATCACCACTGCTATCGATACCAGCATGATGGTTTCCTTACCAAGCAGGTAAATGATCTGGGCCGTATTGATCCCCAACACTTTTCGGATACTTATTTCTTTGGTGCGCCTGCGGGTGGTTAGTGTGGCCTGCGCAAATAATCCCAGGCAGGAGATACTGATCGAGATCGCCACTGCAATATTCGTAAGGGTCGCTGTCTGTTTTTCCTTTTCATAGAATCGCCCGATCGTTTCGTCGAAGAATTCGTAATCGAAGGGTGCATCCGGGTATATTTCTTTCCAGCATTTTTCAATTTTTGCAAGCGCTCCCTTGAGGTGGCCGTTTTCTTTTCCATTTGTGGCCAACCTGATATTGAGCAGTCTTGAAAATTCAATGGAAGTAGTAAGAGCAACCGGTTTGATCTGTTCGTGCAGGGATTGTGAGTGAAAATCCGATATCACGCCCACTATAGGCCTTTGTATTGGATTGCCCGGCATGATCGTTTCTACCATTTTCCCTATCGCTTCTCCCGGATTGGTAAATCCCAGCGCTTTTGCACAACTTTCATTGACCAGGAACTCCCTGATGGAATCGCTGGGAAGAATGTTCCGACCCGCCAATAACTTAATATCGTACAATGGTAGAAAATGTTCATCACCCCATTCCAAAATACAGGCAATCTCTTTTTCCTCTTTTCCTTTAGAGATAAGTGGAACGAAAAAATGTAGTTTAGATAATGGCGTGCCTTCGCTGAAACTCACTGCCTTCACTTCTGGCAGTTGCCGGAGCTTTTCGGCCAGAATATTCTTTCTGCCAACCGATTGATCACTACTGGTATGGACAGTGATGATAGCATCTTTCCTGAATCCAAGATCTTTGTTTTGAACAAATCTCATTTGCTTGCCAGTAACCATTGCTGCAATGATGAACGCAATGGAAATAGTGAACTGAAATACCACAAGTCCTTTGATGAAATAGCCACCCTTGTTCCATTTTTGAGCACCGCTACCTTTCAAATTGATAATGGCTTTTGAGGAAGACAATACTTTTGCAGGATAGAAACCCGCCAGCAAAGCAGTCAGGAACGTGATCGCAATCAGAAATATCCAGGTATAAGAACTAAAAAAAGAGAAGGTAACACCTTCCGGAATGTACGATTTGAATGCAAGCAATAGCGGATGGATGCTGGCCACTGATACTACAAACGCCAGGCCCGTCAGGATAAATGTTTCTCCCAGGAACCTGAACAGCAGTCCATTTGCGGAGCTGCCACAGATCTTGCGGATACCTGTTTCTTTTGCCCGGTCAATGGACTGAGCCGTCGACAAGGTAATGAAGTTGATCACAGCCAATGCCAAGATGAACAAGGCGATGGCCATCAGGCCATATAACGTTGGCAGATATGCTTTCCGCGTATAAGTATCTTCATACCTGTTATCGAAATGCAAGGATGACAACGGTTGCAAAACGAGACTGGTTTTGCTTTCTGCAGTTACAGGAATATTCCTGGCCACGATCTTAGCCAATTGTGCTTCGATCTGTACAGGCTGAGTATTTTCGGCAAGTTTCACAAATACCTGTTGATTGACCAGGCTACCATTCCAGGAACCAGGTTGGAATTCTTTCTTTATCGTTTTCCAGGAAATGAAATCCTGGAAAAAGAGATCAGAATTCGATTGGGGGTCTTGTATGATACCACCCACTTTCACGGGTAAAGAATCGTCGTAAATAATCGTCCTATCGATCCATGCTGCCAGGTTGGCTTCCCCAAAGTATTTCCTGGCTTTACTTTCAGTAAGCACTACCATATTTGGATCATTCAATATTCGTGGATTCCCCGCAAGCCAGTGGTACTGAAAAATATGGAAGTATTGTTGATCGGTCAGTATGATATCCGAACGCATTGCCTGATCGGGTGGAAGCTTGGGGATTTTTTTGTCTGGTTTTCCTTGTTCCCGAATGATTACAGAAGCATCGTAATGATCAAATACCGTCAATGCTTCGAGCCCGGCAACCTCGTTGCGAATAGCCGATGGCGCAGGAGAGGGGATACTCCCACTATAGTTCTCTCCACCATTTGCAGAGCTCATATCACACACAATCCTGTAAATTTTTCCTTTGCCGGAATGATAATTATCAAAACTCAATTCAAAACTGGCAATGAGGTAAATCACCAGGCAAGCGCTGATACCCAGTGAAAGCCCAAAAACATTGATGGCGGAGAACATTTTATAGCGCATGATATTTCGCCAGGCAGCAGTCAGGTAGTGTTTCAGCATGAGGGGTGATTAGCCATCAAAATAGTGCTAATAATTTTTCGGGCAAAAATAATCCACCGGTAGATTTTTGGTTTTACAGTATATTTAACGGAATTCATCAGCCGAGAATCGAATTACGAAAATAAAATATTACATGCTTGCGGGGAAAGTTTCAGGCCGGATGATCGTATACTTACAATGCTATGCGGGAAAATATGAAGAAGCACATATTTTGGAAGATAACTCCCGGAAACAATGGATATTGAAGGAGTATCAGCAGATCGACAGAAAGATATCATCTCTTGAAAAAGTAAAAAAAGAGGAATCGGGAAATATCTATCAGTATTTGATAGAGCCGGTGGGCCATGAAGAAATACCCGAAATTGGCACAAAATTGAAGATCCATCGGAAATAACCATTCCCACCCCTTTTCTTTTCCTATTCCATTTATTTCCTTTTATTTGTAAAAAAGGACTGCTATAAGTGGACGCCCGCCCTCACTTGCCAGACGAGAAGCTACTATTTACCCAGATTGCCGGGGGAGATGAAGATGCCTTCAGGAAGGTATTCCATTTTTACATGCCCTCTTTTTTCTCAATGATCGTGCAGGTAACAAAGTCCGGGGCCATCGCTGAGGACATCATCCAGGAAACATTTTTGAGGCTTTGGATCCATCGCGACCAGTTGCCGGAGATCCGTAACCCACGCGCCTGGCTTTTGCGTATCGCTTATCTTCAGGCTTTCACCTATCTGCGGGATCAAACCATTCACCTCAAAGCCGTTGCCAGGCTGGCCGCTGCAGAGCCAAATGCCGAGGACACCGAACTGCTAATGGCTTTCAGGGACACATCGGCCACCATCAAAAAAGCAGTGGAAGAACTGCCCAAACAACAAAAAACAGTTTACAGGCTCAGCCGGGAAAAAGGCTATAAAACAGGGGAGATAGCAAAAGAGATGGGATTATCGGAACAATCCGTCAAAAATACGCTCGTAAGGGCCCTCAGGTTTATCCGGGATTACCTGGAAAAGGCAGGGCATGCATTGCTATTGCTTTTTTTCATGTTCCATAGGTACTAAACAACCAGTTGAGCGTCTTTATTAACTTTAAACAGGGAAGTCTCATGTCAAACGAAGCTCAGTTTCAGGAAACCTTACAAAAAGCACTGGCCGGCCGGGCCAGTGAAGAGGAGCTGCGTTGGCTTGTGGAAAAGCTGAAGCATGATGAGCAATTTGCGCTCACCGAAGAAATGGCGGCTATTTTGGCTATCCATCATTCCAATATTCCTGTTCCCGGAGAAGCGAAAGTCAATAGTATGGTAAACGCAATCCTGGACACCGATAAACTTGAACCAACTTTACCCATACCCTCCAAAGCACCGGTATTTACCCTTTGGAAAAAGATCACGGTGGCAGCGGCCATTGCAGCTATCGCTTTTGGTGCTTACTTTTTCTGGCCTGCCGACCGGTCCGGTAAAACAGGAATAACAGACAACTCCTCCAATCAACTGAACGATATCAATCCTGGCAACAACAAAGCCCGGTTGATCCTCGCTGACGGCTCACAGGTATTGCTGGACTCCATCGCCAATGGCCTGGTTCAGGTACAGGGGCAAACCCGCATCGCCAAAGAGGGCGAAGGGCAACTCACCTATGAAATGGAAAACAGTACAGGAGCCAACCCGAAATCAGAAGCGCTTCTTTACAATACCATCGTGGTACCGCGCGGCGGACAATACCAACTGGTGCTGGCAGACGGCTCCAGGGTATGGCTCAATGCCGCCTCCCAACTACGTTATCCAGTAGCTTTTACAGGAAAGGACCGGATTGTGGAGCTTGAAGGAGAGGGCTATTTTGAAGTGTCGCCCGATGCGTCCAAACCATTTTTCGTTCAAACCAATACGGCCAGTGTGCGCGTTCTGGGCACCCGGTTCAATGTGAGTGCCTATGCATCGGAGGATTGGAAAACTACCCTCCTGGAAGGAAAAGTGAGCGTTACCTCCGGGCCTGCCCAACCATCTGACGGAGAAGCCGGAACTACTGGCTCCCCATCATCCTTCATTCTTCAACCGGGGCAGCAAGCTATTATTGCCGGATCGTCCGCTATCAATTCTCCATCCTCCAAAATTGACGTTACAGCCGCCGATATCGATGAGACTATTGCCTGGAAAGAAGGCTATTTCCACTTTACGGCTGCCAGTGTTAAGAATATCATGGCACAGGTATCACGCTGGTATGATGTTGATATTGTGTACAAAGACACTGCAGCCAGCAATACCGTATTCAATGGCAGGATCAACCGCAGCATCAGGTTGTCCGGCATCGTCAATGCCCTCAAACAAGGAGGCATCAATTGCTCCATCCAGCAAAAACGCCTATTGGTTTACCCTTAATAAGCAAAGCAGGACTGATTTCCGGCTTGCAGGTGATACCATTAAATGTGATGAATTTTTATGGTAACAACCTCAAATGACATAAATTGCTACCAGATTAGAATCACGTTCTGTAAACTGCCGGAATGCGGATCAACGTTGCGCTGCTTACGATCTTACTGCTATTAACACACCTGGGCTCCTCTGCCCAGAAGATAACTATTGTTGAAAAGAATATACCTCTCGGAAAGGTATTCAACATCATCCAGAAACAAAGCGGGCTCTCACTTTTTTACGATAGCAGGCTGATCAGGAATGATCGGAAGATCGATATCGATATGCAGGATGCCCCTGTAGAAAAAGTAATGGATCACTGCCTCAAAGATCTCCCGCTCACCTACGTGATAACCGACAATATCATCGTCATCAAAAAAAAGGAAACGGAAATAACGGACAACAATAATCTGCGTGTGATCCGTGGCGTTATATTGGGCAAAGACAGTATTCCGCTACCCGGTGCCACCGTAATGCTCAAAGAGATCAAAAGGGCCGCCGTAACAGATACCTCCGGCAATTTTCTGGTAGATCATGTTCCACCCGGAGATTACACTTTGATGATCTCTTTTGTAGGATATGAGCCTTTTCACAAAACAGTACAGGTGAACGGACAGGCCGCCAGCCTCAGGATAAGACTGGTAAAACAAGACGAGCGGCTCGATGAGATCACCGTAACAGCGTTGGGCATTGCCCGCAGAACGCGCTCCCTCACTTACTCCACACAGAAATTAAACCGGGAAGATTTCACTACCATCAAAAGCACCAATATCCTCAACAGTCTCAATGGGAAAGTGAGCGGGGTACAGGTGAACCGGACTTCCAGCGGCGCCGGGGGTTCCGTGCGCGTAGTATTGAGGGGCGATAAATCAACCCGTAACAGTCAGCCTCTGTATGTGCTGGATGGCTTGCCCATCGTCAATCCCACAGGGGGCCCGGTAGCAGGCCTCTACAACGATGCACCCGATGCCGGCGATATCGTCAGTACCATCAACCCCGATGATATCGAAAGCGTGAGCATATTGAAAGGCGCTGCAGCCTCCGCTCTCTACGGCAGCCAGGGCAGTAACGGCGTTGTACTGATCACCACCCGCAGCGGACAACCCGGATCCGCCAGGATCAATCTCTCCAGCAGCCTCACCATCGAACAGCCACAGATCTATCCCCAAACACAATTCTCCTACCGGCAATCCACAGTTGCAGATGCAGTGAGCCCGGGCAGTGAAGACAGTTGGGGAACAAAAACAGCTGCCGTGCCCGACCGGGATTATATCAAAAACTTCTTTCAAACCGGCGTCACCTTTATCAATAGTATCAATATCACAGGAGGCACGCCCAAATCGTCCCAATACCTCTCATATTCCAATACCAGCAATAAAGGGATCCTGCCCTCCAACAAATTTGAACAACACACCCTCAGCTTCAGGCAAACAGGAAAATTCCTGAACGATAAACTGGCTGTGGATGGCTGTTTTATCGGCAGCATCCAAAATGCACAGAACCGGCTTACCCCCGGTATCTACTTCAATCCGCTCACGGGATTGTATCTTATTCCACGTGGTATCGATTTCAACCAGTTCAAAAAATTCGAATATTTCTCACCTACCCGTTACCTGTATGCGCAGAACTGGTGGAATATCAATTACGATAAAGATCAGGTCAATGGCGGAGGATGGGGTGGACAGGATTACCAACAGAATCCTTATTGGGTGATCTACCGCAACCCGGTGAAGAATGAGAACAAACACGCCTATTTATCCGCTTCCCTGAAATATTATATCAGCAATAGCATTACCCTCCAGGCACGCGGTTACTACAATCAGCTCATGAGCGATTATGAGCGCGATATCTATGCCACCACACAATCCACTAAGGCCAGGTTCAACGGCAACCTCAATATCAGCAAAACATCCAACCAAACCGCCTATGGGGATCTGCTACTCAGCGGAAATAAAAAACTGGATCAGGATTGGGACCTGAATTTCACTGCCGGTACCTCCATCCAACTTCATGCCGGCAAGCTGCTGATGATCAGCGGTTCGCCCACAGTGGCGAATGTTTTCCTGGAATCCGCGCTGGACAAGAACACCATCAGCATCTTCAATTTCGATGACAAGCTCAAAAGCCCCGCCAGGAAAGAAGTGCAATCCGTATTCGGAACTGTACAACTGAGCTACCAGAATAAATTATACCTGGATCTTTCCAACCGGAACGATTGGTCGTCTACGTTAGCCTATACACCTTCCGCCAGGAGCGGCTATAACTATTTTTCTGCAGGTACAGGAGTGGTGTTGAACGAGATCATAAACATGCCCCTGTTCATCGATTACCTTCGGCTCCGCGGTTCCTATGCAGTAGTGGGCAACGATATCGCGGCCTTCAGTAGCTATCCACTGTACACTTTCAACATGGGCAATGGCACGCCTCCCGGGAGTTCCCCCATAACGTCGGTGCCCGGCCTGGGCCTTAAACCGGAAAGGAATAAATCCCTGGAAATAGGATTGCAACTGAAAGCATTGGATAACAAATTACAGTTCGATGCCACCTGGTACAGGTCCAATATCGTGAACCAATACTTCAAAGGGGTGGCATTGCCTCCGGGTGTGGGATCGGGTGGTTATGCCGATATCAATAGCGGCAATATCCGCAATATGGGCGTGGAGCTGAGTTTGCGCTACCAGGTGATACAAACGAAAGCATTTGAATGGACCACCATCTTGAATATTTCCCATAACAGCAATAAGGTAATTGAATTGTTCGACCCGTCCATTATTCCATCTACTACGCCCAACCAGTTGTATCGTTTGCAGGGAGGCACCGGAGGGTATGATGGCATATTGAAACAGGGCGGATCCTATGGCGATATTTACGGTGGCGGTTTCAGCAGGGATGAGGCTGGCCGCATCATCGTATCTTCTGCTACAGGCCTTCCATTCACGGTGGACGATGTGTACCTGGGCAATCCCAACCCCAGGCTGATAGCCGGTTGGCAGAATTCCATTTCCATCAACAACTGCACTTTCAGTTGGCTGATCGATGGTAGGTTTGGCGGACGGGTACTCAGCATCACAGAAAGCTTCATGGACCAGTTCGGTATCAGTAAAAGAACGGGAGAAGCGAGGGACAACGGTGGAAAAGTGTATTTCGATAATGCAGTGGATGGATCCGGCAATCCCTGGAAAGGCAGCGTGGATGCGGAGCTATACTATAAATATATCGGAGGCAAAACGCCATTGGCGGAAGCCTATATGTACAATGCCACAGCTATCCGTGTAAGGGAATTGTCCATCGCCTGGCGGTTGCCCTTACGTAATAAGAAAGCCGGCGATATCCGGTTGGGCCTCATCGGCCAGAATCTTTTTTTCCTGAAACGGTATGCCCCCTTTGATCCGGAACAAGTGGCAGGGGTAAACCCGGGAGGGGTGGGAGTGGACGTATTCAGTCCACCTTCATTCCGCAGCTTTGGATTCAGCCTTCAGTATACATTGTAGACCTTTCAATACATGTAATTGTAAGAAGATGGACTTTTTTTTCAGATCGATAGGTACTGTTCTTCCGGCAGTGAGTCTTTTGGAGGACTAATACATCTAACCTCTAAAATGATTGCTTATGAAAAGAACGCTCATTGGCTTCTTGCTACTATTTTTTTCCTTCCAGGCATTCACCCAGGGTCGCAACGTATCGGGGGTTGTGACAGACTCCCTGGGTAAAGCAGTAGCAGCGGTAAGCATTAAAGCAAAGAGCAATGGTGCAGGAACTGTCTC
>JAGIAP010000224.1 GCA_017744805.1 Chitinophagaceae bacterium | reverse complement strand
GTATTTGATCTGCTTCTCTACATCCTCTTCCTTCATCACGAAATTCCGCACTTTCACATTCCCTTCCAGGATCTTCGATACCGGACAGGCAGCAGCAATTTCCAGGAGCCTGTCTTTCTGTTCCAGGGTCAGATCTCCGGTAAACTGGATATCCCTGTCGAACACGGTGATATTCTCTTCGTCCTTCTTACTTTGGAACATATTTACATTCACGGTGATCTGAGGCACATCCCATCCTTTTCTTTCGATGTACATCCGGAGGGTGACCAATGTACAGGTAGCTAAGGACGAAAGAAGCAGCGTGTAGGGGTCAGGACCGGAATCCTTTCCGCCCGATCTCACTGGCTCATCTGCCACAAAGGTTCCATTCCTCCATTCGATGGTCACCTGGTATTTATCTGTTCCGATGGCGCCATGAACAGGTTTTTCCAATTTGTATTGCATAATTCGGTTTTAAGGTTGACTGAACTCACCATCCGCTTTGATCTGCACATTTTCGCTGAGCATGGAGGCGGGGAATTTATTTCCAATTCCAAAGTCGGACCTGCGGATCACGCCGGTGACCATGAAGCCTGCCACATCTTTTTTGGTCTGCGGATTTTGGATGGTACCACGATACACCATCGTCATGGTAACAGGCTTGGTCACTCCATGCAAAGTGAGATAACCGGTAAGCCTGTAACGATTTCCCTTTCCAATGCGGGTAATGCCTGAACTCTTGAAGCTCATGTCTGGGAATTGAGCCACATCAAAGAAGTCCGGGCTCTTCAGGTGAGTATCCCTTTGTTCCACATCTGTATTGATGGAACTCACATCTACTTTCAGTTCCACTTTGGCATCACTGAAATCTTTTTTCGTTGCTTCAATGGTTGCTTCAAATTTATTGAACCTGCCGGATACATCGGCGATGCCCATATGCACTACTGAGAAGGAGAGTTTGGAATGCGCCGGATCACTATTCCAGGTTTGCGAAAAACCCGTACATGCGAACAGGATAAGAGCCCAGAAAAGGATTTGTTTTTTCATGACAGACGATTTTTGGTAATTAAGAAATAGGAATTGCTTACTGATCTTTTTTCACTGAATCGGACAACAGGCGATTCCATTCGGGATGCCTTTTGAGATAAGCGATCACAAACGGACAGAGAGGTACCAGTTTCTGCTGGTTGCTTTCGATATACTCAAGGGTCTTTTCAACAATGGCCGTGCCTACTCCTTTTCCTTCCAGCTCTGTGGGCACTTCAGTATGGATCAGGACCATTTGATTACCGGATGCTTTGTATTCGATGAAGGCGGTGTATCCATCCACCTCCAGTTCAAACCGTTGAAGATCTTTATTGTTCACCAGTGGCAGGGCCTTGAATTGTTCTTGCATATGTATGAATTGAATGGTTAATAACTTAAGGTTCCGAAAACACCGTTCTGATAATCCGCGATCGCCTGCTCCACTTCCTCTGCCGTATTCATCACAAAATTGTCTTTAGCCGCAACAGGTTCATCGATGGGCTCGGCAGAAAGGAAGATGATGGTGCTATCCTCATCGGCATGTACAAAGAATTCATCGTTCTCCTTCTCAAACACCACCAGGTTATGTTCTGTTACTTTTTCCGTATCGTTGAAAGTAAGCGCACCATTGGCGATGTAAACCAGTGTCCAATAGCCGGGCGTGACAGGGAAACGAAGATCAGTCCCTTTTTTGATGGTACCCATCACACTGATCACTGGTGTATAACTTTTGTTGAGCGGGCCTTCCTGCACATCAAACTTGCCACTCACCAGTTTGAGGTCTGTGCCCTCTTGCTGTAATACAGAAGGCATCTGCTCTTTGGTGGCCTGTTGGTACCAGGACTCATCCCATTTATGCGCCTTCGGCACATTCACCCAGATCTGCACCAGTTCTTGCGTGCCTCCATTTTTCAGGATCTTTTCTGAAGGCCCTTCGCTATGCAAAAGGCCTTTCCCGGCAAACATCCATTGAGCGCCTCCTGCACCAATGGTCCCTTCATGCCCTGCATTGTCTTTATGGAATCCTTCTCCCTGCAACATGAAAGTGACAGGCGCAAATCCCCTGTGCGGATGAGGATGTATCCTCACCGCAGACCCTGGAGCGATCAGCTCCGGCCGCATATGGTGGATCACGATAAAAGGATTTGCAAATCTGAAATCCTTATGTGGCAGGGGCTGCAACACCGTTTCTTCCTTTGTGATCTGCTTTTCCCTTCCTGCAAGAATATGCTCGATGGACTTTTTCATAACCGGAATTATATCATTAATAAATTATTCGAGTGTTCCGAATTTACCTGTATTGAATTCCTGGATGGCTTCCAGCAATTCTTCCTGTGTGTTCATCACAAAAGGACCATAGCTGGCTACCGGCTCTTTGATAGGTTCACCACTCAGGAGCAGGAGAACGCTGTTCTCATTGGCTTTGATAGCTACTTCTTCTCCTTCGTTACGGAATAATACAAAACTATGTTCGGGGGCATGAAGTCCGTTCACTTCCACATCACCATTCACCACCAGGATGGCCGTGTTGTGGGAAGCGGGGATTGAAGTAGTTAAGTTACCACTTTTATTCAGGCGGATATCAAACATATTGATGGGGGTGAAAGTAAAAGCTGGTCCTTTCACGCCGTTGAAGTCGCCCGCAATCACCCGGACATGACCGCCATTGCCGGCCAGTTCAGCCCTGCCCATATCGCCATCTGTAATGGCCTGGTATTTGGCAGGTGTTTGTTTGAATTTTTTGGGAAGGTTCACCCAAAGTTGCACCATTTCAAAGGGCCCACCTTTTTTGGAGAAAGCTTCTTCATGATGCTCTTTATGAAGGATACCACTGCCGGCCGTCATCCATTGAACATCGCCCGGGTGGATCACCCCTGAATTACCGGTGCTATCTGCATGCGCAACGGATCCCTTGTAGGCAATGGTAACGGTCTCGAACCCCTTGTGAGGGTGAACGCCTACGCCACGTACCTTATCGGAAGGGCTGAAGTCGATCTCTGCATTGAAATCGAGCATCAGGAAAGGGCTGATCTTTTGAGGGAAAAAAGACCTGGCGCCAGGGAAGTATTGATATACCCTGAAACCATCGCCCACCATACCTGGACTGGCGGGTCTTGCAAAAATATTCTCGATTGTTTTTTTCATAATTGCCTCCTTACTGATTGTAATGATGAAGCAAAAATACCCTTCGCAACAGGGTTGGTCCAATAATGCAGATTAAGAAAAAAACTTAACCTGGATTAAGAGGTTTCAGTCTGACCTTTTCTACCAGTACCGGTGTTCAGCATTTTGCTGAGGAATTCAGGCGTTACGCCGATATAGGCGGCCACCTGCTTTTGAGGAAGGGTTTCGATGAGCGAGGGATACCTGGTACAGAAATGGTCGTAGCGTTCCCGGGCAGTAAGACTGAGGTTATCCATCAGCCTGCGCTGGTAGGTGACGAGCGCATTTTCTGCCAGTATCCGGAAGTAACGTTCAAATTGGGGGATCGTTTGATAGAGCTTTTCGATGCCTGACCGCTGTATCAGCACCACTTCACTTTCGAAGATGGCATCAATGAAAAGGGTGCCGGGAAGATTATGCAGGAAGCTGGCCATATCTGTGATCCACCAGTCCTGCGGGGCAAACTGCAATACATGTTCGAAGCCGTTCTTGTCTACCGTATAACTGCGCAGGCAACCACTTGTTACAAAGGCAGAGTATTTGTTGAACTCTCCTTCCTGAACAAGGAATTGCCTGCGTTTCAATTTTTTGACGGAGAGCAAGCTGGTAAAGAGTGCTGTCTCTTCACTGGTCAACTGGATTCTCCGGGTGATATTCTTCAACAGGATCTCAAACATTTGCTAAAGGTAAGAAATCCCGCTATGCGTTATGCTTTGGAGCGTTTCCTGCTTCCTTCGATATTGGGCAGGAAGGCAGTGAGGATACCGATCAACGGTAGCCATGCACAAACCTCGTACACATACCCGATACTGGTAGCATCAGCCAGTTTGCCCAGCAGCGCCGATCCCACACCGGCCATCCCGAAGGCGAAACCAAAGAAGAGGCCCGCGATCATACCCACTTTTCCCGGCATCAGTTCCTGTGCATAAACCAGGATGGCAGAAAAAGCAGAACTGAGGATAACGCCGATGAACACACTCAATACGGATGTCCAGAACAGGTTGGCATGAGGCATCAGCAAGGTAAAGGGCGCACATCCGAGGATAGAGATCCAGATCACGTATTTCCTTCCGATCCGGTCGCCCAGCGGCCCGCCGATGAAGGTACCTGCTGCAATGGAAAACAGGAATATGAAAAGATGGATCTGCGCGCTCTGTACGGAGATCTTGAATTTATCGATCAGGTAGAAGGTGTAATATGAAGTGAGGCTGGTCATATAGAAATACTTGCTGAAGATCAGCACCAGCAGGATGATCACGGAAAAGGTGACCTTACCACGGCTCAACTGCACATGCGGCAGGCCGTTAGCGCGGGATTTTTTAGGTTTGATACGATGGGTATTCTGCTTGTACCATACGCTGATCCGAAGCATGATGAAGATGGCCAGCAAGGCTGCCAGCGAGAACCAGATCACATGGAATTGTCCCAACGGAACGATGATGGCCGCAGCCAGTAAAGGCCCGAGTGAGCTACCTGCATTGCCTCCTACCTGGAATAAGGACTGCGCCATACCATGACGGCCACCCGCTGCCATATACGCCAACCGGGAAGCTTCAGGATGGAAAACCGCAGACCCGATACCTACCAATGCAACCGAAACCAGTACCATCGGGAAGGAATGCGCCATGGATAAAGAGATCAGTCCGAACAAGGTGAAACCCATGCCGATAGCCAGTGAATAAGGCTGTGGCCTTTTGTCTGTGATCAGCCCAACAACCGGCTGCAGCAAGGAGGCCGACATTTGGAAGGTGAGCGTGATCAGCCCCACCTGGGAGAAGTCCAGGTGCAAAGATTCTTTCACTACGGGATAAATGGCAGGGATCAGGGATTGCAAGGTATCGTTGAGCAGGTGGGTAACACTCAATGCGATCAGCACGGAGAATACCGTTCCCTCTGCCAGTTTCTGAGCCGATTGTTTTTCTTCCGGGGTGAGCGTGGTAGTTTGCATAATTGCCATTTAAAATCAGATCATCTGATGACTAACGATAAAAAATTTTACTTGCTATGGGTACTGATCTTTGTTGCCATGATCAACGCCCTTGCAGGGTCTTTGTCTGAAATACTGTCGAGCAATCCTTCATGGAGGTCCTGTGAATCCAGGAATGAATTGGTATCCTTATACCTGTCCATGAATGATTGTTTCATATGTGTGGCAATCGTTTTATACAGATCGATAAGGATGGGATTACCGGAGGCTTCAGCAATAGTGGAGTGAAAATTGATATCGGCCTGGATGGTCTCTTCCTTATTATTTTCTTTGGCAAAGCGCGCGCGGTCTTTCAGGAAAGCCTTCATTTTTGTAAGGTCCTTAGCGCTTCTGTGGATGGCGGCTTTTTCGGCGATCTTCACTTCCAGCAGGAGGCGTACTTCATTGAGGTCCTGGTAATGAGCCCGCATCAGTTTGTTGGAAAGTGGCTCTACCGGCGCGGTGGCGATGATGAACATACCAACTCCCTGTTGCACTTTCACCATGCCCCTGTTGACGAGGATCTTCACCGCTTCACGGATGCTGGATCTGCCTACACCGAAATGTTGCATCAGCTCGGGTTCGGTAGGCAACTGATCGCCGGGCTTGTAAGTACCCTTCGTGATCTGCTGCTCCATGCGGCCCGCCACTTCATCGGCGAGGGACTGGCGTTTTAAAGGTTGAGTCGAGTTCATCATATCATCTGATGACTCAAAGATAGGGATTGTTTTTAAATTGGCAAGGCGCTGCCATAGCTCGGCTCCCGCGAGCGGCGGTAGCATCCTGCGGGTTTATGCAACAAGCCCACAGTAAAATCATTCTTTCAAACACGCTCACTTGCAAGCTCTCGAAGAAATCATTCCTATCCGCTTAAAAATCCATGAAAGCTGCACCGGTTCTTATCTTCCTAATCCTTCTTTCTTTATTTTTAAGACTTATCCATTTTTTCAAAGCCATATTATTCCCTATGTTCAACAGGTTATTGCTCGTTGCCGCCATTGTTGTGGTTTCCATACTGCAGGCTTGCAGCGGTTCTAAAAGATCTACTGTTATCAGCAAAACTGAAGACAAGCCTGGTCCTTATCAACCCGCGCAACGCGAGTTCAGGGCCGCCTGGGTAGCTACTGTCGCCAATATCGACTGGCCTTCCAAACGGGGCCTCAGCACGGCCGAGCAACAAGCAGAAGCGATCAGGTTACTCGATTTTTTACAAGCCCATCATTTCAACGCAGTGGTATTCCAGGTGCGCCCGCAGGCAGACGCCCTCTATCAAAGCAGCCTCGAGCCCTGGAGCTATTATCTGACCGGCGAGCAGGGAAAAGCGCCTAGCCCATTTTATGATCCCCTTCAGTTCTGGATCACGGAATCGCATAAACGCGGAATGGAATTGCATGTATGGTTGAACCCATACCGCGCACATCATACAGTTGGCGGTCCGGTTACTGACAGCTCCATCGTGAAAAGGAAACCAGAACTGGTAGTTAAACTCAAAGATGGCAACTACTGGTGGTTCGATCCTGCAAAGCAGGGAACGAAGGATCATAGCACTGCTGTAGTATTGGATATCGTGAAAAGATATGATATCGATGGCGTTCATTTCGATGATTACTTCTATCCATATCCCGATTACAACAAATTCGAAGATTTCCCGGATAACGATAGCTGGCAAGCCTATGTGAAGGGCGGGGGTAAATTGTCCCGCGGGGACTGGAGAAGGGATGCCGTGAACAGTTTTATCGAAAATCTCTACAAAGAGATCAAAGCAACAAAGAAAAATGTAAAATTCGGATTGAGCCCCTTCGGTGTATATCGCCCCGGTTTCCCGGCAGCGGCAGAAGGCGGCTTCGATCAATACGACCAGTTGTATGCCGATGCCAAACTCTGGTGGAACAAAGGATGGGTGGATTATTTCTCTCCCCAGCTTTACTGGACCATCACCCGTCCCGGCCTCAGCTTTCCTGTACTGCTCGGATGGTGGCATAGTGAAAACCTGCACCAGCGCCATCTCTGGCCCGGCATGAGCGTTGGCCGCGATACCAGCGCCGCCAATACAAGGGAAATCCAGAACCAGATCATGATCACCCGCGGTTTTGACCCCAAGGATGCAGGTACCATTCATTGGAATATCTCTTCCCTCATCCGTAACCCGGCATTGGCACAAGGGATACTGGATGGACCTTACAAGAAAGACGCCCTGGCACCGGCCAGTCCCTGGTTGGATGATAAGCTACCTGCAGCACCTGCCGTGAATTACACCATTACAGGAGATTCTTTACAGATCAACTGGGTACCGGCGGATGCAGCAAATACTTTCCGCTCTGTAGTGTATTTCCAATACGGAACAAGAAAAATGGATTACACGATCCTCAACCAGGACAGCCGTTCCGTTTCAATTCCGTTGGTGGATGAAAAAGCCAAAGCCATCCTTACCAATATCGCCGTTACTTCGGTTACCCGTATGGGTAATGAGAGCAAAATGGAATTGCAAGCTGTGAAAGGGATACCTTCCAACGCAAAGGTCCTCACTTTGAAGATCAGCCCACGCTCCGCCTGGAATGCCGCTCCTCCCAAGCCTTTCAGATCGCATACGCCTGTTCGCATAACGATCCATCACGAAGGCACCCGCTTCGATTCAACGAAGGATGCCGTCAAACATATCAAGAATGTACAGACATGGGGGATGGGGCCAGACCGTAACTGGGCAGATATTCCCTATCATTTCCTGATTGCACCGGATGGGACCATTTATGAAGGAAGGGATGTGAATACGGTTGGTGAGACCGCTACTGAATATGATCCCACCGGGCACCTGCTCATCACCTGCCTGGGTAATCTTGAAGAACAGGAACTGCCTGCCAAACAACTGGAAGCACTGGAAAAGATGATCGCCTATGCCTGCAAAAAGTATAAGATATCACCGGAGACCATCGCCTCTCACAAAGATCATTCGGCGCAAACAAACTGTCCCGGAAAGAATTTGTACCAGTACCTGCAGAACGGAGAGATAAGATCAAAGGTATTGGCCCTGCTGAATTAGAACATTGAGAAACCTGCCCAAATAAAAAAGAGACCGTTTCAAACCTGAAATGGTCTCTTTGCTTTTAATGCTATGACATTGAATTATCCCTGAACATACTTGCGAAGCATATTCTCCAGGATATCGTTCCAACCTTGTTTGAAATTATTGATATTGAATTCAGCTTTATCGGCCGGGAATGTATCCAGTCCTTCATGTGTAAGGCGTACCCTTGTTTTATCTCCTTCATCAAAGATCTCCCAGGTAACAGTAGAGCTTCCCGGGTAGCCATCATAACGCCAGGTATGCTTCAGCATCTTTCCCGGATCAACGGCAATTACTTTGCAGAGGTGGCGCCACTGCTCTGTTTCAGTGCCCCCGGTGAACTCGAATTCATAACCCACTTCAGGCTTGAATCCCGATACATTGAAATACCATTCGCGCATTTCGTCCTCATTGGTAAGTGCTTTCCAAATACGGTCTGCAGGCGCCTGATAAGTTCTTTCTACAACTAGTGGTTGACTGGCCATAACTGGTATTTAAAAGTTAGATAATGCAACTGCGTTTTCGAAATTATACGAAACCGTTCGGTTACGCAAATTTTAATTTTTGCAGGGGAGGGTTCCGGTCTCGTCGCCTTAAAATCTGACTTCGGTATTCTTTGCACCCGGCAGGGCATTCTGCGACAGGATTTTCGCTAATTTTAGAACATGAAACATATATCAATCCTTGTACCACAGGGTGCGTTGCTGGGTAGCATAGAAGGTCCCCGGCAGGTGTTTTCAGAAGTGAACACCATGGTGATGGGCCAACTAGGCAAACCACCCCTGTTCAAAGTTGAACTGGTGGCACTGACCAACGATATTCCTGTGTATGATGGCCTCTACACCATCAAAGCGGATAAACTGATCAAAGATATCCAATCTACAGACCTCATTATCATTCCAGCCCTCGAAGGGGATGTTGGGAAAGCGATAGAAAAAAATCAGGACTTCATCCCATGGATCATCCGGCAACATAGTATGGGAGCAGAAGTGGCGAGCCTTTGCATCGGCGCCTTCCTGCTGGCCTCCACGGGCCTGGTGAATGGAAGAAAAGTGTCCACACACTGGCTGGCAGCAGACGCTTTCCGCAAAGCCTTCCCGGAAGTGGAACTGGTGGAAGACCGGATCCTGACGGATGAGAACGGTATCTATTCC
>JAGIAP010000223.1:4080-9442 GCA_017744805.1 Chitinophagaceae bacterium | reverse complement strand
CACCAGGAATACCGGCGTCAGCCTGGTAGGTGGAAATGAAAGGACCAGTTTCTACATTTCCGGTGGCCTGAAAGATGAACAGGGTATCATCAAGAGAACAGGCTATCAGTACAAGAGCTTGCGCGTAAATGTGGATCACCGCATTACAGACAATATCAAATTAGGGGTATCTACTACCTATATCAATTCCACTTCAAACCGCGGCCTCACCAATAACGATAACAACTCCGTTTCATATGGAGTAGCCCTTGCCGCCACTCCTAATTTTACTGAATTGCACAAAACCGCCCTTGGTTATCCGGATAATAAGTACTCGGCCTCAAACCCGCTTCAGACAAGGGATCTGGTAAGTAATGCAGAAGCAGTGAACCGTTTCATGACGGGTGTGAACCTGGATGCGATCCTGCAGAAATCCGATGTGTCCACCACCCGGTTCATTGCCAGGGGAGGTTTCGATTTCTATGACCTGAAAACGAATGCCTGGTTTCCCAATGAACTGCAATTCATGCGCGTAGCTGAAGGTACTTCAGCGCAGAGTTTCACCAGGAGCCTCAACTATAATGTGATCCTCTCGTTGGTGAACAACTACAATCCTTCCGATAAATTCAGTCTCACTTCTTCTGCAGGTGTAACGCAAGAGAATGGGGACTTCGATAATATCCTTACTGTGGCTACAAAGCTGATAGCGGGGCAGCCTAATGTGGATCAGTCAGGAGCCAGTACGCCTACGCAGTTGCGGAACAAATTCCAGGACAATGGTATCTTCCTCCAGGAAGAAGCCACCCTCATCGATGCCATTACACTTACAGGTGGCATTCGTCTCGATCGCTCCTCCAATAATGGTGACGCCAGCAAATTCTATTTTTACCCCAAGGCCGGTTTGAGCTGGAATATCACAAAAATGGATTTCTGGAAAAGTACGCTCTTCGATAACCTCAAGCTCCGGGTGGCTTATGGCCAGGCTGGTAATTTCCCTGCCTTCGGCAGCCGCTTCACTACCATGAGCATTTTCAATATGGGAGGAAATGTAGGATTGTTCCCTTCCATTCTCAGGGGCTCGAAAGATATCAAGCCCGAAAGGACTTCCGAGCTGGAAGCGGGTGTAGACCTCAGTATGTTTGGCGGCAAGCTGAACCTGGAATTCACCGTGTATGAGAAAAGGATCACGGACTTCCTGCTGCAAAGACCTCCTGCAGGATCTTCCGGTTTCTCTCAACAGTTCATCAATGCCGGTAACCTGCGCAACCGTGGCATGGAAGTGAGCCTCAATGCTACGCCGGTATCACAAAAGGATTTCCGCTGGACCACTACTGCCAATTTCTGGTTCAACCGTTCCATGGTCACCAAACTGAAAATAGATCCGGTGGTACTGGGTGTGTTCGGGACCAGCCTGGGCTCATTCCAGATAGAGGAGGGAAGGCCTGCCACACAGATCGTGGGTAATGCCGGGTCCCCGGACAATGTTGTTCCTATCGGTGATATAGAACCGAAATTCCAGATGAACTTCCTCAATGAGATCGGTTTCATGAAGAACTGGAGTTTCCGTTTCCTCCTGCACTGGAAGAACGGTGGCGACAATATCAACCTGAGTCAGTTGCTCACAGATCTTGGTGGCACCTCCGTGGATTTTGATGAAGATGCCGGTGCAGGAACCACCAAGGGGAAATCACGTACCAAGAGGTTCTTCGACGGTTATGCCGATGCGTATACGCAAGAGGCATCCTACCTGCGTTTGAGGGAAGTGGGCCTTTTCTATACCTTCAGCAAATTGCCCGCGTCAGTGATCAAGGGTTTGAGGATCGGTGTATCTGCCAATAATTTCCTCACCATCACGAATTACAAAGGATACGATCCGGAAGTGTCCAACTTCGGCACCGGCTTCTCTTCCAATGTGGATGTGATGCCTTACCCTGCTTCCAAACGCGCCACTTTCCACCTCACCGTCGATTTCTAAAAACAAAAAACGAGAATCATGAAAAAATCATTCATCATATATCTGTCCGCAGGGATCCTGGCCACTTCGGTATTCTCTTCCTGCAAAAAAGAGATCGGGAGTTTGAATGGCCCGGCCATTGAGGACCTTACTACCAATCCCACCAAATTCCAACTCAATAACGTGGTGATCGGTACTGAATCAGGCATCAGGAATGCACTGGATTTCTACCTGGATGTAACAGGAGTGATAGGCCGCGAGATCTATCGCTTTGCCGGATCCGAGCCACGATACACCATGCATTTGCTGGGAGCAGGTAATCTTTCAATAGATGGTACTGTATTCCTCTTGACCAATCCGTGGAATGCCCGCTATCGCGCCGTGAAATCCTGCAATATCATCATCGAGGGAGCCACCAATTCCACTTCCATCACACAGGAACAGCGGAAAGGGTTCCTGGGGTTTGCGAAGACCATCAAAGCCTATGAGCTCCTGCTCAATCTTAATCTGACCTACACCAATGGGATACGGGTGGATGTGAATGATCCGGACCATCCCGGGCCCTTCCTGGGATATCCTGAATCTTTGACCGCCATCTGGAACTTGCTGAATGAAGCCAAAACCGACCTGCAGGGGGCTGTGATCGAGTTCCCGCTCTCTACGGGCTTTGACGTGGCCAAAACAGACGGAAAAGTGACGGCTGATGGATTCCTGAAATTCAACAGGGCTCTCGCTGCGCGTGTGGCTGTATACAGGCAGGACTGGCCGGGTGCGCTCACTGCGTTGAATGAATCTTTCTTCGATCTGAATGGAACGCTTTCCAGGGGATTTTACCATGTGTACTCAACAGGTCCCAACGACCAGACCAACCTGGCCTTCGTTCCCCAGAATTCCAGCGGGGAGATCAGGTTGGCCCACCCGTCTTTTGCGACGAATATCATTCCGGGAGACGACAGGATCCAGAAGACCTCGTTGAGGACGGCATCTGCTTCACAGAACGACCTCACCAGCAACCGGGATGTATGGGTATACACATCCAATGTGGCTCCCGTACCCATTATCACCAATGAGGAGCTGGTGCTCATCTATGCCGAGGCCAAGATCAATAATACGGCCTTTCCTGATGCCATCGTAGCGCTCAACAGGATAAGGACCGCCCATAACCTGACGGCTTATGCAGGAACTGTTACACAGGCTGCCCTGATCAATGAAATGTTGTATCAGCGGAGGTATTCCCTGTTCTTTACAGGACATCGCTGGGTAGATATGCGCCGTTACAACAAATTAGGAGAACTACCCCTTGACAGGCCCGGAGATGATGTTTTGTCTCTATTGCCCAGGCCCACCACGGAAGGGCAATAATCCTGTCCACTTTTCTATATAGCTGGCGCTCCGCACTTTTTACAGGCGGGGCGCTTTTTTATTTTCCTCTTTTATGGCATTCGCCTATTTTTGCCCCCGTTTTCCGGAAACTGTCTCCCGGGAAGCTAAACTCACACAATTTTTGTTATGGTTGATGTATTATTAGGCCTTCAATGGGGTGATGAAGGAAAAGGAAAGATCGTTGATTATTTCGCTCCTCAGTATGATATCATTGCACGCTTTCAGGGTGGGCCAAATGCAGGGCACACGCTGTATGTGAACGATAAAAAAGTAGTACTGCACCAGATCCCTTCCGGCATCTTCCATGAAAATACCCTCAACCTGATCGGGAACGGCGTTGTGCTGGATCCCGTGATCTTCAAAAAAGAATGCGATAAAGTTGCCGAATTCGGTATCGACTTCCGCAAGAATCTATATATCTCCGAAAGGACACACCTGATCCTGCCTACACACAGGGCGCTGGACAAGGCTTCTGAGCTGTCTAAAGGCAACGATAAGATCGGTTCCACCCTGAAGGGTATCGGGCCTGCCTATATGGACAAGACCGGCCGTAATGGTCTCCGCGTAGGGGATCTGCTGGACAAATCCTTCACTACCCAATACATCAGGCTCCGTTTGAAGCATGAGAAAATGCTGAACAGCCTGAATTTCCACGAGGATATCAGCGCCTGGGAAGAGGAATTCTTCGAGGCGATCGAATTCCTGAAAACTTTCAAGATCGTGAATGGTGAATATTTCATCAACGAGAAGCTGAAAGAAGGAAAGAAAGTACTGGCCGAAGGCGCTCAGGGAAGCATGCTGGATGTGGACTTCGGAACCTTCCCCTTCGTAACCTCTTCCAACACCATCTCAGCAGGTGTATGCACCGGCCTGGGTGTAGCTCCTCAAAAGATCAGGGACGTGATCGGCGTAACCAAAGCGTATTGTACACGCGTAGGTAGCGGTCCTTTCCCTACCGAGCTGCACGATGAAATGGGTGAAGAACTGCGCCGTATCGGCAGTGAATTTGGAGCAACTACCGGCCGCCCCCGCCGTTGTGGCTGGATCGACCTGGTAGCCCTCAATTTCGCCTGCATGGTGAATGGCGTCACCAAACTGGTAATGACAAAAGCAGACGTACTGGATGCTTTTGATGAATTGAAAGTATGTACCTCGTATAAGATCAACGATAAATCGGTGAAGACCGTTCCTTTCCAAATGACCCGACTGGCTATCGAGCCTGAATACAAGGCCTTCAAAGGATGGAAAACCGATATCACTGCACTGCAATCTGCTGCCGCCTTGCCGGTAGTGATGAAAGACTATGTGACTTTTATCAATGACTATCTTGGAGTTAAAGTTGCCTGGATCTCAAATGGTCCCGGCCGCGATCAATTGATAGAAATTCAGTAGTTTCATAGCATAATCTTATCAGGGTTTTTAATGATCAAATGATCAGGTATCCCACTAATGAAATAGTAGTTAAATTATTATTTTTGCCGGTGTTTTTTTGTTTGAATTGCATGTGTATCTTAACAGTGGATATGCGCAACCAGGCGGGGAGATCCCAGGTGCTTTTACCGTAAAAATTTTTCATTAAAAAAGTTTGGCGAATTAAAAACTTCGCGGAATTTTACAACACAATCTTACCAGACAATGGCAGCAAAATCTGACAAGGAAAAAAAGACTGGCGGAAACCCTGCACCAAAGTCTTCTAAGGAACTTCCTAAGAAAGAGTCCTCCAAAGCAAACAAGAATGAGGATGATGATGAGGATGATGATTTTGAAGATGATGAGCTGGAAACGCCAAAGGCCGCTAAAAAAAGCGGTAAAGCAGCAGCATCCAAGAAAAAGTCCTCTGACGACGAAGATGATGAAGACGAAGATGAAGGCGATGACGCCGATGAGGTGGACGATTGGGATAAAGTTGAAGAAGACGAAGATTGGGATCCCGACTTCGAAGAATTCGATCTTCCCAAATCTAAAACCAAGAAAACAGGCGGCGGTAGCGGCGGCGGCCAGCCCGCAATCGGTGTTCTGCGACAACTGGGACACAGTGAAGACGGT
>JAGIAP010000223.1:0-4070 GCA_017744805.1 Chitinophagaceae bacterium | reverse complement strand
GCCAAAGACGATGACGACGATCTCGGATTGGATGATGAATTCAAAGACATGGATCTCTTCAACGACAGAGGAGGTTTCGACGATGATGATGACGATTTCTAAACTGTGCTTCGCTGAACCCACTCTCCAGTGAGCAGAAGTTTTATTTCATTTTCAATAACTGATTTACACCAAACAAAACATAAAATGTTGAACTGGGCCAACCGGTTCAGCATTTTGTGTTTTTTGGATAACCAGCAATACCAGGACCGGCATCACTCCTATGAATGCCTCCTGGGCGCCGGCGAGCTCCAACGCCTGGAACTCAATGCTGGTGTCGCTTTTGACCAATTGCAGGAACTGCATGCTGAAAAGAAGGACTGGCTGTTCGGGCATTTCAGCTACGATCTCAAGAACGAATTATTCCCCCTCTCTTCCTCCCATCCGGACCCCATCGGCTTCCCTGATCTATGCTTCTTTGTACCCGAATTCGTCATTCAATTGGGCCACGATGAAATTAGCATCGGTAGTACCGGGAACGATCATGCGAAAATATTTGAACAGATCATGAGCACGGATGCCGGTGCACCTGTGGGAAGTAAAGGCTCATTCACCATTCAACAGCGCTTTTCCAAAGAAGAGTACATCGATATCATAGAGCAACTGAAACAACATATCCTCCGGGGCGACTGCTATGAGATCAATTTCTGTCAACAGTTCTATGCTGAAAAGGCAACTATCTCTCCGGTGGCTACCTACAGGGCCTTGAGTGAATTATCCCCCAATCCATTTGCTGCATATTACCGCTGCGATGATAGATACCTTATGTGCGCCTCACCTGAGCGCTACCTGCGTAAAGAAGGTAAAAAGCTCTGGAGCCAGCCGATCAAGGGTACCATGCCGCGTGACCGGGATGACCAGTTAAATGATATCCATCACAAAGAGCAGTTGTTCAATAGCGCCAAAGACCGTTCGGAGAATGTGATGGTGGTAGACCTGGTGAGGAATGATCTTGCTATGGTTTGTGAAGAAGGGACAGTACAGGTGGATGAGCTCTTTGGCATCTATAGTTTTCCGCAGGTACACCAGATGATCTCCACGGTAAGTGGCATGCTGAGAAATGATCTCAATTGGGTAGATGCCATCAGGGCTACATTTCCCATGGGTTCTATGACGGGCGCGCCTAAGCGAAGAGTGATGGAATTGATAGAAAGATATGAGGCCATCAAACGCGGTGTATTCTCCGGCGCAGTAGGGTATATTACCCCCGAAGGGAACTTCGACCTGAATGTGGTGATCAGAAGCATCTTCTACAATGCATCCACCCAATACATAAGCTGGCTGGCGGGTGGGGGCATCACTTTTTACAGCGATCCTGAATTGGAGTATGAAGAAAGCCTGTTGAAAGCGGCAGCCATCCGGAAGATCTTCGGACAATAAAAAAAGGGGCACATTGCTGTGCACCCTTCAAGCTGAATTTGCTATTCCAATTATTTTACCTGGGTAGAAACAGATGATCCATTGAGGAGCAACTGTACAGATTCGTTCAGGATCACATATTTGTTGGTCATGAACAATTCCATTTTTTCGTTGGGTAATTTCAATTCGTAGGCATTGTCTGCGCTCGCCATCTTTTTGTCGAAATCAGGATTGTACCTGTTGAAAGTACTGATGTCCATCATTACATGTTTGGCGATGCAGGAAGAATGGTATTTGCCGGAAACGTTCAGGCTTTTGGTGTTGGCCAGTTCTTCCGTGCTGAGCTTGCGGTTCAGCAGGTAGGTGGCGGTAACGCCCATTTGCTCTTTGGCCTCTTCCTTGGTAAGGGTAGTGATGCCGCCCTGACCTTCAAATACATAATGGGTTCCGATGAACTTCTTCACATGCGTACGGGATTCGGCAGGCAGGTAATACTGGAGGTCCCAGAAATTACGGCTACCGCTTTTCCTGATGGCTGAATACACATTGCCGGGCCCGCCGTTGTAGGCGGCGATCACCAGGAGCCAGTCGCCGAACTCGGTGTACAGGTCTCTCAGGTACTTGGCGGCGGCATGGGTGCTTTTATAGAAATCGGTGCGCTCATCCTTGCCATGGGTAACCTTGAGGCCCAGAAGTCGGGCTGTACCAGGCATGAACTGCCAGGGGCCAACGGCTCCGGCCCAGGAAACTGCGGTGCGTTTGAGCTTGGATTCGATAACAGCTAAGTATTTGAGCTCCGTAGGAAGCCCGTATCGGCTCAGGATGCCATCCATCATGTTAAAGTAGGGACGTCCCCATTCCTTCATTTCAAGCAGGTCTTCACCGTGCTTATCCATGTAATCCTCCACGAACTTAATGGCTCTGGGGTTCAGTCTAACCTCTGCCGATGTGGTACCAGCCTCTTCCTCGTCGAACAGGTTACTGAAGCCACCGGTTTTAGGGGCGGTGGAATCAGCCTTGCCCGGAAGGAGCAGACTCGTCTCCAAAACAAAATGATTGGAGCGTGGCTTCTTCTTAACGGCGCCCGTCGTAGAAGCCATAGTAAACCATACCAGACACAGTAAACTGGCAAAAAATAGTTTTCTTTTCATCATCATTTGTTTGTGCACAATAATGCGACCCTCAGGTATGGATTCAAGAGTTAAAGATGATGTTTCAAATAGGATAGAGAATACAGTAGTTCATTAGGATAGAAGGAAAAAAATCGGTGCAGAATCAGACCGGGGGTCGAGCGTTTAGGCTTTTCATGTTAACCGGCGAATCTGTACCGCTGCATCCACTGATGGGATAACTGGAGCAAAGATAACTCGCAGAATCGGTTTGTCATAATCTGCAACCCATAGGGCATACCATTACTGTGCCAAAAAAGCGGGATTGAAATACCGGGGACCCCGGTGAGGTTGGAAAAAACTGTAAAAATGTCAGCTAAGTACATGGCGATGGGATCGTCCATCTTCTCACCGATCTTGAAAGCGGTGGAAGGAGCTGTGGGGAGGATGAGCGCATCGAACTGGTTGAATACCAGATTCGTCTTGTTGACCAGTAGTTGACGTACCTGTTGGGCCTTCGTAAAGTACGCATCGTAGTATCCCGCACTCAGAACGAAGGTTCCCAGCATGATCCTACGCTTCACTTCCCAGCCAAAACCGTCAGAGCGACTGGCCTTATAAAATTCGATTAAATCTTGTTTTTTATCCACATTGGCCCTGAAACCGTACTTGACACCATCAAAACGGCTCAGATTGGAGCTTGCTTCGGCCGTAGTGAGCACATAGTAGGCCGGAACAATATAGTCGAGGTACTCGAAGTCCACCGGGCTGACTGTATGCCCATCGGCCCTGAGTTTCTCAATAAGGGCGAAGATATTCTCCCTGATCTCTGGATCCAGCGCCGGGCTTTCCAGGGCTTCCCTGAAATACGCAATGCGCATGGGTTTGAGGGAGGGATCGGCTGTTACTTCAGCGGCTGGGGGAACGGCTTCGGTAGTGGCGGTAGAGTCGAAATCATCGGCTCCGGAGATCACTTCCAGGACGGTAGCCACATCCGGTACGTTCTGGCCGAAAATGCCGATCTGGTCGAAACTGCTGGCATAAGCGATCAATCCGTAACGGCTCACCCGTCCGTAAGAAGGCTTCAAGCCTACCACGCCACAGAAGTCGGCGGGCTGCCTTACAGATCCACCCGTATCACTGCCCAGGCTGGCCATACAAAGACCTGCCTGCACAGAAACGGCGGCGCCGCCCGAAGAGCCACCCGGAACACGGGTCTCATCCTGAGCATTGAGCACCTTGCCATAAGCCGAGTTCTCATTGGTAGAGCCCATGGCAAACTCATCGCAGTTGGTGACACCTATAATAATGGCGTCCTCGGCGAGTAGCTTTTCCACGGCCGTGGCATTGTAAACAGCGTTGAAGTTCTGAAGGATCTTTGAGCCTGCGGTAACCGCGTGGTGCTTGTAACTGATCACATCTTTGATAGAGATCACAACGCCATGGAGCTTACCCAGAGGCTTGCCGTCCTTACGGGACTGATCAAGCGCTGCAGCTTTCTCCAGCGCCTCTTCTGCAAATACCTGCGTATATGCATTGAGGTGACGACGCGATCCTATAGCC
>JAGIAP010000222.1 GCA_017744805.1 Chitinophagaceae bacterium | reverse complement strand
GTCGATATGTTTGTCCATAGTGATAGTGGCCTGGGGCGCATCGCGTTTCACTTCTGCATAGGTTACACCGGGAATGGATTCGATCGCTTTTTTTACATTGGCTACGCAGCCTCCGCAAGTAACTCCTGATACGTTATACTGATGTGTCATATATATTGATTTAATAACACAAAGCTACAGCGGTGCGCAAAGGATCCTTTGCAGAATTAAGGTTGGGTTTTATATTTAAAGAGATGGTACGGAATCCTCTTCAAACAAAACACCTCACAACAATGAGGCATGCTCATGGTTGTGAGGTGGGGTTATGATTTGATACGGTACTTAGTCTTCGTTCACTTCATCCAGGGGCTTGCGTTTTTCGCCGCGCAACTGTTTGAAATGACTTGGGGTAAGGCCTGTCACTTTTTTGAACTGGCTGCTCAAATGCGCCACGCTGCTGTATCCCAGGTCATAGGCGATCTGTGTGAGGCTCATTTCGTCATACACCAGCAATTCCTTTGCCCGCTCGATCTTTTGCAGGATGAAGAATTGTTCGATGGTGATGCCTTCCACTTCAGAAAATAGTTTGCTCAGCGAAGAATAATCCCGGTGAAGGGTGGTGGAAAGATAATCGGAAAGATTCATCTTTTCCAGTTTATCGGGATCCTGTACGAGGCCGATAAGGGTCGTTTTCATCGTTTCGATGAGTTGTGAGGAGCGGTCGCCGATCAGTTCGAATCCAAATTCATCCAATTTCTTTTCTATTTCATTGATCTGTTGGGGACTGGCGCTCTCTTTCAATTCCACTTCTCCCAGTCTCATCACCATAACGTTATGGCCGAGTTTTTCGAGCTCATTCTTCACCACCCATTTACAGCGGTTACAAACCATATTCTTGATGTGTAGCAACATAGTTCAGTCTGTTTATAATTTCTTCCATTTCAATCTCAGGCTGTTCCCGATCACGCTCACAGAGCTCAGCGCCATGGCGGCTCCTGCTATCATCGGGTTGAGCAGGAAACCATTCACGGGATACAGTATGCCCGCAGCCAGCGGAATACCGATCAGGTTGTAGATAAAGGCCCAGAAAAGGTTCTGGCGTATAGCCCTTACCGTGCTTCTCGATAACGCGATCGCTTTCGGGATCTGTTGCAGATCGGAAGAGATCAGGCTCATGCCTGCGGTATCGATGGCGATATCGGAGCCCTTGCCCATCGCGATACTGATATCGGCTTGCGCCAGGGCCTGTGAATCGTTGATACCATCTCCCACCATCGCCACTATCTTTCCCTGGTCCTGCAATTGTTTTACGAAAGCCGCTTTGTCGGCAGGCATCGCTTCAGCTTTGAAATGTTGGATGCCTACTTGTGCGGCTACGGCTGCTGCTGTCTGATGGTTATCACCTGTGAACATGTACACATCGATCCCCATCTGTTTCAGGGCTTCCACCGCTTTTGCGGAGCCGGGCTTCACTTCGTCAGCAATGGCGATCACGGCCAGCACCTCATTGTCCTGCGCAAAACAGATCACCGTTTTGGCTGCGGTGGCCCATTGTGCAGCAGCTTCCTGCAGTCCGGCGGGGATATTCATCTTTTCTTCCAAAGCCATTTTATAGCTGCCTGCTTTGTAACGGATATCGCCGGCGCTAACGCTGATCCCCTTCCCGGTGATGCTTTCAAAAGAGCTTAATTGAACGGGAACGGCATGGCGTTCCTTCAGATATTGTACAACAGCTATAGCCAGCGGATGTTCAGATTGTTGTTCAGCGGAAAGCAGGATGGATTCCAGCTCAGCCTGCATGGGCTGGGCGGACGCTTTCCAAAGAACATCGGTGACAACAGGCTTTCCGGCAGTGATGGTGCCGGTTTTGTCCAGCACGATGGCATTCACTTTATGGCCGAGCTCAAGGCTTTCGGCATCACGGATCAGGATACCTTGTTCGGCCCCCTTTCCTACTCCCACCATGATGGCGGTGGGTGTTGCCAGCCCTAACGCACAGGGACAAGCGATCACCAGTACCGTTACCATCGCCAGCAAACCGTGGGTCAGTGCATTCTCACCACCAGTCAGTACCCAGGCGATCAGCGCCGTAATGGCGATCCCGATCACAACCGGCACAAAGATACCTGCGATCTTATCTACCAGTTTCTGTACGGGCGCTTTGGAGCCCTGGGCATCCTGCACCATGCGGATGATATTGGCCAGCATGGTTTCGCTACCCACTTTCTCGGCACGGAAGCGGAAGCTCCCTTTCTGATTGATAGTGCCTGCAAACACCTGCACGCCTGCTGTTTTATGCACTGCTACGGGCTCACCGGAGATCATCGATTCATCCACATACGATTCGCCATCTTCCACTATTCCATCTACTGGTATCTTCTCTCCTGAGCGAACCAGGATAAGATCTCCGGGTTGCACCTGTGCTGCCAGCAATTCTACGGGCGCTCCATCTTTGATCACCCAAACCGTTTTAGGCTGCAGGCCGATCAGTTTTTTAATGGCAGCGCTGGTATTGCTCTTGGCCCTTTGTTCCAGCAGTTTACCCACCATGATGAATACGATCACCACGGCGCTGGCTTCAAAGTACACGTGTGGATGCAGTCCACGGCTATGCCAGAATCCGGGGTTCAGGGTATTGAATACGCTGAACAGGTATGCGATACCGGTACTCAGGGCCACCAGGGTATCCATATTGGCCTTGCCCATGCGGGCCTGTTTCCAGGCATTGATAAAAAAAGAGCTACCGAAAACGAACAATACCGGTGTGGTCAATGCCCACATGATATAGTTGCCGAAAGGCAGGTCCATGAAGAACATGCCGATCACTGCTACCGGTAATGTGAGTAAAGCTGCTGCAATGGTTTTCTTTTGCAACTGCCTGTATGATGTTGCCTGGAGAGCGGCTTGCTTTTCCGAAGCATTCTCTTCATCGATGATCAGATCGTACCCGATACTGCGGATCACCTGCTGCATGGCAGTTGTATCCATTTTTGCAGGATCGAATACCACTTTCACTGATTGAGTGGCAAAGTTCACTCCTGCTTCCTTAATCCCTTCCTGTGCGGCCAGCATCGATTCCACGCTCACTGCGCAAGCGGCGCAGCTCATGCCGGTTACCGGTATCGTTTTACTGATCAAAGCTTTGGTTGCGGTTTCCATGATAAAAATTTGATAGAACAAAATTACCATGGACCGCCGCCCCGGCCGTTATACAATTACCGGAACTGTTTATACAATTGTGTATTAACGTCTCTTTTTCAGCGCATTGAGAAAAATATACTCAAAGCTTAGCTGCAAACGGTTTTGAGCCATCCGCTCCATATCACTGTTGAGCTGGATGCGATAACCGGCATTCAGCTTGGCAGTGCTGTTGAAGATGAACTGAATGGCCGGCGCCAGGTCCACATAGAACTTCTTATTGTCCAGGGTCTGCTGGCCCAGTAATTCCGCATATAGATTGACGTTCGTTTGCCTGTAACTGGTATAATGCCTCGGGAACAGGAGGTATCCGGCCGACAGGGAATAATTGAAAGCCTGTTCAGGGAACTTCTCCATGCCTATATGATGTGGCACCGGCTGATCCTGTATCACCTGCAGATAACCCAGCGTGGTGGACACAGCCAGTTTATCCCACAACTGGGTAAGGATCAGTCCTCCCTGGATACCGCTCTGGTCGCCATCCAGGCTTAGCTCATCATACATCATATCGTTCCTGCTGTAAGAGGCTTCGGCAAAGGCCGCCATCCTGAAATGTTTGTGTACATCGTCAACAGAGAGGAAGCGGTACTTGGTGTACAGCTTGGCACTTTCCCAACGGAAATTAATCGAATACATATCAGACATGGTGGTGGAAGCGCGAAGCATCCACTCCTTGCTAAGCCCCAGCATCAGTTCCGGCATATGCCTTTGCTCGATCCTATCATTATGGGACGACCGGAGGAATTTCCCCGAATACTTTACACTGACTGATTTGGCGGGCACATTGGACGCAGGATCAGAGAACACATAGAGCTCCTGTGCCGTCAATGCGTGGCCTGTCATGAGCAGAACTGCTCCGATAAAAAATTGCTTCATGGTCCGGTCTTAGATGGTAACGTGATAGATCCGGCTATGGGCGCTGATGCCATCTTTGGTGCAGCAGGCAGCGGCCGTTCCGGTTTGAACACAACTCATTTTTGTGGTGGCGCTGATCTTCCTGAACTCTTTGGAGCTCAGGAAATCCTTATCGGCCAACACGATGGTTTGTGTACCATCCAGGGTCTGGGGTTGAATATTGAGGAAATGATAGTTCTTTCCACTGATCTGTACATGCGCATCGTTCTGCACTTTCACCTTATTGAAAGTACCGGTGGCGCTAAGCTTCGCTACGGAGAAACCGGCATCTTCCACTGCTTTCTTCAGTTTATCGAAATCCACATCGCTACCTTCCTTGAAATTGATGATGAAGGAGGAGGTCTTGATATCCACATCGATATCTTTCACAAAGGGGATCTGTTCCAGTGCTGTATTGATGGCTTTCGTACACATGGCGCAGGTGAGCCCTGCTGCCTGTAAAGAGGCGCTCTTGAATTGCGCCATACCTGCAAAACCGAGCAGTGTGGCCACTGCCAGGAAGAATATCTTTTTCATAATGCTGTTCTTTTAAAGTTGATAAGAATGGGATCAATGATGCTTTTTGGGGCCTTCAGTTGATTTTTGTCCTTCTTTGGTGCAGGAGGCATCTTTCTTGTCGCCATCCTTGCAGCAAGCCTTATCGGAACCTTCGCAGCAGCTTTTTTCTTCTTCCTTTATATTGGTAGTTGTCTTGCGATCATATTGGCAGCACATATGAAGTTTATTGTACGCTTCATTGCTGGCGGTGAAATCCTGTGTATCATAACCTGAAGCAGCCACAGCTTGTTGGATCTTTTTGCCGTTGGTGGCTTTGGCATTGTAAGCTACGGTGAGCACTTTGGTATCGGTATTCCAGTCGGCGGTTTTGGCGCCGGCGGTGATAGCGGATTGCTCGATGGTCTTTTTGCACATACCGCAGTTGCCCCAAACCTTGATGGTATCTTTTTTCAGGCCGGATTGTGCGTTAACGGTGAATGCTGCGAACAGGATGAATACAGAAAGAATGATTGATTGTGCTTTCATAAAAAATAAAATAGAAAATGATAAAGGTTGTTGTCAAACAAAGAATAAAATGTCCGATGTACAGCCTTGTATCAGATCCTGAAAACACAATGATGGAGCCAGACGGAATTCGAGTATGGATCCGGGGGATCGTCGTAGGTGAATGTGGTAGCGGCAATTTGCGCGGGAGCGGGATCTATCCAAACGATCTCATCGGGGATGATGCTCACGGGCATTTCGAATGAAGGGATATCGGCAGGGATCACCTGGTGCTCATCATCGAGCTTCACCAGGTTGTATTCGGTATGACAGCAACCTTCGCGCTGCTCTTTCATGCCGCATTTGCCGCAGGCATCGTGATCATCATAGCCATAAGCTACACTGGCAATGCTGCCCATGCAGTAGTGCACATTCACGATCACACCGGAGGTGAGGGTGATGTACAGGATGGCTAATATGGCTACGAAGCCTTTCTTCATGATGGACAAAAATAACAGGTATTTTCTGATCCCCAAAACCTTAGTCTCAATCTGCTGAGTTTTAACAAATTGCCTAGTTCACGAATGACCAGAATATCCCCACCCTGAATTGCATGCCTGGGTACGGGTATCCGATGGTTGGGATATTGTTATTGGTGAAGCTGCCGGTGCTGGGATCCAGGGCATTCAGGTTCTCCACCCGCACATAGGCCGTGAAAGTCTTGATCCTGAAATGCAGGTAGGCGCCGATATCCGGCATATTCAATTGCACTTTTGCCGAGTCCTGGAAAGTGTATTGACCCATGAGTGGCGACCAGAGATCTGCATAGTAAGGCGTGAAATAACGTACCTCGAGGCCAAGGCTCATATTCAGGTTCTTGAAGCCGAGATTACCATCGTAACCGATCTGGTTGCGGGTGGTGAACAATGGCATATTCACCGGGCCATCACCTGCGCGTTGCTGGAAGATGGCAGTGGCTCTCCAGTTCCAGTTCTTTCCCAGCCTGAATACCTTGAAGGCATTCACCTGGAGAATATTGAAAGGATCTTTCGCCTGGGCCACATTGTAGAGATCGCGCATATACGCCAGGTTGGTGATCAGGTAATAATTGGCGCTCAGCTTCATCTTTAGCGCAGTGATATCCAGTGAACCGAAAATATTGGTGATATTCTCTTTGTTGAAGGTCACCGGCGGGTTCCTGTAGAAACCGCTGTAGATATCAAAAACGAAGGAAGGGGTGCGATTGGTGTTCTGGAATCCCAGTTGAAGATAGCCGAGCTTTTTGCTCAGCAATCGTTGCAAGCTCAGGTAAGCCGTGTAGTTGCCGGAGTTCATTCCATTTACATAGAAATTACCGAAGGCTTCGATATCCCATTTCTGGTTCTTTGTTTTGTTCCGGTATTCCCCATGTATATACAGGTTATTGTCCTTGAACCTGCCCCAGGGCGTATTGTCCGTATGTAATGAGGTAAAATCGAAATGCTGGTAGGCTGCTCCTACCTTGATGAATTGTTGCGGGTTCTTTGCATCGGGGAACTGGTAAATGGAAAAATCGTTGGTGAGTATTTTCCAGAAATCCTGCGTGAACCATGGCTGTGTTCCCTGGGCGAAATTGATATTGTAATTGTCTTTGTAATAAGCGCTATCGCCGTTCTGATCTTTGAAACGATACTTATAGGTATTGTAACTGATGGTATGTTCCAGGCGGAGCCTGGGATAGAAAAGTGGAATAACGGATGAGTCGGTAACGATGGAGTCTTTCTGACCGAGATCATATTGCTGCCTCATCATATAATTACCGGTAGTGAAAAAAGAACCGGTGGCAATGCTGGAAGTAAAGAAGTTACGGCTACCGGGTTGATCTATTCCCAGTAAAGTAGGGATGGAAGATCTTTCGCGGTAAGTGGAGCTATCGAGCAGTGTGGTATTGATGCCACCGTTCTCTCCTGCCTGCAATTTGTTGCCAACGATCACAAAGAAATTCTGGTAACGTTTATTCTTGCTTTGGTACCAGCTATGGAAACGGTAATTGTTGTGATTGGTGCTTTGGTTCTGGAAAGTACCGGGTGAATTGATCAGCCTGTATTGAAAGCCGGCATTCCAGTTGGGGCGGATATTCTGTGTATGGGTGAGATTGATGAACTGTTCTGCCTTGCTACCCAGCACATAGGCCACTTCGGAAAAAGGCCTGGTGGTGGTATAGAATTTTGTTTCTTCCGGTTTGAAAAGATAATTATCGAACCCGTGGAAACCGTGGTCCCATCCTGATCTCATCTGGGGCGTGAATACCAGGTTCCTGGCAGCAGTGCCGAGGTTGCCGAGATTGATGGAACTCCAGGGTGTGGGGAACCTGTCGAAGAAATCAGTGAGGGATGAATCGAAATTGCGTAGCCGGCTACTATCCAGGTAACGGAAGCGGATAGTGATGGAGTCTTCCAGTCCGGTACGGTGTGCCATGGAATCAACTTTTCCGCCACCGCCTCCGATACCGCGGCCCATCCCCTGCAATCTGCGGAATGGGTCCTGGGCGGAAGTATTGTTCATCCAACCTGCCAGCAAAAGGATCACTGCTATTAATGAAAGTCTCGTCTTCAAAATATATTGCCGAATTAACGGGCGGAAAATTAGTGATTAAAATGTTGATGCTATATACCCCTCTTGTTCATTCTTCGCCAATTAACAGAAAGTTTGCGCTTGCTTTGGGGCAACGCCCTAGAGTTTTCCGATCAGTTCAGTAAAGAGTGTGGTGAGCCTGGGCTCTGCCGCTGTAGCGGCTTCCAGCACTTCTTCATGAGTGATCACATTATCTTCTTCTCTAATACCCAGATCGGTGATCACACTCACGGCGGCCACTTTCATGCCCATATGGATGGCCGTTATCACCTCCTGTACGGTGCTCATGCCCACGGCATCGCCACCCAGGCGGTTGATGAGCAGGTATTCCGCGCGCGTCTCAAAAGTAGGACCGGTAACCCCGAAGTATACCCCTTGCTGTAATTTGATGCCGGCATCGGCTGCGATGGTTTTCAATTGGCTCACCAACGCCTTGCTGTATGGCTCGCTCATATCGGGGAAACGGGGGCCGAGCTGACTTTCATTTTTACCCAGCAACGGATTGACGATGGCGAAACTGATATGATCGGTGATCACCATCAGGTCACCCACAGCAAAGGAAGGGTTCACACCACCGGCGGCATTGGACACCAGTAAGGTTTCCACGCCGAGGAACTTCATCAATCGGACCGGGAACACCACCTGCTCGGCCGAGTATCCTTCATAAAAATGGAAACGGCCTGCCATCGCCACCACCTTTTTGCCTGCCACGGTTCCGAAAATGAGACGTCCACGATGGCCTTCCACCGTGGAAACCGGGAAATTCGGGATCTCTTCGTAAGGGATTTCCAGTTCGGATCGGATATGGGTAGCAAAATTGCCCAAACCGCTGCCCAGAATGATACCGATGGCCGGTGCATGAGGGTAGCGCCCGCGGAGAAATGCGGTTGTTTCTTCCAGTTGCCGGATGATGTTACTCATAGATGCGCAAATATAGCTCAGTATTCCTCTCGCAACTATTGTTCGTTTTTCCTATTTTCGCCAAAAATTTCCCCGCATGAATCTCCATGAGTACCAGGCGAAAGAATTACTGAAAAAATACAATGTTCCTGTTCAGGAAGGTATTCCGGTAGACAGGGCAGATGCAGCAGAAGAAGCCTACAAAAATCTGAAAGTACAATTCGGCAATAACTTCGCCGTGGTGAAAGCACAGATCCACGCCGGGGGCCGCGGTAAAGGCAAGATCCAGGGCAGCGAGCAACGCGGTGTAGCCGTGGGCAAGAGCGCTGAAGAGATCAAACAGATCGCCAGCAATCTCCTCGGAGGTACCCTCGTTACCATTCAGACCGGCCCTGCCGGTAAAGTGGTGAACAAGGTACTGGTGGCTCAGGACGTTTACTATCCTGGCCCCAATCCTGTGAAGGAGTTCTATCTTTCTATTTTGATGGACCGTGCCAAAGGCCAGAATGTTTTCATGTACAGCACCGAAGGTGGTATGGACATTGAAGAAGTGGCCCATAACACGCCCGATAAGATCTTCAAAGAGTGGGTTCACCCCAGTGGTGGTCTTCTCCCCTTCCAGGCGCGTAAGATCGCATTCAACCTGGGATTGAAAGGTGAAGCCTTCAAGAACTGTGTGAAATTCGTGACCAATCTGTACAATGCATATGTAGGACTGGATTGCGGTATGCTCGAGATCAACCCGCTGTTCAAAACATCGGATGAGAAGATCATCGCAGTAGACTGTAAGATGAACCTTGACGACAATGCACTGATGCGTCACCCAGAACTGGAAGCGCTCCGCGATATCAGCGAAGAAGATCCTACAGAAGTAGAAGT
>JAGIAP010000221.1 GCA_017744805.1 Chitinophagaceae bacterium | reverse complement strand
GTGTATGGTGATGGGATACATGTTTGAAGGCGTTTTCCACCAGGGGAAAAAGAAGAAAGGGCGCCAGTCGCCAGCTTACAGGCTCTTCCGGCCAGCAACAATCGATACGTAAAGCTGATCCCCTTCGCATGGCTTCGATGCGGATATAATGCCGGAGATAATCGATCTCATCATCCAGCTCCGCCACTTCTCTACCGGTATCGTATAATTGATACCGTAACATTTCGGAAAAACCCAGCAGCATATGCGACGCTTTTTGCTGATCCTTCCTGATCAGCACTTCGATACTGTTCAGCACATTGAAGGTGAAATGAGGATTGATCTGTTCCCGCAACAATTTGAGCTCGGCTTCCATCTGGCTGGCCCTCAACTGTTCGTTCACGCGCTCCCGCTCCGTGCGCTCCCAGAAAAAACGGAAACAACAGATAGTACCCACGGTCATGATCATTACCAGGAAAATATCGTTGAGGCGATCCCAGTAAGGCCGGTGGGCCACCAGCCAGTTGAGCCGCGCATCATGAGGCACTACCAGCAACAACCATTCATCCAGTTGCAAACTGAGCATGCTCAGGAGAAAACAGATCAGCAAGGCGGCTACCAGAAAATACACAGCCTTTTTTCGCAACAATAATTTGGGAAGCAACCAGGCGGCCGTGGTATGACTGGCCAATATGAAAACCACCGTGCAATTGATGGTAGAAAGAATATTGAAATACTGGTAAGGCGTATCGAATCCCATTTGCAGGAAGATGAGGAATGCAAATACCATCCAGAAACCGATGGTGACACGCCAATTGGTGAAGATCATACGATAGGTTTTGATAAGGTGATAACGTTCTGCATACTCTATAAGTTTTACAGGATGATCAACATAAAGCATATGTTGATCAAAATCATTTTCCCGGGTTTCCATTTGCTGCTTTCTTCGAACTGTGAACACCACAATTTATAAACCAGAAAACCTGATGTATGAAAACCCGCATCCTTTCAATCGCTTACCTGCTCATCATTTCAGTATTGTCCGCATGTAACAGAACGCCGCCACAGGGCGATCCCGGAAACGGAGGAGGATCCATTCCCGATAGCGGCATATTGCTGCGGACTATCCAACTGGATAAAGACCTCCGCTATGAGATCAGTTACAACGCAATTCGTAAGCCACTCCTGATCAAACAATTCCTGAACACGCAATTGCTGGCCTATGATTCCATCATTTACAATAACCAGTTATTACAACAGGTCAGGTCCTACTCATGGTCGCCCGGCAAACCTGTTTTCAACTTTTCCAGTTTTACCGATATCGAATGGAAGGCAGGGGATATTTCGAGAAAAGTGAAATATGATGCCGTTACCCGCAAACTGCTGGAGGATATCCGGTACGAGTACAATGCAAGCCATCGTCTCCAAAGGCTCGTTACCCTTCTGCCCCTGGCCGGGACCAGCACCAGCAAATGGTTCGAATACAGCGGGGAAAATGTGATACTGGTGAAGGATTCAGCCGGCAACAAATTGACGGGCTACTCGCAGGGGCTCGATTACGACCAGCACCCCGCTTATCTTACGGATCCCGTTCTATGGTACCTCCTGGTGACCAGCGATCCCCTTCATTACAGTCAGCACAATCCATTATTATCGAAAACGGCCCGTTACATCCAAACAGGCACTAAGAACGATACACTTGTAACCACCAGTGCCAGCACCTATGTGTACAATAATGACAAGCTGCCTTCCGGGGTAACTATCAAATCGAAAACTACAGGCAATGGCAGATCCGATTCCTCCTCAGTGAACCTTTCTTATTCCTATACCAGCCATTGACCGGTTCTCTCTCATAAGGCGCACCTCCTGCCATTTCCGGCAGGAGGCCTTTTTATTACGGCAAACGTTAATTAATCTTTCTCTCAGCACCCTTTAATCTCATCTTAATCTCATTTTATACTTCAACGATTATTTTTGTAGCACCTTACGCAGGAACTGTGAATTTCAGATCATCCATATTACTGGTATGTACCTTCCTCTTCGGCATCATCCTAAGCACGGAAGGCAATACCCGGCGCATGCCTGCACCGGGCAAGCATATTGTAGCCTTCCAGGAAGAAGAGCAGGATTCACAGGATGCTTTCGAGGATGCGCTCTTCGTACTAACGGAGATCCACGCGCAAAGGCCTACCCGCCTGCGTTCCAGGTTCACGGCTTCCTCCGCTTATTTTATTCTCAGCACCATTCAACGTACGGAAGACGAGGGTGCGCCTGATATCACGGATAAGCACCGGCGCTTTATCCTGCAACAATCAGACACGCTCCCCTTCTACTATTTGTTCCTCTTCCGGCTGACGCCATTCTGACCGTTCATTATTCTTTTCTTCTTTCCTACCTGGTCTGTCACTGACCAGGCAATACATCATTTTATTCATTAAAGCCATATGGATTATCCCCGGGCGCTATTCGCCTGCGGCAATGACCCAATTTTTATTTTATGAGATCGATCCAACTATTCGGATTTCTGTCCGTGCTATACCTGGCCGGATGTACAGCTAAAGGGAACACTGATAAAGAAAAACGCCTGGTGGAAGTTCCGGTATTCGAGCTTCAGGCCAGGGACACCATGCTGCACAAATCATATGTCAGCAGCATCGCCGCCTCCCAGAATGTGGAGCTACGCGCCAAAGTATCCGGCTTCCTGGAAGGAATAGCCGTGGACGAAGGCCAGTATGTTCAAAAAGGACAACTGCTCTTCCGCCTCAATGATGCGGAATTCAAGTTGCAACTGGCAGAAGCCAACGCGGCCCTCACCAGCGCCCATGCGGAACTGAAAAGTGCCGAAGTGGAAACGGAGCGGGTGAAAACACTGGTAGAAAAAAAGATCCTCTCCCCATCTGAACTGGAACTGGCCAATGCAAGGCTTTCCGCCGCCAAAGCCAAAGTGCAGGAAGCGGAAGCAGGAAAAGAGAAAGCGGCATTGCATCTCTCCTACACCAATATCCGCGCCCCTTTCAGCGGTATCATCGATCGTATCCCGCATAAGATCGGCAGCCTCATGAGTGAAGGCACATTGCTCACCACCGTATCGGATATCCAAACCATGCATGCCTATTTCAATGTATCCGAAAGCGAATACCTGCATTATGTGAAGGCAGGGAAAGAAAGGAACCGGATGGGCAAGCCGGTTCAATTGCAACTGGCAGACGGTACGCTTTTTCCGCAAACAGGAAAAATAGAAACGATGGATGGAGAGATAGAAAAGCAAACCGGCTCTATCGCCTTCCGTGCGCAGTTCCCCAATCCCGAAAAACTGCTGAAACACGGCGCCAGCGGCAAGGTGCTGCTTACCTCCATGGTGCCAAACGCTATTATGATACCCCAGAGAAGTGTATTCGAGATCCAGGACAAGAATTATGTTTTCGTGCTGGAAAACAATAATACCGTAAAAATGAAAGAGTTCCTGCCAGACACCAGGATCGATGATTTTGTATTGGTGAGATCGGGCCTCCATGAAGGGGAGCGCATCATTTATGAAGGCATCCAGAATATCCGTGAGGGAGTGAAAGTAGCTCCCCGCTTCATTTCAGCAGACAGCCTTCTCACCATCCAATAACCGAATTCAGCAAAAAACTATCCGGCAAGCATGATAGAAAAATTTATCCGGCGACCAGTATTATCACTGGTCATCTCCCTGATCTTTGTTCTCCTGGGTATTCTCGCCTTGTTCACATTGCCAGTGACCCAGTACCCCGATATCGTTCCACCCTCCGTAGTGGTCACCGCCAATTACAATGGGGCCAATGCCGATGTATGTACCAAGGCTGTGGCCATCCCCCTGGAGCGCGCCATCAACGGCGTACCCGGCATGACCTATATGAACAGCGTCAGCAGCAATAACGGCGTCACCCTTATCCAGGTCTTCTTTGAAGTGGGCACGGATCCCGACCAGGCGGCCGTGAACGTTCAGAACCGCGTTACCACAGTGCTTGACGAGCTTCCCGAAGAGGTGATCAAGGCCGGCGTCACCACCGAAAAAGAAGTGAATTCCATGCTCCTCTACCTCAATATCATGAGCGAGGACCCGAAAGTGGATGAAGAATTCATTTACAATTTCACGGACATCAATATCCTACAGGAGCTGAAACGCATCAATGGCGTGGGCTTCGTGGACATTATGGGCGCACGCGATTACTCCATGCGCGTATGGTTGAAGCCCGATAAACTACTCGCTTACAATATTTCCACCGAAGAGATCATCGCAGCCCTTCGCAACCAGAATATCGAAGCAGCCCCCGGCGTTACCGGCGAGAACTCGGGAAAGGACAAACAGGCCAAACAATACGTTCTCAAATACACCGGCAAATTCAATACGCCGGAACAATACAAGGATGTGATCCTCCGCGCCGATGACGATGGATCGATCCTTCGCCTGCGCGATATCGCTGAAGTGGAATTCGGCACCGTCAGTTACGATATGGTGAGCTTCACCGATGGCCGCCCCTCTGCCAGTATCATGATCAAACAACGGCCAGGCTCAAACGCCCGGGATGTGATCGCCAACATCAAGTCCAAAATGGAAGAGCTGAAAGAGACCAGCTTCCCGCCCGGCATGGTGTACAACTATGCTTACGATGTATCCCGTTTCCTGGATGCCAGTATCAGTAAGGTATTGACCACCCTGGTGGAGGCATTCCTACTCGTTTTCCTGGTGGTGTTCATTTTCCTGCAAGACTGGCGAAGTACCCTGATCCCCGCACTGGCCGTACCGGTAGCGCTGATCGGCACCCTGGCCTTTATGCTCATGTTCGGCTTCTCTATCAATATCCTTACCTTGTTTGCCCTGGTATTGGCCATCGGCATCGTGGTGGACAATGCCATTGTGGTGGTAGAAGCTGTTCACGTGAAGATGAGTGAACAACATCTCTCCGCCATGGACGCCACTCTGGCCGCCATGAAAGAGATCGGCAGCGCCGTAGTGGCCATCACCCTCGTGATGTCTGCCGTGTTTGTGCCCGTAGCCTTCCTCTCCGGGCCGATCGGCGTTTTCTATCGTCAGTTCTCCCTCACACTGGCCATCGCGATCGTGATCTCCGGCATCAATGCACTCACATTGACGCCTGCACTCTGTGCACTATTACTGAAACACCCTTCGCCCAATAAAAAGAAAAATCTATTGCAGCGTTTCTATGCCGTATTCAATAAAGGGTATGACGGCGCAGAAAGGAAATTCGGAAGAACGGTACATCGCATCGCGGGTAGGCGTGTGATCACGCTTTCCATGCTCGCCATCTTCTTCATTGCCATTTGGGGAACGGCCAAATTGTTGCCCTCAGGTTTCATCCCGGCAGAAGATCAGTGCATGGTATACGTGAATGTGACCACACCACCCGGCTCTACCGTTGAGCGTACAGAAGAGGTATTGCATGCCATTCAGAGATCCCTGCAACCTGAAAGCACCATCGAGAATATCAGCACCCTGGCGGGTTATAGCCTGATGAGCGATATCTCCGGCGCCTCCTACGGCATGGCCATGATCAACCTGAAAGAATGGGATCAGCGAAAAGAAAGCATCCCGCAACTGATCGCCCAGTTCAAGGAAAAAACGGCCCATATCTCCGATGCCAGTATCGAATACTTCGAGCCACCCACCGTTCCGGGATTCGGGAATGCAGGCGGATTTGAATTGCGATTGCTCAACAAGAACCGCAATACCGACCTGGCACAGATGGCAGCCGTGAGCGATAAATTCCTGCAAGCCCTGAAAGACCATCCGGTGATCGATAATGCCACTACCAGTTTCGACCCCAATTTCCCCCAGTTCCTCATCCATGTGGACCAGGAAATGGCAGCCAAACAAGGCGTTACCATCGACAATGCCATGAGCACTTTGCAGACATTGCTCGGCAGTTACTATGCCACCAATTTCATCCGCTTCGATCAGATGTACAAAGTGATGCTGCAGGCATTGCCACAATACCGGGCCAACCCGGAGGATGTGCTCAACCTCTTCATGAAGAACAACAAGGGAGAGATGGTGCCTTATTCCAATTTCATACGGATGGAAAAAGTGTACGGACCGGAACAGATCACCCGATTCAATATGTACACGGCAGCGATGATCAATGGCGATGCCACGCCCGGCTATACGAGCGGCGAGGCCATCACTGCCATCCGGCAGGTAGCGGATACACTGCTTCCGAAAGGCTACAGCTTTGAATGGAGCGGCATGACGCGCGAGCAGATCCTCAGTGGCAATGAAGCCATCTGGATCTTCCTGATCTGCCTGCTTTTCGTATACCTGGTGCTGGCTGCGCAATATGAAAGTTTTCTGCTACCCCTCGCCGTTATATTGAGCTTACCAGCCGGTATCGCCGGCGCCTTCTTCTTCCTGCTGATCACAGGCCTGGAGAACAATATCTATGCGCAGGTGGCACTGATCATGTTGATTGGTCTATTGGGCAAGAATGCCATCCTGATCGTAGAAGTGGCCATTCAGAAAAGAAAGCATGGCATGAGCGTGCTGGAAGCAGCGCGGGAAGGTGCTGTGAGCAGGCTCCGCCCTATCCTCATGACCAGTTTCGCATTCATTGCAGGATTGATCCCCCTCTGCATCGCGAAGGGCGCCGGCGCCATGGGCAACCACTCCATCGGTATCGCTTCTGCAGGAGGCATGTTGACAGGCACCATCGCAGGCATCTTCCTGGTACCCGGACTGTTCCTGCTTTTCCAGCCATCGAAAAGAAAAAAGAAAAAGAAACCAGTAACGCACTCATAAAAATAAGATCAATGAAGAGATCGACTGATCATAGCATATCCCGCCGTGCACTTACCCTTGTATGTATGAGCACCGTGGTTACATTATCCGTTCTACAGAGCGGGTGCAAGGTGGCGCAGCCGGATCCTGTTCCGGTGGTGAAACAACTGCCTGCGCAGTTTTCCGGCATCGCCAGCCAACCGGATCTAGGCCCGTTGGTGTTCAAAGAATTGTTCCCGGATCAGCAACTGATCCAGTTGATCGATTCGGCGCTGACCAACAATGCAGACCTCAATATCGCCTATCAGCGCATCATTGTGGCGCATGCACAACTCGCCAACCGGCGGAGGGCCCTGTTCCCTTCCGTGGACGCCCGTATCGCTGCCAGCGCAGACCGGTATGGAGATTATACGTTGAATGGTGTAGGTAATTTCGATACCAACCTCTCACCCAATATCGATAAGGACCAGAAGATACCCGAAAGGCCCACCACTGATATGTTCATCGGTTTGCAGAGTAGCTGGGAGATCGATCTCTGGGGGAAGCTGGCTGCCTTGCGAAAAGCGGCCGCATCGGACCTGCTGGCGCAGGAGCAGGCAAGAAGGGTACTGGTGACAGGTATCGTTTCGGTTATAGCAGCAGGTTATTTCGAGCTGATCAGCCTGGATGCAGAACTGGATATCGTGCAAAGGAATATCAAATTGCAGGAAGAAGCGGTGGAGATCGTGAAGGCCCAGAAAGCGGGTGGTCGCGCTACCGAGCTGGCCGTGCAGCAATTTGAAGCACAGTTGCTGAACACAAAGGCTATCCAACATCAGCTCATACAGCAAAGGATTGGAACGGAGAACCAACTGAATGCTGTTGCAGGGATGTACAGTCAGGAAATCCCGAGGGCCACAACCCTGCCTGCTTCCATACCGGTGGTACAGGCAGGCCTGCCTTCGGCCCTGCTGTTGAACCGGCCGGATATCATGCAGGCCGAGTACCAACTGCAGTCTGCAGCACTCAATGTGAAAGCGGCCCGGGCGGCCTTCTTCCCATCACTTACTATCCATCCCTATATCGCGCTGAATGCTTTCACGCCCAGCCTCCTTTTCAATGGCGGATCCATCGCCTGGGGCGCTGCCGGCTCGTTGACCGCGCCACTGCTGAACCGTCGCCAGATCAAAACCGACCTCATTGCAGCCAATGCCACCAACAAAGAGCAGGTGTACCATTATCAGCAGAAACTGATTGAGGCCTACAATGAGGTGAGCACCAATATCAGCGCCGTTCAACAGGCGCAATTCGCATTTGGGTTGAAAGAAAAAGAAGTGAAGGAATTGCAACTGGCCGTACAAACAGCGAGAGAGCTGTATTTGACAGGATATGCCAATTACCTGGAAGTGATCACGGCACAGAAGAATATGCTGGAAGCCGAATTACAAAGCACGCATCAGAAGAATTCCATTTTTACATCCCTGATCAAATTGTATGCTTCGCTGGGAGGTGGATGGGAAAGATAATAAGCAAGCAAAAAAGAAGGCGGCCCTGGTTTGACCCGGGGCACGCCTCTTGCTAGTCATCAAAGTTTTTGAGAATCGTATACTGCTTTAACTTCTTCTGCTGTCAGTTTCTTTTTGTAGAAGGCCAGATCGTCCATCTTGCCCTTGAAGTAGAACCAGCCTGCAGGGATATCGGGCCAAACACCTCCGCCATAGGCTGCCCCCATTTGATTGAAAAGCATATCATGGAGGATATCTACCCCATTCCCTATCGATCCTTTGCTCACACCATCTACGTACAAGACCTGGTTGTTGGCATCGCCGGTCAATGCCATATGATGCCAGTTTGTATTGACATCATCTGTTGCAATGATGGGAACTGTACCAAACCAGAATTTCGCATGCATCTTCTTGTTAGTTCCAATATACAATGATGGCGTAAAATTAGCTGGTGTTCCACCTACATCTGTATTCTGATACCCTAATATGGCTCCCGCTCTGGCAGGATCATCGCACTTGTACCAAAGGGAAACGGAAATAGCACTTCCGGCATTCTTGATCAGGCTCTTGGGTAATTTCAGGTAAGCATTGATGCCATTGAATTCAACAGCGCCATTAGGAATATTCCAGCGATCTGTTGTTGAAACGGCATTCACCTTTTGTGCATTGGCCTGGTTCAGGTCATCAGCTCCATCACCATTCAATTGATAATGCCCCAGCAGGCTATTGTCTGTGTTTACCTGCACATCCCTGATAAGGGTATCTGTTTTTTCTCCTGAATACGCGATCAATGTGATGGTAAGTGGACCAGTTTTACGGATCAGCCAGGAAAATGTGTTGGTATCATAAGCGCCAACAGGCGTGGGCAAATGCAGTATCCATTTGACCTTGCTGGCAGAGAGTGATGTAGAAACCAGGTTCAGCCTTGTTTCTCCGGGAAGCACATTGGCATCGGTAGTAAAAGTAAAATCTGCAGTGGGATCAAAGTCGAATGTAGTGGAGGATTCCGCTGTTCCGTTAGCGTTAGACACCTTGATCTTTCCTGAAGTACCGTTGGCCGGTACTTTCACATCCAACTGGGTGGTAGTGGCTTTCACCACTTCAGCATTCTTGCCATTGAAGCTGACCGTATTCTTCGCAGCTTCTGCCATGAAGCCGGAACCGCTGATGGTGATAGTGGTTCCCGCCTTTGCATGGGATGCGCTCATCCCTGTAATGCTTACATCTGTCTTTTCCTCTTTATCTTTTTTACAGGCGTGTAA
>JAGIAP010000220.1:234-9531 GCA_017744805.1 Chitinophagaceae bacterium | reverse complement strand
GAAAGGCATATCGTTCTCGAAGCTCAGGAAGGAATCGAGCACCAGGAACTTGAAATCCCCGATCTTACTGTTCTGGTAGCTTTGCTCATATCTTTCAGAAATATCCACTTCATTGCTCTTCACGAGGTCTTCCACCACCTGTTTGAAATAATAATCGATACGGGGATCGATGCGGAAGCCCAGGTTGAACTCCACGAAATACACATCATTCTTTACGATGGTATGCACATGATAGCGCATGGCATAAGGTTCGTCCAATACATTGATATGAACGAACCAGTAGATATCCGCCCGTTTGGGCGCCCGTTTCAAAATGGAATCGATGGCTGTTTGCTCGATCTTGCGCGAGCTGCCACTGGCAGTGAGGTACACCAGGTTGGTAGCGTATTTGGGAATATGTTCGTCTATACTAAGGCGTTTGAGCAGGTCTACATACCCGTCTACGGGTACCAGTTTCATCAGCTTGCGCTTGATGGCGCGGCCCCTATGCCAGATGAACATGATCAGGAACAGGGCGGCGCCGATCATCAGGGTGATCCAGCCGCCTTCATGGATCTTCTGCATATTGGCAATGAGGAAGCAGGTCTCGATAGCCAGGAAGATACCGGTCACCAGTACCACCCACACAAAGGGGACCCGTTTGGCATGGAGATAGAAATTGATCAGCACCGTGCTCATCAGCATGGTGAGCGTTACGCTCAGTCCGAAAGCCGCTTCCATTTTGGTGGACTCCCTGAAATATAGCACCATGCCGATACAGCCCAACATCAGGAACCAGTTGACGAAAGGGATATATAATTGCCCTTTCATATTACCGGGGAACAATACACGATGCCTGGGCCAGATATCCAGGCGTATGGCTTCATTGATCAATGTAAAGCAGCCACTGATCAGGGCCTGACTGGCAATGATGGTGGCCAGCGTTGCGAGGATCACGGCAGGGATATAAATGGAATCGGGAACGATATGGTAGAAAGGGCTCACTTCTCCAACGGTCTCGCCCACATGGTTCAGCAGCCAGGCAGTTTGTCCGGCATAAGCGAGTATCAGCATCACTTTGATATAGATCCAACTGATGCGGATATTGTTCCTGCCCACATGGCCCATATCGCTGTACAATGCTTCTGCCCCGGTGGTACAAAGGAAGATGCTGCCCAGCAGCCAGAATCCACCCGGAACTTCGCGCAGCATCACGTATGCGTAGTAGGGGTTGAGGGCTTTCAGTACACCGGGGTGCTGGCTCATGGCCATGATGCCGAGCACGCCGATAAAGGTGAACCAGACAGACATCACCGGTCCAAAGATCTTTCCGATCCTCTCCGTTCCGAATTGCTGGAACAGGAAGAGGCCTACCAGGATGGCGATGATGATAGGGACCGTATTGATATGCGGGTTCAGTTTTTGCAAACCTTCGATGGCGGAGGCCACGGAAATGGGAGGGGTGATGATGCCGTCCGCGATCAGGAAGGCGCCTCCGGCCATGGCGGGTATCAGCAGCCAGGGGCCCCAGTAGCGGCGGATCAGGGCGTATAAAGAAAAGATACCACCCTCCCCTTTGTTATCGGCCTGCAGGGTGATGATCACGTATTTCAATGTGGTTTGAAAACAGAGGGTCCAGAAGATGGCGGACAAAGCGCCAAGCGCGATGTCTTCTGTAATGGTCCTTCCGTGAAAAACTGCGTTGAGGGTATAAAGAGGGGAAGTGCCGATATCCCCGAAAACAATACCGGCAGCGATGAGCACACCGGCTGCGGTTACACGCTTATGGAATAAAGCGGTGGAAGTTGAATTCATTTAGATCATCATTAGGTAAACCATTTGTCGCAATGCCTGCTTCACAGTTACAAAGTAATGATTAAATACCCAAACATTCCAATACCAACCAGCAGACTGCAAAGCACTACACTATAGAAAAATGTACAGTGAGGCTTTGCAATCCCTGATCGTCCGATTATTTTGCCAGGTTGAGGTCTTCTATATTCATGAATTCCGTAGATACTTCCCCGAGCCATCCTGCATCGCCCAACATGCCGGTATATACGCGGATGAAATGGACGCCGGATAATTTAACGGGCTTACCATTCCTGTCAACTGCCCAGTCCAGTTTGATCACATTCTTCTCATCGTTATTGGGCCAGTTGTCTGCATAGCCGAATTCAAGGGCAGGGCTTACGAAGTAGGAGCCGGAACCGGATTGGTCCACTACTGTTTCGTCAGAGATCTTAGTTCCTTTGAAAGTGATGCTGGAACCTTTCCATTGCGGGTAGTAGGATTGGCTATGGAAGAGATTCTTACGTACGTACCCACTGCCGCCTTTATTGTCTGTCCATTTGATGTATTCCAGGTCGGTATGGTATGGGAAATCCTCGGAGGTGACAGGTGTTTTGGCCTCATCGGGTTTGTAGTAAGTGATCTCGTAGTTCTTGATAGTTTTCGGTTTATTGTATTCAGAACCTGCGATCTCATACCATTCATCATCGGGAAGGCCATTGCCATTCTTGTCTACAGCCACTTCAATGATACCGGGCTCAGACCAGTTATTGAAAGCATTGCCCAGCACTTTGAAGCTCGCCTGTCCGGGAACGTTCATGATGGCATGGTCGAAGCCCACCACCACGTATCCTCCGAAAGCGCCCAAATGCACGCCGAGCCCGCCTTTGATATCGGATTCGGCCCTGGCGATCATCTGCGCTTCCGTTTTGCCCTCTTCCCACATAGGCATGGTATTCACGAACTGACCCGGGGCTGTTTGGAAATCGAATACCTTGAACACTTTGTTTGAATAGTTGGCCGTTTCCTTGCTTACCTGGATGGTGGCCGAAGTGCTGGCGCTTGCCATCCCATTGCTCACGGTGATGGACACCTCATGTGCACCCGGTTTGTCACTGATGAAATAATAAACACTATCGTTGGAAACTGTTTGTCCGTCCACTTTCCATTCCCAGGTACCATTGGTAACGGTGGTACTGATAGACAATCTCAGTGTTTTGAAACGATCGGCCATAAAGCCTCCTGCAGGAGTTTTGATGGTCACTGATTCCGGAATTGTTTCTTCGGAGTCCTTTGAACATCCGGTAATGACTGATGCGAGCACACTGCAAAGTGCTGTTGCTTTGATTACATTTTTCATGCGCTGATTGATATTACAGATCAATTTGTATTGATAAAAAACTGATGTAATACCTCTTCCGGAATTGCATACGAAGCCTGCCGGACATACAATGCCCGTTCATAGAAATGACTATGCAAAACGAAATGAGGTCAGTAATAGCCTTGCAGGAAAAAATAGAATGCGTGCAGTAACACACCATTGTCCTGAAACCTTTCACCCGAAAGCTATGACTATGGCACCTGGCAGGTCTTCTGACTTATTCCGGTTTTGCCTGCCTTCCCATTCTGCGGGGAGCGAGAACAGTGGCTTTGTTAGACAAACCTTTGATGGAATTTACAGCTACGGGGATAGTCCCGGATTTACACCGGGTTCCCATTTTAATCCTCTTCTGTTTGCACAGTTGAGGAACCAAATGCGGGGCGAAGGTAAGGATTATTTCAAACCAGGGTTCGCTATGGGCGATAAATAAAAAGTCACTCGCAAAGGCGAGTGACGTGTAACAAAACTGTCTCTTATGAGACTATTGAGCTCTTTCCTTCAATTCATCTGCAGCATTATCATTGTATTTACGCTTGCGGCTGAAGGTCTCTTTTCCGAAATTATAGTTGAAAGAAATAGCCACTCTGCGGGTATCGGGTATGCTTTTACGATAGGAGTAAGCATTGAGCATCCCTCTGGATTCCTCTGCCGATCCCATTCCCCGGAATATATCTTCCAGGTTCAGTTTCACGGATCCTTTATTCTTCAATACCTTTTTCTGAATGGCAGCATTCACCCAATACCTGGCATGCACAAAACGCTGATAGTCCAGCCAGGGGGCCTGGTAGGTGCCGAAAAGCTCTGCACTCCAGGTGTCGCTGATCCTGCACTGATTCTGTACCTGGGTGCGCCATGAATAATTTAGGAGATCGATCTCCTGGTCATTGAATTTCCCTTTGGTGACAAACCGGCCAACCCCAATATTGTAAGAAAGGTTCCACCATTTGGCTGGTTTCAGGTTCAGCATCGCCATCGCCATTATCCCATCACGGATGGCGAAGTTTTCCATGCCCGAGATCTGTATCTTATTCTCCATGCGCGTAGCGGATGCGATGCCATCTGTCTGATGATCGATGCCGAATCTAATGGTCAATAACTGCTTGTATCGCCAGTTGATCTCGTATCGGTTGGAAAAAGCGGGCAATAACAATGGATTGCCGACAGAATAAGAATACTGATCTACAAAGAACATGAATGGGTTCAATTGCTGGTAATTGGGCCGGTTGATGCGGCGGGAATAACTCAGCGCGATCACCTGCTGGCCTGCGCTATCTAGTTTGTAAGAGGCTGCAATGGAAGGGAACAGGGAATGATAATCCCTGGAGAAAGACGATGCCGCCACCTGCTGGTTCCCTAACTGATCTCCCTTTGTGGCCGTGTATTCCCAACGGAGGCCAAGTTGCAGGCCGAAGCGTTTCCAATCCTTACGCCCATTCACATACGCAGCATGGATATCCTCATGATAGATGAAATGATTGGAGCGCCCAAAATCCGGAACGGGCTTATCATCCAGGATAGTAAAATAATCCGATGGCTGATCGGTTTTCACCATGCTGGATCGCAGGCCTGCAGAAAAGACAGCCTTGTCCTTCAACGGCAATGAATAATCGATCCTTCCCGTCAGCACATCCGTACTGTAGGGGAGCATATAGAGGAAATTTTGCCGGCTCCTGACTTGTTGTGATGCATCGATGACCCTGTTTTCCAGCCGTTGATCATTGCGGTTATTGTACCGGATATAGTTGATATCGGCTGTCATTTCCTCCCCGCGATCAGTGAAGCGGTGCTGGAAATTGATATTGCCCCCAAACTGTTGCCAGCGGCCACGGGTAGCATTGGTACCAAGGCCTGTTGAATCCGGAGTGGGGGCCGAGCTGAAAATATTGCTGATGTATTCCGAGCCTTCATTCCTGTTACGGGTAGAGGCATTCAGGATCATACCGATAGTGGTTCTCTTGTTGAGGTTATGGTCCAGGCCGATCCTGGCGGAGAATTCATGGCTGCCGCTTTCATTCCTGTTTTCCACTATCGAGGCATTGGTCTTTTGTCCTTCACCGGAAAAGAATGCTCTTTCGTTGTCATTGTCCGTGATATCCGTATACCGGCTGTACCCGAAATTGCCAAAGAGATTGGTATTGCGATGGAGATAGTTCAGGTTGATGGAATTGTAGCTCCTGTATCGTTTTCCAATATTCGAGTTATGGGAGGCGCTGCCGGCATAGCCCTGTGTCCTTTTCTTTTTCAGTTTGATATTGATGACGGCGCCACCATTGGCGTCGTATTTCGCAGGTGGGTTGGTGATCAGCTCTATCTTGTCCAGCATACTGCCTGGCAGGGAACGCAGGTAAGCCGCCAGATCGCGGCTGCTCATATATGTGGGCCTGCCATCGATGAGCACGGTAACGCCGGAAGACCCGTTGAGGCTGATATCCCCGTTGATATCCACCATTACGCCGGGTGTTTTTTCCAGCACTTCCAGGGTATTTCCGGAAGCGGCGCCCAGCATGGATTCCACATTCACGATGGTTCTGTCCAGATCGTATTCCAGCATCGGTTTCTTTGCCGTTACCGTCACCTCTTTGAGGGCTGCTCTTTTGGAAGGGAGAAGAATGATGGCCGGCAACTGCAGTTTGGGGCGCGATCCGTTGATGGTGACCGTATTGCTGAAGTAAGGCTCCATTCCAACTTGTGATACAGCCAACAGGTAGACACCCGGGCTGACAACTCTCAACTCAAAGCCACCATTGTTCCTGGACGTTACCCCTGCCACGGCAGTGGAATCGCCGGCCATCAATAATTTAACCGTTGCTCCCTGAACGGCTTCGTTTTGTATATCTTTGATCTGACCACTGATGGTCACCTGAATTGGGCTCTGTGCAATTGTTTTTCCTGCGGAAAGAATAAAGTAGAATAGTATAAGGATCGTTCTCATTTGTTAGCGGTTATGCAATGAAGGTTCCGCAAATTTGTTCAACCCCTGCCGGCATAGAAAATAATCATGTTGAATTGCCATGGGGAAATGACGGAAACAGGCTGAGGCATGACAAAGTTTTTCATCCTTCATCATCGGGATTCCGTCAGCAGGGAGCCATCATTCGTCAGTTCCTTTTCCTGAACCGGAAATGCTTTTCCAGATTTGCAGCATCCCGGAAAAGGGAAAACAATACAATATGAAACTCAAAGGAATCTCATTCAACCCGCGCCCCAACTCAAATACGGGCTATTTCTGGCTTGCGCTCGGCGCCAGCATCCCTGTATTTATGGCTGCGCTTTTCTATACCAAGGAAAGAAAAGAAGGGGCCGAAGAGGTCACCGCCTTCCTGATCACCATCTTCTTCATCATCGGTGTATTCACAGGCAGGTATATTTCCCTGATCTGGGCCAGCAAAAGATATCAAATGCCAAGGAGGATCTTCTTCTGGCTTGGCCTCATCATCTTCCTCAGCATCATTCTCGTATTCATCATGGCGGGCGCCACTGTCAGGTTGAATTCTGATTTTTTTGCTTTCCTTTTTATGGGCATTCCCCTGCTGATCCTCAGCGTTACCTCCGGCATGCTGGTGAAACTGATCCGCGTAATGGTAAAAGGCGAGATCACGGAAGCCAAGGCCTCCGCGGCCCAGAGCCAGAGCGAACTTCAGCTATTGCAAAGCCAGCTCAGCCCGCATTTCCTCTTCAATACGCTCAACAATATCTACGGTATCAGTCTTACAAGGCACGATAAAGTGCCACCATTACTGCTTAAACTATCGGACCTGCTCCGGTATTCCGTATACGATGCCAAAGAGAAATTCGTGCCACTGAAACATGAACTGGAATATATCCACAACTATATAGAATTCGAGAAAATAAGAGTGGGAGAGAAACTGATGCTGTATGTGGAGATAGAACCGAATATCAATCCCGATATCAGGATCGCACCGCTGCTGCTCATCGTGTTCATCGAGAACGCTTTCAAACATGCGAAGAATACCACCGATCAACAGATCCAGATCAGCATGCAGATCAAGACCTGGGGCAATATGATCCTTTTTGCATTATGGAATTCCAACAGCAGACAGCAAAATGAAGGCAGTTTCCTGAAAGCGCATAGCGGGTTCGGGCTGGAAAGTGTACGTAAACGGCTGGCATTGCTCTATCCCGGCGAATACGACCTGAGCATCGAAGACAAAGAGAATTCCTATTCCGTAATGTTACAAGTAAAAGCAAAATGATGGGCCGATACAATTGTGTGATCGCTGATGATGAGCCTATTGCCCGCGAGATCATCGAAGGGTATTGTGCACACCTGCCTATACTGCAGGTTGTGGCCAGTTGCGCCAATGCACTGGAAGCGAAAGCCGCCTTGCAACAGCATCGGGTGGATATCATCTTCCTGGACATCAATATGCCGGTGCTGGATGGGATCGCTTTCCTCAAAACCCTCAAAGACCCGCCACAGGTGATCTTTACTACGGCTTACAAAGAATATGCAGTGAACGCCTTCGACCTGGCGGCCTGTGATTACCTGCTCAAGCCTTTTTCTTTGGAACGATTCATTGTAGCGGTGGACAAAGCCACCGAACATTTACAAAAACGGGTCCCCGTCAGTATCACCACCGATCCTGAAAAAACCGATGAAGCCATCTTCATCAAAACCGATAACAGGATCTGGCGCGTGCCGTTCAGGGATATCCTCTATGCGGAAGCGAGCGGCAATTACACCCGGATCGTAACGCCCCAACATACGCATATGCCTGCGATCACTTTCTCCGGATTTGAACAGCAATTGCCGGCCACCCTGTTCGTTCGTGTCCATCGATCTTTCATCATCAATAAATCCGCTATCTCGCATATAGAGGGCAACCGTGTTTTTCTCAATCGTATCGAGATCCCTATCGGCAGCAATTATAAAGATGCTTTTTTGAAAGAGTTGGGACTTTGAGTGCCCCAATAAAGTTTTACATTTGCCGGCCGTTGGAAACTTATGAGTACGAGCAAAACCACCCTGAGCAAAAAGAAGGAGCTGACAAACGAGCAAATGACCGTGATCCGCAGCAAAGGCGATGTGGCCATCAATGCCGTAGCGGGCTCCGGCAAAACCACCACCATCATCGAATATGCCGCCAGCAGGCCTTCTTCCAGCCGGATACTTTATCTCGCCTTCAACCGCTCCGTTAAACTGGAAGCCGCTAAAAAGTTCGAGTCGCGGGGACTGAAAAATGTCCGGGTAGAAACTGCGCACTCCCTCGCATTCGATCATGTGGTGCGAGGCTCCGGTTATAAGCTACGGCAAAAAGAGCTCAGGTCACAAGAGATCGTGGACCTGCTTGGCCTGCGCAGTACGGGCGAAAAACACAACGAGTACATTCTCGCCAACCATATCAGCAAGTTCATCGCTTATTTCTGCAATAGCGATAAGAAGAAAGTGCAGGAGCTGAACTATCTCGATCTCATCCAGGATCCCACTGCCAAAACCTTCGTCAAAAAACATTATGCGCAAATAGAAATGGGTACCCGGCAATTGCTGGCGAAAATGGAAAAAAGAGAAATAGAGATCCCGCACGATTTCTACCTGAAGAAATTCCAGCTACATTGCCCGCAACTTCCTTTCGACTATATCCTCTTCGATGAAGCACAGGATGCTTCTGCCGCCATGCTGGATGTATTTGTGAAGCAGCAAGCCATCAAAGTGATCGTGGGCGATACCCATCAGCAGATCTACGGATGGCGCCATGCCGTGAACTCCCTGGAAAAAACAGGCTTCAAAACCCTGCAACTCAGTACCAGCTTTCGCTTTCCGCAGGATATCGCCGACCTGGCCACGGAAGTTCTGTACTGGAAAGAGCATCTCGGTGAACATACTGCGGTGCCCATCAGCGGTATGGGTGCTAATCAAAAAATAAAGACAAAAGCCACCATCGCCAGGACCAATCTCGGCCTGCTGCTGAATGCTATCGAATACATCACCAATAACCGGAAGATCAAAGGCATTTATTTCGAAGGTAATTTCAACAGCTACACCTATGCGGATGAAGGCGCTTCCCTCTACGATGTGCTCAACCTGGCCAATAACAAACCGGATATGATCCGCGATAAGCTGATCAGCTCCATGCGCAACCTGGAAGAGCTGGAAGAATATATCGAGAAAACGGAAGATCCACAGC
>JAGIAP010000220.1:0-224 GCA_017744805.1 Chitinophagaceae bacterium | reverse complement strand
TGAAAAAGCTTCACCTGTCAGATGAGGATCGTGAGAAAGCGGATATGATCTTTTCCACGGTGCATCGCGCCAAAGGAATGGAATACGATATCGTGCATCTCGTGAATGATTTCATTTCCGAGAACAAGATCAAAAAAGCGAAGGGGGAGGCGGCAGCCAAAAAAGAAAAGCCCGATCTCGGCAGGCTGAATGAAGAGATCAATTTGTTGTACGTGGCCCTCACC
>JAGIAP010000021.1 GCA_017744805.1 Chitinophagaceae bacterium | reverse complement strand
GTGGACGGCAATGAAGGATGACCAAAAATCCGGAAGGGCATAGGAGTACCGCGACCTTCACTCAATACAGTGCCTTCAAAGAAGCAGGTGCTGGGATAGGCGTAGATACTTTGGATATCCGGCAGATTGGGTGAGGGTTTTACCGGAAGAACATATTTGCTGTTATGGGTATATTTTTCGCAGGCGATGATCTGCATGCGATAGGGGACTGTTTTTTTCAGATCCATGAATTCAGGATTTTCCACGCCATATTTGTACACTCTGATATTGTAGGTGCTACTGCCATTTATCTTCAGCCATTTTTCTCCGGCGATCATTTGGGCGTACTCTCCGATTGTCATACCATAAACGATAGGAACAGGTTGCATGCCTACAAAAGAACGGAAGGCGGTATCCAGTACTGGTCCATCTACATAAAACCCGTTGGGGTTGGGCCTGTCCAGTATGATCAGTGGTTTATGATTCTCGAATGCTGCGATCATATATTCTTCCAGCGAAGAAATATAAGTGTAGAACCTGGTACCCACATCCTGGATATCGAAAAGCATGATGTCAACATCCTTCAGGTCTTCTTTTGATGGCCTGCGTTTGGCGCCATACAGCGATACTACAGGTATGCCCGTTTTTTCATCTTTATAATTACTTATTTTTTCTCCGGCATCTGCGGTGCCTCTGAAACCATGTTCAGGACCGAATACCACCGATATCTTCATGCCCAGTTTGTGCAGGGTATCAACCAGGTTTTGGGTTCCAACCAGCGAAGTATGATTGGCAAAAACAGCCAGTTTTTTATTTTTCAAAAGCGGTAAGAATTCACTGAGCCTGTCTGCCCCCGTTCTCATCTCTTTTTCATCCCAGGTGCCAAGGGGAGGATACATAGTATACCCTGTTGCTTTCGCTGGTTTCTTTTTCTGAGCATGAACCACGGTGCAGAGGGCCAGGCAGGCCATCATTCCCCATACAAATATCTTCATACCGGATAATTTTAATTCGGGCCCAAAGATAGGCCAAACCATCCGGGGAAATGGCCAAAAATCGCCTGAAACGCCCTCTAATATTGATTTGGCGAGGCAGGATAATTCCTGTTACTTTGTACCCATACCTTAAAAATAATTTCAGTTATGCAACAAGCTAAAAACGGCGATACTGTGAAAGTGCATTATCATGGTCGCTTAACCGATGGTACTACTTTCGATTCATCAGAAGGAAGAGAGCCATTGGAGTTCCAGGTAGGCAGCGGCGCAGTGATTGCCGGGTTCGACCAGGGTGTGGAAGGAATGGCCATTGGTGATAAGAAAACAATCAATATTCCGGTTGAACAGGCTTATGGTCCCAAAGATCCGGGTATGGTAGTTGAGTTCCCCATTGCCAATTTCCCTCCTGATATGAAACCTGAGGTTGGTATGCATCTCAATATGACTAACGGGGCCGGTCAGGTGATCCCGGTGGTGATCACAGGTGTTGCCGCAGATGCGGTGACACTGGATGCCAATCACCCCCTTGCAGGTCAGGACCTGATCTTCGACATTGAGCTGGTAGCTATCGACAGCCCGTCCCGCATCATTATGCCTTAAGCATGTATGTGTGGAATGCTGCAATAAAACATAGTAAAAACCCGGTATTGACAAATACCGGGTTTTTTTATAGTTTGGCGGCAAAGATTAATCCCTATGAAAGCCGTAAGAAAGCTTAGTATCTCTCTGTGCATTTGCCTCATTTCATTTGCAGCATTCTCCCAGGACACGGCTGCCATTGCCATCAAAGCCAAATATTATGCAGACAGCATGACGCGCTCATGGTTCTACGCCAACTGGGAAGAATTCATCGACCTTACTAATTACTCAGCCATCAAGTATTACGGCGGTAAAGATCAGTACAAGGAGCATTTCAAAACCCTTTACTATCACAACGAGCCCAATAAGGACGTTGACAAGCCGGAACTAACTACCATGGTTAGCCTTATGAATAAGGGAACCGATGAATGGCAATGCGTGCTGGAAAAGATAAGGTATACGGAGATCGATAACCGGAAAGCGCGCATCTATTCTTACCTGGTAGGACAGTCGAAAGACGATGGTGAGACCTGGAAATTTGTAGATGCAGGTCAGAATTCTGAAAAGAATATCATCTACATCTTCCCCGATGTGTTTGGCACACTCGCCATCCCGGAATACAAGGTGATATACCTGGATGTGGAAGCCGCAGAAGCGGAAGCCAGGGAAAGGGCCGAAAGAGAAGCTGCCGCCAAAGCCGCTGCCCCCAAAAAAACAGCAACTAAAAAGAAGAAATAGGAAAAAGTAATTCTACCCTTCGGCTGTTTGCCTTTTCTCAAAGGCAAGATACAAGAGCAGGATCGCTGTGAGTAACAGGAATGTTGCTATCAGCGATCCTTCAAAACCGAATGTATTTCCGGTCAACAAAGGATTGCCGCTCATCTCAATCTCCAGGATGCCGGGAAGTCCCAACCCGCTTACCCCATAGCCCAATACAGGGCCCTGGAAGAAATTCCATCCAAAATGGAAAAAGATACAGAACCAGAGGTTCTTCGTATAAGTATAGTTCAATCCCATCAGCAATCCAGCCAGGAAAATATTCAAAATTGCCACCATATTGATGCCTGAATTACTGGTATGCACCAGCGCGAACAGTACGGCGGAAATGACCAGCGCATTCCATTTGGAGTGGAAGGCCTGCAGCAGGTTATTGAGGATATACCCCCTGAACACCATCTCTTCCGCAAATGCCACCAATAGCATCAATCCAAGGCCGGTGAAGAAAGAAAGCGGATCGAAGGAATGATCCAGCCAGTGAAGGTTCCCGTTCGCAAACAATAACAAGGAGCCACAGCCGAGCACTGCCATGGATACCAATAATCCTATCAGCCCGTCCTTATTGAACGGAGCCAACCCCAGGCTTTTCATCGAACGCCTGTCTACATACAACCTGAACAGTGTGACCAGGAAAAGACTGATCAGCGAAGTGAGAACGAGTAGTTTCAATACCGTGGGCCCATTCATTTGCAGGTTGATCCTGCCACTCAGCACCAGGGCTATCAGCAATGTGTTTAGCAGCACCACGCAAAAAACATAGGTCAGGAAAAAAACTAAAACGCGCACCCAGGGATTGGGAATAGCCGGTAATCGTTCCTTCATCTGTTGGTAATTATATATCTTGCCAAAAATACAATTCCATGTTCGATAAGTATTCATTTACCGTGAGGGAAAAATTTCTGCAGTATGTAACTATCGACACCCAGAGCGATCCCCACTCCAAAACCAGTCCCAGCACGGAGAAGCAATTTACGCTGAGCCGGCTGCTGGCAAAGGAATTGCAGGCCATGGGCATTGCCGATGCTGCTGTGGATCCCTACGGTTATGTATACGCTACCATCCCTTCCAATTCTGAGAAGGAGGTTCCCGTGATCTGTTTCTGTTCCCATGTGGATACGGCCCCTGATTGCACCGGGGCGGGCGTAAAGCCCATCGTTCATGAGAATTATTCCGGCGCGGATATCGTGCTGCCCGATGATCCCACCCAGGTGATCACTACAGCCGAACACCCTTATCTTTCCCAAAAGATCGGTGAAGATATCATCACCGCCTCCGGCACCACTTTGTTAGGGGCCGATGACAAGGCGGGTGTGGCCATCATCATGGATATGGCCAATTACCTGGTGACCCATCCTGAGCTGAAGCATGGAGCTATCCGCATCCTCTTCACTACTGATGAGGAGATCGGAAGGGGAGTGGACAATGTGGATATGCAGAAGCTGGGCGCGCAGTTCGGTTATACGCTTGATGCAGGGGAAAGAGGTGTGGTGGAAGATGAGACATTCTCAGCAGATGCCATCACCTTCACCTTCTATGGTGTGAGTGCGCACCCTGGTTATGGAAAAGACAAACTGGTGAACGCGATCAAAGTGGCTTCGGCCTTCATCGATTCCTTACCAAAGGATGAGCTGAGCCCGGAAACCACCGATGGCCGATATGGGTTCGTTCACCCCGTTCATATCGAAGGGATCGGGGAGAAAGTGACCGTTGAATTCATTCTCCGCGATTTCATTACCGGTAAGCTTTCTGCGTATGCGGATTACCTGCGCGATAAAGCCGCTGAGGCCCTGGAACGTTTCCCCGGCGCACGCGTGGAAGTGCAGGTGAAAGAGCAGTATCGAAATATGAAAGAAGTGCTGGACCAGCATCCGCAGGTAGCGGCTTTTGCCAAAGAAGCGGTAGAGCGGGCAGGGATGGAAGTGATCCCCAGCAGCGCCCGTGGCGGTACTGATGGATCCAGGTTGAGCTTTATGGGCCTGCCCTGTCCCAACCTTTTTACTGGTGAAATGGCATTCCACGGAAAACATGAGTACGTGAGTGTGCAGGATATGCAGAAAGCGGTTGAAATGACCGTTCACCTGGCAGCTATCTGGGAAGAAAAAGGCAGCGTTTAGGGTTGTTTCATTTTTATGGCATCGATGATCTTACTGGCATGCACACGCGAATTTTCGATGAACCACACATGTGTGTTCATCCCCCCGCATACCACGCCGGCGAGATAGATGCCGGGCATATTCGATTCCATTGTATCAGGATCATAGTCCGGCTGGCAAACGGCGTCTTCCGACAATTTTATCCCTGATTGTTGCAAAAGCTGGAAATCAGGCTGGTAGCCCGTCATAGCGATCACATAATCATTAGGGATGGTGACGATGCCATCGGGTGTTTGGATATCCACTTCATTGCTACGGATCTCTTTGAGGGTAGAATTGAAGAAGGCGTTGATGCTCCCTTCTTTGATACGGTTCTCGATATCCGGTTTCACCCAGTATTTCACCCGTTTACCGATCTCGTTCTCCCGGATCACCATGGTGACCGTTGCTCCTTTGCGGTAGGTTTCCAGGGCGGCATCCACTGCGGAGTTATTGGCACCCACCACCAGCACCTGCTGCATGGCGTAAAAATGCGGGTCTTTGTAGTAATGCGTCACTTTTGGGAGCTCCTCGCCCGGAATCCGCATCAATACAGGAATATCGTAGAAACCGGTAGCGATGATGATAGAGCTGGTGGAATACTGTTGTTTTGTAGTGACCACTTCATAACCCTTATCCCTGCGGCTGATGCCTGTAACCCTTTCCTGGAGATGGATACGAAGTTTATTGCTGGTGGCCACACGGCGATAATATTCCAGGGCTTCAGGCCTGGTGGGCTTTACATTGTTGGAAACGAAGGGAATGCCACCGATCTCGATCTTTTCGGAAGTGGAAAAGAAGGTCATATTGCTGGGATAATGATACAGGGAGTTCACCAGGCATCCTTTTTCGAGAATAATATAATTCAATCCCGCTTTTGCCGCTTCCAGTGCGCAAGCCAGCCCGATAGGGCCTCCGCCAACAATGATGAGGTCAAACTGATTGTCCATAGCCACTTGAGTTATTCCAAAGATACCCACCCGCTCTTTTCTGTGGTCAAAAAAATGTATTTTGGCACAAATTTTTCCCTTATGCCATACCTTGCTAATTACTGGTACATCATAGTGATCGTACTGCTCATCTTTGCAGGACTGAAAACTATCAACCAGGGATACGTGGGCGTGATCACCATGTTCGGTAAATACCGCCGTGTGATCAGACCAGGTCTTAATTTCCTTATTCCCTTCATCGAGCAGATCAGCCGCAGGGTGAGCGTTCAGAACCGTTCCGTGGAAATGGAATTCCAGGCAGTGACGGCTGATCAGGCCAATGTATATTTCAAGAGCATGCTGCTGTATGCTGTGCAGAACGACAATGAAGAGACCATCAAGAAAGTAGCGTTCAAGTTCCTCAGTGAGCGGGACCTGATGCAGGCGCTTACCAGGACCATCGAAGGCACCATCCGCTCTTTTGTAGCCACAAAAAGACAGGCAGAGATCCTTGGATTGCGCAAGGAGATCGTTGAATATGTAAAGGAACAGATCGATCACCTGCTGGAAGATTGGGGGTATCACCTGTTGGACCTGCAAATAAATGATATCACTTTCGATAAAGTGATCCTGGACTCCATGAGCAAAGTGGTGGCCAGTAATAACCTCAAAGCGGCCGCCGAGAACGAAGGGCAGGCATTGCTGATCACCAAAACCAAAGCGGCAGAAGCGGAAGGAAATGCTATCAAGATCGCTGCAGAAGCGGAAAGACAGGCCGCACAATTGCGTGGTCAGGGCGTTGCGCTCTTCCGGGAAGAAGTGGCCAAAGGTATGAGCCAGGCTGCTGAACAAATGAAGCAGGCCAACCTGGACACGAATGTGATCCTCTTCAGTATGTGGACGGAAGCCATCAAGAACTTTGCTGAAGTAGGAAAAGGAAATGTGATCTTCCTCGATGGCAGCAGTGAAGGAATGCAGAAAACCATGAATCAGATCATGGGCATGTTGCAGATGAAACCCATATCAGACAGGTAGATCATAACAAACTTTTAAGAAATATATAAACAGGTACAATCGTTTTAGGCACGCATTTGTTTACATTTACAACTTAAACAAAACTGGATGAACTGGTTCTTTTTACAGATTGGCCCCGCAACTGACACTGTGAAACACGTGGTAGGAGCGGTAACCGATGCTTCTCAGTCAATGAATGTAATGGATATGCTCACCAAGGGTGGTGCACTGATGATCCCGCTCGCCTTGTTGTTCGTGATGGCTGTATTCTTCTTTTTCGAAAGATTGTTCGCTATCCGTAAGGCCAGCAATATCGATCCCAATTTCATGAACATCATCCGCGACAATATCCTGAGCGGTAATGTGCAGGCAGCACGGTCACTGGCCAAGAATACGCCCAATCCCGTAGCGAAAATGATCGACAAAGGATTGCAGCGTATCGGTAAGCCCATCGATGCTATCGAAAAAAGTATGGAGAATGTGGGCAAGCTGGAGATCTACAAGATGGAAAAGAACCTCTCCGTTCTGTCACTTGTGTATGGTATTGCACCGATGTTCGGGTTCCTCGGAACCATCTTCGGTATGTTGCAGTTGTTCTACAATATCAATGCATCCGGTGATTTCACCCCTGCACAGATCGCAGGTGGTATCTACACCAAGATGATCACGTCCGCATCAGGTCTGATCATTGGTCTGCTGGCCTATGTAGGCTATAATTTCCTGAATGCACAGATCGACAAGAATGTGAACAGGATGGAAGCCGCCAGCGCAGAGTTCATCGATATTTTGCAGGAGCCTACCCGATAAGCGGCACTGCTGACAGAAAAAACAACAGCTCATGAATTTAAGAAGAAGATTACGATCACACCAGGAGTTACATGCAGGAGCGCTCAACGATATCCTGTTCATTCTCCTTTTCTTCTTCCTGATCGTATCTACTATCGCCAATCCGAATATCGTTAAGGTAAATAACCCGAAAGGGACCAAGGATACGAAGGCCAAACAGCATATCACGGTATCTATCGATAAGAACCAGAATTATTTCCTGGGCACCAAACAGATCGATCCTGTGCTGATAGATACAGTGGTAAAGGCCGAGATCCAGAAATTCAAATTACATGTGGATACACCCGTAGTGGTGATCAATGCCGATACTTCTGCGTACTTCGGGGAAGTGTTCCGCATCATGCGACTCGCCGCCAAATCCGGCGCTAAAACAGTGGCTAACGTGAAGTAAGCCCTGCCGCTTTGATCATTCTATCTTTTTCCTGCATATCGCGCCTGAGCGTCACCCTGCCGAATCCTTTCTCCTGAAAGAGCGCCAGGGTGGCGGCCCCCAGGTCTTCATGGATCTCCACATATACTTCGCCGTTGGTATCGAGCTTTTCTTTCGACAATCCGGTAATGGCCCGGTAAAAACTGAGTGGGTCATCATTGCTTACAAAGAGGGCCAGATGTGGCTCATGCTCCAGCACATTGGCGTGCATGGCCTGTTTATTGTTTTCCGGGATATAAGGAGGGTTACTCACGATAATATCCACTTTGGGAAGTGGCTGCCAAAGGGACGCATCCAGGATATTTTGTTGGATGAAATGGACTTCAGCCTGTAGTTCCGATGCATTTCTTTTAGCTACTGCCAATGCGCCTTCGCTTACATCGCATGCGTAGACGGTCGCCTGCGGCAATGCTTTCTTAAGGGCGATAGGGATGCAGCCGCTGCCCGTGCCGATATCGAGGATATGGAGTGTTGTGTCGTTTTTGTGCTCTTCGATGATCCAGTTCACCAGTTCTTCCGTTTCTGGCCGGGGGATAAGTACATTTTCGTTTACATAGAACCGTAAGCCATGGAACCAGGATTCTCCGAGAACGTATTGAACGGGGCGGTGGCGGAGAAGGTCGGGGATGTATTTGTTGACCAGAGTTTCCTGTGATGCAGTCAGGGAGGCTGTAGCTTTCACCAGCCTTGCGCTTTTGGTCAGGCCTGTGAGGTGTTCCAATATCCAGTCAGTAATATTTGAAGCTTCTCTGGTTTCATAGACAGTACTGAGGGCTGAATTTAATTGTATGCTGGCTTCCTGAATGGTCATGCGCAAAGGTAGATGGATTAATAGAACAGGCGAGGTGGTTTTGCCACCTCGCCTGTTCTAAATATTTGACTTGAAGTAATTTAGAATCTAAATAATTTATTCAAAAGGTATTAACCCCATGTGTCGTCATGGTTATTGAAGAAACGGTGGTTTGCTTTCATAGCTGTTTATTTAGTAGTTCAAAAGTAATACTTAATATTACAAAAAATTATTAAAATAACCTAATCAAAGCTACTATGGTTTAAATAACAGCATAAAGCCTTGATGTGGAAGTATTACTCCATCATAAATCCAGGTAGTGATTTTTACTCCGTTGTTAATTTGTTCCAGTGATTGTTCAAATTCTCCGATGGTTCCCATTTTATGCAAATTAACCGTACAACTCTTATCCATGATTACGGTTAATTTAAAATCTTTAATGATGTTTGACGCAAAAAAACGCTTATCCGGATTGGTTTTTTTGTTCACGATTTTCTCCCGTTTAATGGATATTTTGTATTCCTCAGCGTTTTTTAAAACCAACTCAACTGAATGACTCATAAGGGTACCTGAAATGGTGGTGGGAGGAATTCGGGCGGTTTCATCTTTCCCGTTTACAGTTAGACCCGTAATTTCGTATTTTGTCAAATCCGGTATATCGCTTTGCTCTGGTAGATCAATATTTCCCGAAAATCTGTAAGGTATTTCCTGTTCTGCATTTTGTGCTTTGATAGTTACATTGGTTGTTTCAATTTGAAACCAATACTCATCATTCTCCTTACAGTTGCTGAGGTTGATGATGAATTCATAATTAGTAGAGTAAAAATTATGCTCAACAGGGAAATAATGTTTAGCAATTATACTTTCGAGCTCATCACTAATGTCTGGAAATTTTTCGTTGTACATTGATCTCGAAACCATGCTCCATATTTCTTTCTTATCCTTTCTATGTTCTATGTATTTTTTCGACCAAATAATTTCCCCAATAATCCGCGTGAAAATATCAGTATACTCAGATGATTTGATAACGGCGGTAAATACTCCACTGCCAATAAACGCTGCCCCTATCGTTTTTTACGATGGAATTTAAAGGGGAGTCTCGGGGAATGAAATTGGGGAAAATATAGTTTAGGTAGTTGGTTTGGCCAATTATTATTAAAATGATCCCAATGACGAAGATATAAAATACCCTACTGGTTATGAATCTAAATGGTTTGGGGATTTGCATAAATAAGAATTAGTGAATAAAAAGATTTTAAGACCTTTTTCAAGGCGCTTATGTTTCGTTATTCCCAATTCTTTAAGATCCTGCTGAAGCGAAAATCAAGGCAGGTCTTAAGCGGGTGCAAAAGTAACGATATATGAAAGCAAGACAAAAAGAACTATCAGCTAAAACATATATTCATATGTAGGATCTTTTCAAACTTGAAATGTGGAAGGGCGTGGTGTCGGGTGCTTCTTTCGCTCCTAAAGCGGCTTCCGGCCTCCCATAAGCGCGGAAACCGTTATATTTGCAGGCGTTATCCAATCATCCCCCGTAAATTTCAGATGCTTAACATCGGCGATCCATCCATACAGGCGCATGAGGTCTTCATGCAGCGATGCCTCCAACTGGCTGTTCTGGGAGCAGGCCATGTTGCGCCCAACCCGCTGGTAGGTGCGGTATTGGTGCATCAGGGCCGGATCATCGGAGAAGGGTACCATAAAAAATATGGAGGCCCGCACGCGGAAGTGAACTGTATCGATGCTGTAGCAGAGAAGGACAGGGAGCTGATCAGTCGATCCGTAATGTACGTGAGCCTGGAGCCTTGTGCGCATCATGGCAAAACGCCACCCTGCGCCGATCTGCTGATCCGTCATAAAGTACCCCAGGTGGTGGTGGGATGTCGCGATCCATTTCCTGAAGTGAATGGCAAAGGGATCGAAAAATTACGTGCTGCGGGCATCGATGTGATCGTTGGGGTTTGCGAGGAGGATGCCAAAGCCGTCAATAAGCGATTCTTTACTTATCATACTGCTTATCGGCCCTATGTGACATTGAAATGGGCACAGACGGCTGATGGATTCATCGCCGGCATTCCGGGCGAAAGATTGATGATCAGTGGAGCGCTCACCAATCGCTTCGTGCATCGCTGGCGTTCCGAAGAGGCGGCTATCCTTGTTGGAACCAATACGGCCTTGCAGGATGATCCGCAACTCAATACGCGTTACTGGACTGGTCCCGATCCTATCCGCCTGGTGGTGGATCTTGACCTACGCCTGCCTGTTAGCTTGCAATTGTTCAATGGCGCTTCAAGGACCATTGTGATCAATACGATAAAACAGGGTGAAGAACAGGGGATCCAATACTACCAGGTGGATCGAAAAAAAGAGTTGGTGCCCCAGATCATGGAAGCCCTCTACAGGCTGCGCATCAACAGCGTTCTGGTAGAAGGAGGTGCAGTGCTGTTGCAGTCTTTCATCGATTCCGGGTATTGGGACGAAGCCCGGGTGATCACCAATACTGCCCTCACTGCAGGAACAGGATTGCCGGCGCCCAGGTTATTGATGGCGGAATCAGTGTATACCGAACCAATTCAAACAGATTTAATTCAGGTCTTTACCAGGCCGGCAGTTTCATTATGACAACAATGATCGAGCAGGATTTTTATAGCACTATCGAGAAATCAGGCGTTGCGGAATTCAAAGACCGTGGCAGCAAATTTATCGCTTATGCGTTCCCGATAGCATCGGTGGAAGATTTCAAAAAGAGGCTGGATGATGTAAAGAAAGAGCATCCCAAAGCCACTCACCATTGTTTTGCCTACCGGCTTGGAACAGATATGAACACATATCGTGTCAGTGACGACGGCGAGCCCTCAGGCACAGCCGGGAGGCCCATCCTGGGACAGATCGATAGCAAACAACTCACGGATACGATGATCGTGGTGGTCAGGTATTTCGGAGGCACACTCCTGGGGGTACCGGGATTGATCAATGCCTACAAAAGCGCCGCCAGCATGGTATTGCAGGTGACTCCCAGCATCCAGAAAGCTATCGAAGCCAATTACACCCTCACTTTCGATTATACGATGATGAATGATGTGATGATCATCGTAAAACAACTCAACTGTACCGTGATCGAACAGGAAGCCATGCTTTTCTGTAAGTTGGTGATCGGCATCCCCAAAGCCCGACTGGAAGAGGCATTATACAGGTTTGGGGATATCAGGGGAGTAGAAGTGAAGAAGAATGCATAGGATCACCTGATTGCCTTGCTCAGTTGCTTCAACGTTACATACATCAGGCTCATCATCACCGCATAACAGAGCACCATGCTCCAGGCCAATTTGTTCTGGAATGGATGCACCAGCATAGCCACTATCTCCCCAAACAATTCGAATGGATTACTGAGTATATCCCAGGTATTGTAACGCAGGAATCTTCCGATATAGATCCCCCATGCATTCAGGAACATCACCGGCGCCAGGAACCACCATTCCCTCAATTGCGGAACTCGCTGATGCCAGATCTTTTCCATCTGTCTTACACTGAGAACGCCCATCAACATGCCGTTCCACGCACAGCTGAGGATCAGGGCCAGGTCGAACCAGCGGGGCATATTGGGAGTAGACCCCAGATGGAACAGGTCCGTGATGATATAGAATGCATTCGGCATCCAGAAAAGCCATAACAAAAATGCAATGATGAATTTTGCACGGGTATCGATCATCCGCGGTTCCCGGGTGATAGCCCTTGTGATAAGATAGGGCAGGAAGCCCAGGAAAAGATTCCAGATCAGGGATAGAAAAGTATAATGCCCGGTATGTATTATCCTGGCAGTGATCATGGCCACACTGAATAATACAGATAATGACAGCGCCTTATCGATCTGATCCCTTGGAATGAAACGGCGAATATTGAATGCCGTTAGCTTTACTGTATTCATAAGAGTGCAATGATTTTTGGAATGAAAACAAATCCGCCTGCTATCAGCGCGGTGATGGCCGACACCAGTACGGCCCCCGCAGCCAGGTCTTTGATGGTCCCGATCTTCGGATCACGCTCCATTGACAGATAATCCATGATACGCTCGATACAGGTATTCAGTATCTCCGTCACCCAAACAAATCCGGCAGCGAAACTGATCACGATCCATTCCCAGGCCTGCAGTTTGAGCAATAGCCCCGCAATAATCACGATAACGGTAGCCAACAAATGGATGATGGCATTATGCTCATACCGCAGGAGATGCTTCAATCCCTTGAAAGCATACCCGAAACTGCCAGCCCGGGACCTGATGGAAAACTTCTCGTTGGTCATATGATTTCATTTTAAGCCGGCTCTGTTTCGGAGAAAGCACTTTGTGTTGCAAAGTGCGTGCCGCAAAAAATAGACCCGGCGGGATCTTTATGACTGATGGCAACTCAATCACACCACAAAGCAAGGATTTGTTTTTGATCCATCCAAACAAAACAAAACGGGTGTTCCATTTTTAACATTTGGAACACCCGTCGGCTATTGTGAACAGATATTATTTATTGAACATCGGGCTAACCACCAGGTCTTTGCTGCCTGCAGTGTACTTGTAAAATCCTTCTCCGCTCTTGGCGCCGAGGTAACCGGCTGTGACCATATTGGTGAGCAGGGGACAGGGGGCATACTTGGGATTGCCGAAACCATCGTGCAATACCTTCAGGATGGAATAACAAACATCCAGTCCGATGAAGTCGGCCAGTTGCAGTGGCCCCATGGGATGCGCCATACCGAGTTTCATCACGGTATCGATCTCTTCTACACCTGCCACGCCTTCGTACAGGCTATAGATGGCCTCATTGATCATAGGCATCAGGATGCGGTTGGCGATGAAGCCAGGATAATCGTTCACCACGCAGGGGACCTTGCCCAATTGCTTGCTGAGGGCCACGATCATTTCGGTAACGGCCGCGTCGGTGGCATATCCATTGATGATCTCCACCAGTTTCATCACAGGCACAGGGTTCATGAAGTGCATACCGATCACTTTATTGGCCCGTTTGGTTACGGAAGCGATCTTAGTGATGGAAATGGAAGAAGTATTGGTGGCGAGGATGGCATTGGGATTGGCGCATTCGTCGAGCTGCTTGAAGATCTTCAGCTTCAGGTCTACATTCTCGGTGGCTGCTTCCACAACCAGTTCTGCTTCGAGAACACCGGCAGAGAGGTCGTTATAAGTAACGATCCTGCCCAATGCAGCCGACTTCTGTTCTTCGGTGGCGCTGCCTTTGGCTATCTGACGGTCGAAATTCTTAGCGATTGTCTGTAAAGCTTTTTCAAGCTGGGCCTGGTTTACATCAATGAGGTTCACTTTGAAACCACCTTGTGCAAATACATGCGCAATACCATTGCCCATAGTGCCCGCGCCGATAACGGCTACCTGTTGTAATGACATACAATGTTTTTTTAATATACAGTTGAGTACAAGCCGGGCAAATGTAGAGAAAAAACTAACAGTTATTTGTTTTTGAAATCGCCCCTTTTCCAGGCATTCACAAACTCGGACCAGGCGAATGGGTTGAAGATATTCTGAGGAGGGGTTTGACCGTAATAATAATATCTGCTTGCATTGTTGCGGAGGGTCATATTGGTGGCTTCGCGCCCATCGGAGGGGAGGGTCTTGGCCAGGATACGCCGTTTGGTCTCATCATTGTTCTGGCGTGCGATCTCGATGGCGTCCGATGGCACCTGGATATTCACGAAATCCCTTTCAAACTGCTCCCGGGAGGGGCGTGGTTTGATTACGGTGGCAGGAAGATATTCGGCATTTACTACCAGCAACTGGATCATGCTGTACTGGTTCCCTTCCAGGTTGCGGGGGATCTCGGCTACTTTGGGAAGATAGCCTACGGAAGAAAATTCGATCTGATCGCCTTTCATTACCACGATCGAGAACACACCCTGCTCGTTACTGACGGTACCCCTGTTCTGCCCTTTTACCACGATACTCACAGAGGGGATGCCCTTCAGGCTATCAGCAGTCATCACTATCCCGTACAATTGAACAACGGAATCCTTGATCGTTTCAAACTGGGCTTTCGCCGCAAAGGGAGCGATAATGCTGACTACCAACAGGATTAGTAAATGTCTTTTCATGCAGTTCAAATATACAGACAATGAGTAAAATAGACTCAACAAAATACCCCCGTTAATGGTTAATTTTGCAGCCAATTGATTCTTTTAACAAAATAACTAGACGTAATGACCCCGGAGAAAATATTGCAGGCATTGAGCAATGTACAAGAGCCTGATCTTGGTAAAGACATTGTGACACTCAATATGGTAAAGGATATCGCCATCGATGGGAACAAGGTTTCCTTTACAGTAGTGCTCACCACTCCGGCCTGCCCCATGAAAGACCTGATCCGTAACGCTTGTGTGAATGCAGTAAAATTGCTGGTGAACAAGGAAGCGAATGTTACTGTCAATTTCACTGCCAATACCAGCAGCACCCGGAAAGATACCCAGGCGGTGCTGCCCAAAGTAAAAAATATCATTGCCGTGGTGAGTGGTAAAGGTGGTGTGGGTAAGAGCACGGTTGCTGCCAACCTGGCGCTCGCGATAGCCAGCAGCGGAGCTTCTGTGGGACTGATGGATGCTGATATTTATGGTCCCAGTGTGCCCATCATGTTCGGGGTTCGCGGTCAGCGACCCATGATGCGCCCTGTGGAAGGAAGCGATAAAGGAATGATCGTTCCCCTGGAAAAATATGGGATCAAACTGATGAGTATCGGGTTGCTCGTTGATGAAAAGAACGCGGTGGTTTGGCGCGGCCCTATGGCCAGCAGCGCTATCCGCCAGTTTGCGACCGATGTGGATTGGGATGAACTGGACTACCTGATCATCGATATGCCACCCGGAACCGGCGATATCCACCTGACCCTGATGCAGACTGTGCCCGTCACCGGCGTGGTGGTGGTGACCACTCCCCAGGAAGTGGCGCTGGCGGATGCCAAGAAAGGGATCGCCATGTTCGGACAGGCGCAGATCAAAGTGCCCATCATCGGCCTCGTAGAGAATATGAGCTACTTCACACCGGAAGAACTGCCAAACAACAAGTATTACATCTTTGGTAAAGAAGGTGGCAAGAAATTAGCGGAAGAGTACGATATCCCATTCCTCGGACAGATCCCACTGGTGCAAGGTATCCGGGAAGGTGGCGATATCGGCAAGCCCATCATGGTGAGCGATGACAATGTGAGCAAGAGGGCCTTCATGGAATTTGCCGCCAATGCCATCCGCAGCATCGCGATGCGCAATGCGAATATGACGCCCACGAAAGTGGTGGAAGTGATCGAGTAATTCCTTTTAAATATCCAACTATGAAACCATTGATTCTTTCAATTGGCTGCTTGCTTATCGTTTTCCTGGGCAGTTCTTCCTGCAGGACTACCCATAATGCCACGGTCGTAAAATCGAAACCTTTACCTCCTGGTCAGGCTAAAAAGCTCACCGGTTCTCAATCAGCCAAACCCTATGCCCCCGGGCAACGAAAGAAGAAAAGATACTGATGTACAACCTATCCAAATACGTAGAAAAGGATCCCGCTATCATACGGGCCTTTATGGAACAATATCCCTTTGCAACCCTGATCGGCAACGATGCCGATGGTCACCCGGTAGCTACCCAGGTACCGTTACTGATCAGGCACCAAGGAGATTCCATTATTCTTCTCGGTCATATCATGCGCAAGACCGATCATCACCTGGCATTTGAACAGAATCCACGCGTACTGGCCCTTTTCACCAGCCCGCACACGTACGTGAGCCCCAGTTGGTATACCAATCCGAGGTCAGGCGGCACCTGGAATTATATGACGGTGCAGGCACATGGAGAAATGGAATTCACCAGTGATGAAGGACTGATTGAAATCCTTCGTCAAACGCAAAATCATTTTGAAGGAGATCCCGCTTCACCAGCCGCTTTTGAGAACCTCTCTGCCGACTATGTGAGCCCGATGGCGAATGCCATCGTGGGTTTCGGGATAAAGGTATCCAAAATGCAGGCTACTTTCAAGCTGAGCCAGAACAGGGACGAGACCAGTTATCATAACATCATTGCACAACTGAAGAAAGGCTCGCCAGACGCGCAGTTCATTGCAGAGGAGATGGAAAAAAGGGCTTCACAATTATTTAAGAACGATTGATCCGCTTTATCCTGTAACATTGGAGCATGAAGAAGATCGTTTACGCATTTGCAACAGGGGCCGTTCTGCTGACAGCAGCTTGCGCCACCTCCAAAAAACCGACCGTGCAATTACCTTCATTCGACGCAGAAGCCCATCGTGGCGGCCGCGGCATCTGGCCGGAGAACACCATTCCCGCCATGCTGAATGCCCTCGATCTGAATATCACTACCCTCGAGATGGATGCCGTGATCACCAGCGATAACCAGGTGATCCTCTCGCATGAGCCTTTCTTCAACCATCATATCACCACAAAGCCCGATGGCAGCCTGGTAACTGATAAAGAAGAAAAGGAGCTGAACATCTTCAAAATGACCTGGGCCGAAACGCAACGTTACGACGTAGGATTGAAGCCCAACCCGGCTTTCCCCAAACAACAGAAAATGGCTGCTACCAAACCATTGCTCAGCGAAGTGATCGCGCAGGTGGAAGCCGCCGTGAAACAGAAGGGACGCAAACCTGTTTTCTACAATATCGAGACCAAGAGCCAACCCGCCACTGATAATATCTATCATCCCGCTCCGGAAGCCTTTGTGGATATCCTGATGGCGGTGATCAATAAAGCAGGGATCGCAGACCGTGTGATCATCCAGAGCTTCGATTTCCGGACATTGAAAGTATTACATGCGAAATATCCCAAAGTGATGACCTCCGCCCTGGTGGAGGGAGATAACAAACAAACCATGCAACAACAGATGGATGAGCTGGGGTTCACGCCCAATTTCTACAGCCCGCATTTCCCACGCGTAACAAAGGCGATGGTGGACGAAGTGCATCAGCGCGGTATGAAGATCGTTCCCTGGACGGTGAACGATAAAGCGGGGATTGAAAAACTCAGATCACTGGGCGTAGATGGTATCATTTCAGATTACCCGGATCTGTTCTAAAATTTTGCAGTGGCCATCGCTCGCCGGTAGGAGTGCGATGGCCACATGCCGATATTATTTTCCCAGCCAGCGCAGGGCATTCTTGCTCAATAATTTTTCAGTGAGTGCTTGCTCCAATTTCATTTCTTCAATGAGCTTTCCCGGTACATGCTCCCCTAACGGAAAAGGATAATCGCTTCCCAAACAGATATTATCTTCTCCCATCACTTCAATGATATACTTCATGGCGGAGGCATCATGCACTAAACTATCCACCCAGAACTTACCCAGGTACTCACGTGGAGAAACGGGGTTATCGATCGCTACCAGGTCTGGCCGTACATCAAATCCATGCTGGATCCTGCCGATAGTGAACGGAAAGCTTCCGCCGCCATGCGCAAATGCCACGCGCAGTTTCGGGAATTTCTCAAATACGCCACCGAAGATCATGCTGCAGATGGCGCGACTGGTTTCAGCCGGCATGCCAACCAGCCAGGGGAGCCAGTACTTCTGCATCTGGCCTTCGCCCATCATTTCCCAGGGATGCACAAACAGTGCGGCGCCCAGTTCAGATGCGGCCTCATAGAATGGGAAGAAAGATGGATCGGATAGATTCTTACCATTGATATTGCTTCCGATCTCGAGGCCAGGCAGTTTCAATTCTTTAATACAACGTTCCATCTCACGAACGGAGAGGTCGATATCCTGCATGGGCAGGGTACCCAGGCCGATGAAACGATCAGGTTGAAGCCCCGCCGTTTCCGCGATATGATCATTGAAGAATCTGGAAGTCTCCAGGCCATCGGCCGGCTTCGCCCAGTAATTGAATAGAACAGGAATAGTGGACAACACCTGGATGTCTACACCCGTGGCATTCATCTCTTCTTCCCTTACCGATGCTTTGAAACAATTGTCCTCTACCTCTCTGAACAGTTTATCACCTTTCATCATGCAGGCTTTGCAGTTGCGATGTTCCAGGTGAATGAATTCTCCGTACCCGAATTTCTGCACCCAGTTGGGCATCTTTTCGGGCATGATATGCGTGTGTATGTCGATCTTCATAGCAGGGATTACTTTTTCACAGGCGGTTCCATCACGGTGCCGCATTTCTTACAGGTGCGCAGGTCTTCCGAACCATAGAATCTTTCCATGATCGGCGGTAATTGCTTCACGATATCTTTCACAAATACAAATTCTTCGTAGAGTTTATTGCCACAGTTCTCGCAGAACCACATGAACGCATCTTTTTCATTCTCTTCATCTTCCCTTATCTTTTCGATCACCAGTCCAACTGTATTGGCGGGCCTTTGCGGGCTATGCGGCGTCATGGGAGGGAGGAGGAACATATCGCCTTCGTTGATGGGAATGCTGCGTGGCTCGCCATTGTCGATGATCTTGAGGACCATATTCCCTTCCAGTTGATAGTAGAGCTCTTCGCTTTCATTGTAATGGTAGTCTTTGCGGGCATTGGGGCCGCCAACTACCATCACGATAAAGTTCTCTGCGTCCTTGTAAACGCATTGATTTCCGACCGGAGGTTTCAAAAGATCGCGGTGCTCATCGATCCATTTCTTCAGGTTGAATGGTGCTGCTATGGGCATATGACAAGTTTTATCTATTTAAAGGATGAGGTATCCAATAGCGGTAAAGTTAATGTTTTAACGGAAGGCCAAAACATAATTAATCTGTGTACATTTGAAGCCCTATTAAAATGCTTGCTATGAATCTTTCCCTCGAAGGAAAAAATGCCCTTATCTGCGGAAGCTCGCAGGGTATTGGGTTGGCGATCGCAGAAGAACTGGCTTTGCTTGGCGCCAATTGTACGCTGCTGGCGCGCAATGAAGATTCCCTGAAACTGGCAATACTGAAACTGGATATCGCACTAAGACAACAACACCATTACCTGGTAGCGGATTTCAGTAAACCGGAAGAAGTGGCTAGTGTGGTTCGTACACATGTTGCAGCAAATCCTATCCATATCCTGGTCAACAATACCGGTGGCCCTCCTGCAGGTCCCATCGTAGATGCTACTCCGGAACAATTCCTCAACACATTCAATCAACACCTGATCTGTAACCACCTGCTTACCCAGGCCGTAGTGCCAGGTATGAAAAAAGAGGGTTATGGCAGGATCATCAATATCATCAGCACTTCCGTGAAAGTGCCGTTGAAGAACCTGGGCGTTTCCAATACCATCCGTGGGGCTGTGGCCAGTTGGGCCAAGACCATGAGCATCGAGCTGGGCGCTTTCAATATCACGGTGAACAATGTATTGCCCGGAGCTACCACTACTGCCAGGCTGGAGGGTATTGTGAAGAATGCTTCTAAGAATAAAAATATCTCAGAAGAAGAAGTGGCGGAAGAAATGACGAAAGAGATCCCCATGCGCCGATTTGGTAATCCTTCGGAGATCGCTGCCATGGCGGCTTTCCTGGCATCGCCTGCCGCCAGCTATGTGAACGGCACCAGTATTCCTGTAGACGGTGGCAGAACAGGCTCCATTTAACTGAACAATTATGCAAGCAGATATCCCTTTTCACCTCGAGAATTTTATCGGCGGCAATTTCATCGGCCCGCTGAGTGGGAATTTTATCGATAACTACAATCCCGCTACCGGCGAAGTAAGCGGTAAGATCCCCGACAGTAATGAACAGGATGTGGCGGCGGCCGTGCAGGCGGCGCAGAAAGCATTCACTACCTGGTCTGTAACGCCGCTGGAAAAACGCTTCGAGATCCTCAACCGCATCGCGGAACTGATAGATGAGAACAAAGAACTGTTCGCACTTGCCGAATCTAACGACAATGGTAAGCCGCTTTGGTTGAGCCGTAAGGTGGATATCCCACGAGCATCTGCCAATTTCAGGTTCTTTGCTACAGGCATCATGCATTTTGCAGCAGAGAGCCATCAGATGGAAGACAGTGCCATAAACTATACACTCCGCCAACCGATCGGGGTAGTGGGATGTATTTCCCCCTGGAACCTGCCGCTTTATCTCTTCACCTGGAAGATAGCGCCGGCACTGGCTGCGGGCAACTGCGTCATCGCAAAACCTTCGGAAGTGACCCCGCTCACTGCCTTTCTGCTGGGACGTGTGGTGAAGGAAGCCGGGCTGCCCGATGGCGTACTGAATATCCTTCATGGTACCGGACCGGTTACCGGCGAAGCCATCATTCAACATCCAAAGATCAAGGCGATCTCCTTTACGGGAAGTACCCGTGCAGGAGCGCGTATCGCCTCTGTGGCCGCACCCGTGTTCAAAAAATTATCACTCGAACTGGGAGGTAAGAACCCAAATATCATATTTGCCGATTGTGATTGGGAAAAGATGATGAACACTACGTTGCAATCATCCTTCGCCAATCAGGGACAGATCTGTTTGTGCGGAAGCCGCATCCTGATAGAAGCCAGCATCTACGATAGATTCAAAACGGAATTTGTAGAAAGAGTGAAAGCCCTCAAAGTGGGTGATCCGATGGATGAGAGATCGAAACAGGGCGCTATCGTCAGCAAAATGCATTTCGATAAAGTGATGGGCTGCATCCAAAAAGCGAAAGAAGAAGGGGGCACCATCCTCTGTGGAGGCAATGCGGTGCAACCTGAAGGCCGTTGCGCCAATGGCTGGTTCATCGAGCCCACTGTGATCGAAGGCCTGGGACCAGACACGGTTTCCAACCAGGAAGAGATCTTTGGGCCGGTAGTGACACTGCAAAAATTCAATACGGAAGAAGAGGCACTGGCCCTCGCCAATGCCACACAATATGGGCTTGCCGCCAGTATCTGGACCAGCAATCTTACCCGTGCGCATCGCATTGGCGCACGCGTGGAGAGCGGCATCATCTGGATCAACTGCTGGCTGCTCCGCGATCTGAGAACGCCATTTGGCGGGCTGAAGAACAGCGGTGTGGGTCGTGAAGGCGGATGGGAAGCCCTGCGCTTTTTCACTGAAGCAAAAAATATCTGTGTGCAATTGTAAATCATTCTCATGAGCAAGGAAATAGTACATACCTCATCAGCCGCAACGCCCCTGGGCGCTTACCCTCACGCCAGGAAAGTAGGTAACCTGCTTTTCCTGTCCGGCATCGGGCCCAGGAGTGCAAAGGATAATTCCATCCCCGGCCTGGAGCTGGATGCAGCAGGCAATATCGTGAAATACGATATCGAAGCAGAATGCCATTCCGTTTTCGCCAATGTGAAAGCTGTGCTGGAAGCCAGTGGAAGCAGTTGGGACAAGATCGTGGATGTAACGGTGTTCCTCACCAATATGAAAAAGGATTTTCCCATCTACAATAAGATCTACGCAGAATATTTCACCAGCGTGCAGGCCTGCAGGACCACGGTTGAGATCAAAAGCCTGCCCACGCCGATCGCCATCGAACTGAAAGTGATCGCCACTATCGATTAAGCAAACCTGTTATCATATATACCCATAAACGCATTTGAATGAATTATCAGAATACCCTGGAATTTGCACAAGAGGCTGACCTGCAGGATCCGTTGCGCAATTTCCGGGAGCGCTTCCTCATACCGAAGGTGAATGGAAAAGAAAGTATCTATTTCACCGGCAACTCTCTCGGTCTTCAACCCAAAACCACGAAAGACTATGTTCTGCAGGAATTGAACGACTGGGCTGAATTCGGCGTGGAAGGGCATTTTCATGCAAAGAATCCCTGGTTCTCCTATCATGAGATCTTTCCCCAACAGGTGAGCAAGATCGTGGGGGCATTACCGGAAGAAGTGGTGGTGATGAACCAACTGACCGTGAACCTTCACCTGTTGATGGTGAGTTTCTACAGACCCGATGCCAAAAGATACAAGATCATTTGCGAAGCGAAAGCATTCCCTTCGGATCAGTATGCATTGGAAACACAGCTTAAATTCCATGGTTATGATCTGAAAGATGCGTTGGTAGAGATCGCTCCGCGCGAAGGCGAGCATACTATCCGGACTGAAGATATCCTCACTGCCATCGAAACGCATAAGGATTCACTGGCCCTGGTATTGTTCGGCGGTGTGAACTACTACAGTGGTCAGGTGCTGGATATGAAGACCATCACCGAAGCAGTCCATAAAGCGGGCGCTGTTGCGGGTTTCGACCTGGCGCATGCTGCCGGCAATATTCCTCTCGAACTGCATAACTGGGGCGTGGATTTCGCCTGCTGGTGCAGTTACAAATACATGAACTCTGGTCCTGGTGGCGTGGCCGGTGCATTCGTGCATCAGAAGCATCTTACTAACAAAGAACTGCCACGTTTTGCCGGCTGGTGGGGCCATACCAAGGAAACCCGTTTCCTGATGCAACCCGGTTTCGATCCCATTCCAACGGCAGAAGGATGGCAACTGAGCAATGCGCCGGTTCTGTCCATGGCTGCACATAAAGCGAGTATTGATATATTCGATGAGGCAGGGATGCCAGCATTGGTGAAGAAGGGTAGGGCACTCAGCGGATACCTGCAATTCATTTTGAACGAAATGAATGCGCAGGCTAGTTCCAAAGTGGTGGAAGTGATCACGCCGGAGAATGAATCGGAGCGTGGCTGCCAGGTAAGCCTGCTGATGCTGGTTCGTGGGAAAGAAGTGTTCAAAACATTGATGGAGCGGGGTGTAATAGCGGATTGGCGCGAGCCCAATGTGATCCGCGTAGCGCCGGTGCCTTTGTACAACAGGTTCGGGGATGTGTGGCAATTTGGGCAGATCATCAAAGAAGTGTTGGCTCAATAACGAGAGCCGACGGACATACCAAAACTGATTTTCATTATCATAAAATTTTCCAGCCGTGCAAAAAAAAGAAGTATCGATTGTCGGCGCAGGCCTTGTTGGTTCCCTGTTGTCTGTGTATCTCGCTAAAAGAGGACATAAAGTGAAACTCTATGAGCGCAGGCCTGATATGAGAAAAGAAAAAGTGGCTGCAGGGAGGAGTATCAACCTGGCATTGAGCGACCGTGGACTCAAAGCCCTCGAAAAAGTGGGACTGGCAGATGCCATCCGCGAGATATCCATTCCCATGCATGGCCGCTACATCCACAATATCGATGGCAGCAGCGCCTTTCAGCCCTATGGCAAAGAAGGACAATTCATCAACTCTGTTAGTCGCGGTACCCTCAACAAAAAGCTGATGGACCTGGCGGAAGAGCATGGTATCGAGCTCTTCTTCGAGCATAAATGTTCGCATATCGACTGGAAAACGAATACGGTCAGTTTTGAAAATGAGGGCAAGACCGTTGAAGTAAAAACCGATCTCATCTTCGGCGCAGACGGCGCTTTCTCTGCAGCCCGCCTCCAGCATCAGTTGCAGGCCGATCGCTTCAACTACCAACAATTCTATATCGATTGCGGCTACAAGGAGCTCACTATCCTTCCCAATGCAGAAGGAGATTTCGCTATGCACGTGAATGCCCTCCATATCTGGCCCAGGAAGGAATTCATGCTCATTGCCCTTCCCAATCTCGACAAAACTTTTACCTGCACCTTGTTCTTCCCTTTCGAAGGCCCGCAATCCTTCTCCAGGCTCGACACCAAAGAAAAGGTGAAGGAGTTCTTCGAGAAAACCTTCCCGGATGCCGTGCCGCTGATGCCCACCTACCTGGAAGATTTCTTCAATAATCCCACTTCATCCCTGGTAACAGTGAAATGCTATCCCTGGGTGCGTGAGGATAAATTCGCGCTGATCGGGGATGCGGCGCATGCCATCGTGCCCTTCTTCGGTCAGGGAATGAATGCCGGGTTCGAGGACTGCAGTGTGCTCGACGACCTGATGGGCCATCATGGAGATCATTGGGACGCCATCCTGGAAGAGTTCCAGTTGCTGCGCAAACCCGACGCCGACGCCATCGCCGACCTGGCCGTGAACAATTTCACGGAAATGCGCGACAGGGTAGCCGATCCGAAATTCCTGCTACAGAAAAAGATCGAGGCAAAGCTCAACGAGAAATTCCCCGACAAATGGATACCAGCCTATTCGCTGGTGACCTTCAGCCCGCATATCCGTTATTCAGAAGCACTGGCCAATGGTATGAAACAGGAGGCCATTATGCGGCAGATCATGCAGCGCGCCGATATCCAGGATCGCTGGGACGATGATGTTTTGCACCGGGAAATTGTGGATCAGCTATAGGATTGTATCTTCGCGGCCATGACACGTAAACAACTGGTGGAAGAGATCCGCAAGAAGAATACCTATCTCTGTGTAGGACTGGATTCCGATATTACCAAGATCCCGAAGCACCTGCTGTCTGCAGCAGATCCCGTTTTCGAGTTCAATCGTCAGATCATCGACGCCACAAAAGACTATTGCGTCAGCTACAAGATCAACACCGCTTTTTATGAAGCCCTTGGCCGCAAAGGCTGGGATGCGATGGAAAAGACCGTGAACTATATTCCCAAATCGCATTTCACCATCGCTGATGCCAAGCGCGGAGATATCGGCAATACCAGTACCCAGTATGCGAAAGCATTCTTCGAGACCCTGGATTTTGATGCCATCACTGTGGCCCCATACATGGGCGCAGACAGCGTAAAGCCCTTCCTGGAATACAACAATAAATGGACCATCCTCCTGGGGCTTACCTCCAATCCCGGTTCTGCAGATTTTGAACTGCAGCCTGCCGGCAACGGATTGCTCTATGAAAAAGTACTCACCACCGCCGCAACATGGGGCACTCCCGAAAATCTCATGTATGTGGTAGGCGCCACGCAGGCAGATTCTTTCACTGGCATCCGCCAGCTCACGCCTGATCATTTCTACCTGGTGCCTGGTGTTGGCGCACAGGGAGGCAGCCTCAAAGAGATCTCTGCAAAAGCCATGAACAAAGAAGTGGGATTGTTGGTGAATGCCAGCCGTGCCGTGATATTTGCTTCCTCCGGTGAAGATTTTGCAGAGCGCGCTGCTGAAGTATCGAAGGAGTATGCGCTGGAAATGGCCGGCTACCTGAAATAAAGATCAAAATATTTTACCGCACAAAACGGGATACCCATTGCTGAGTGATCCCGCCATTGAGAGCTCCCGTCGGAACTCTGCTGACTGCAAGTTTACTATACATCTCTGATTGTTGCGGCCGCTAACTCGCAATGCGGCCACAACAACCTGAGCGTTTTAGATATCTTTCGTTTTTCCTTTGTTCTTGTCGTCCACTTTGAAGGGCAGGTTATGACCAAGGGTCACATCTCCAAAGCTGGTCTTCACTTTTACGGTTGTTTCCCCATTTCCTGATTTGCCTGAGTAGTCGAAATCGAACTTCGGTCCGCGATTCTCTCCTTCGTCTTCCTTGTTGATAGCAAAGCTCGTTTTGTTCTTGAACTTCGCAAAGCTGGTGCGGATATCATAGGTGGCTGAGAAATTGGAAGGCACATCCAGCAGCAGGGGAGAGAAGCTATTCTTCACCGTTAGTTTCTTCACATCATTGTCTACACTCAGTTTGGCGCTGCTATGTTCAATGTCCACATTGATCTCGCCGCTGCTCTTCTTCACCTCTGCTGAGGAGAATTTTATGGTCAGGTTACCATTGTTCATGGATTCGATGATCAGTGATCCGAATTCTATCCATACTTTTTTGGCATTGGTGAGTTTGCCGATCCTGGCACTGCCGAATTTGCTGGTGATGGATGCTTCTCCGTTATGATCGCCCATCACAATGGAACCGAATTCATTGGAAGCAGTGAGTGGGTTCTTTGCAGGCATGAACACTTCATAATCCACCTGGAACCTGGTTTTCTCGCCTTTTTCCACGCTGTTATTGCTCTTGGTCTTTGTTTTGAAATACACGCCATCGGAGCTCTTGCCATCGGTGATGGTGATGCCATCGAGGATGTCTTGCGCACGGTTGTCTGATTTGGCTTCGGCCGTGATGGTCACTTCCACTTTCACTTCATTCTTTGCCCAGGTATTGATCTTCATGGCTCCGAACTGATTGGAGAGGGATACCCTGTCGTTGCCATTCAGGTCGTACGATTTGGAATAGACCTTCTTTTTTTCAACCATTGGATCGTCGGATGCGAAGGCTGATCCGGTGAGTGCGAAACAGATGACCAATAAGAGAGCGCTATATAATTTTGCCATGGGTTTTTGTTTTTGATTGTTTGATTTGCTGAATGATCTGAAGCTGTTGATTGAGAAGCTCAGTTTGCATTTTGAGATTGTCGATCATGGCTTCCAGCAATTGTTCACGATTAGGGTTGGAGGGCAGTTCCTTCTTCAGGAGATTATAGGAGCTGTCCAGTTGACTGATATCACCCAGGAACTGTTGGTAGAGCTCGGGATTATCTTTTTCTATTTGTTTGAGCTCTTCCTGTTTCAGTTCTATGAGTTGTGTGAAATGGTAAACCTCTTTTGCATAGGTAGGATTGATCTTTTGAAGCAGGTCCTCCCGGGTTGGTTTCCCCTCGGCCATGCCTGGGGCAGCGGGCTTGTTGATGAGGTGGAACACGCCGAGGCCGGCAAGAAGCAGGATGGCCGCTGCTGCGCTCCATTTCAGGATATTCATGGTGATCAGTTTGCCGCTGGCACTCTTCCTGGGGGCTGGTTGTACCTGCATTTGAAGGTCTTTCCAAACTCTTGGTGAAGGTTCTTCTCCATCGAATTCGTCCCGGTGATCACGGATGAAATTTTCTAATTGGCTCATGATATTCCTCCTTGTTTCAATAGGTTCACTAATTTTTGCTTTGCACGGATATATTGTGTGCGAACGGTATTATGCGATATGCCGAGGATCCCGGAGATCTCTTCGTGATCATACCCTTCAAGCAGGTAAAGGCTCAGCACGGCACGATACCCGTCCGGTAATAATTGAATACATTTCTTTATTTCGGCCACTTTGAGCTGCAATTCCGATTCATCGATGCCGCGCTCCTCCGGAATTGCTTCCACACCATTCTCATCCAGTTCGGAAAGATGCATCTTCTTTTTGCGCAGTATGTTGATGGATTTGTTGATCACGATCCTTTTCAACCATGCACCGAATGTGGAACGGTAATGGAAATCGTTCAAAGATCTGAAGGCATCCAAAATGCCTCCTGTAACACGTCTTCCGCGTCACCTGTGTTGTTCACAATGCGCAGGCTGGTGTTATACATGGCCCTGGCGTACCGCTGGTAAAGGGCTTCGAAGCCGGTGGGGTCCCCTCTTTTACATCGTTCCACCAACTCATCCTGGACAATGGTTGCAGTCAGCTCCAAAATGAATGTTTTTATGGTTTTAAGTTAATGTAGAGACACAGACGTTTACAACATGTTGCATCATAGTGACAAATCATTCCATTTTTCTTACATTAGCACACAATAAATTGCTCGTCATGGCCGCTAAAACCGATCTTTTTGTCAGTCCGGACTACTTTTCACTTGATGAATTACTCACCGAAGAACAGAAACTGGTGAGGGAGTCTGTCCGAAATTATGTAAAGAAAGAGATATCTCCCATTATCGAGGATTATGCCCAGCGAGCAGAATTCCCGCAGCATATCGTGAAACAAATGGGCGATCTGGGCTGCTTTGGCCCCACCATTCCCGTGGAATACGGAGGGGGAGGCCTCGATCATATCAGCTACGGGCTGATGATGCAGGAATTGGAAAGAGGAGATAGCGGGGTTCGTTCCACCGCTTCTGTGCAGGGCTCCCTGGTGATGTACCCTATCTATGAATTCGGAAGTGAAGAACAACGTAAGAAATACCTGCCTAAACTGGGTAGCGGCGAATGGCTGGGCTGCTTTGGCCTCACTGAGCCCGATCATGGGTCGAATCCGGCAGGCATGTTGACAAATATCAAAGATGCGGGCGATCATGTGATCCTCAACGGCGCCAAAATGTGGATCAGCAATGCCCCCTTTGCGCAGGTAGCCGTGGTTTGGGCCAAAGATGAGGCAGGTGATATCCGTGGCCTGATCGTGGAAAGGGGCATGGAAGGGTTCACTACCCCCACCACCCATGGTAAATGGAGCCTCCGCGCTTCCGCCACCGGTGAGCTGGTGTTCGACCATGTGAAAGTGCCGAAAGAGAATATCCTTCCCAATGTAAAAGGATTGAAAGGTCCGTTGAGCTGCCTCACCAAGGCCCGTTATGGCATTGCCTGGGGAACCGTTGGCGCAGCCATGGACTGCTACGATACGGCTTTGAGGTATTCAAAAGAAAGAGTTCAGTTCGACAGGCCCATCGGCGGTTTCCAACTGCAACAAAAGAAACTCGCTGAAATGATCACCGAGATCACGAAAGCGCAATTACTGAACTGGAGGGTGGGTGTGCTGATGGATCAGCATAAAGCCAACCCGCAACAGGTGAGCATGGCGAAACGTAATGGCTGTGAGATCGCTACCAATATTGCACGCGATGCACGCCAGATATTAGGTGGGATGGGCATTACAGGGGAATACTCCGTGATGCGCCATATGATGAACCTGGAAAGTGTGATCACTTATGAAGGTACTCACGATATTCACTTGCTCATCACCGGTATGGACGTAACAGGATTCAATGCATTCAAATAATTTCACTACCATACAATGAGGATCTTTTTGATAGGGTTCATGGGTGCAGGAAAAACGCACTGGGGCAAGCAGGTAGCCAACCGCATGGGACTTCCATTCTATGATCTGGATGAACTGATCGTGGCACAGGAAGGAAGGTCCATCGCCGATATCTTTACCGAGAATGGGGAAGAATATTTCCGCCTGGCTGAAAAACAAACGCTGGAAGAATTGGTTGAAAAGGAAGATAGTATGATCATCTCCTGTGGTGGTGGAACGCCCTGCTTCTTCAATAATATCGATTTCATGAAACGATATGGGATCGTGGTTTGGCTCAATACCCATGTGGAAGTGATCTTACAACGATTGATGAAAGAAAGGATGCACCGGCCCCTGCTGAAGGATATCCAGGACGGCGACCTTCGCAATCATATCATCCGCAAACTGAATGAAAGAAGGATGTATTATGAACAGGCCGATGTGATCATAGACAAAGAGGATTCCATTTCGATGAATGATTTTATACAAACCGTGTTACATGCATAAAGGATATTTGAGAACAGCGGCACTGCTCGGTGCTTTGTCTGTTGTGCTGGGCGCTTTTGGAGCGCATAAATTGAAGGAACTGGTGCCCGCAGAAACTGTTTCTACTTTCGAGACCGGCGTTCGTTACCAGTTCTACCATGTATTTGCCTTACTGGTGCTGGCAATCCTCTTTGAGAAATTCTCACAACGCTGGTTGAAATATGCTGCCAATTGTTTTATTGCAGGCATCATCCTGTTCAGCGGCTCCCTGTACCTGCTCACTGCATTGAAAGCGACGGATACGGTTGGATTGTCTGGAATCGGTGCCATCACGCCTATTGGAGGCCTGTTCTTCATTGCCGGATGGTTATGTATGTTCCGTGCCATTTCGGTGAAGCAATAGATCAGAGGGGAAGCTCGAATAGCAGCACGGCGCCCTGGTGGTTCTCTACCTGGAAGCTGCCGCCGATCAGTTCCATCCTGCGTTTCATATTACTGAGGCCATTACCGAAGCGGCGTAGTTTTTCCGTGTCGATGCCCACGCCGTTATCCGCGATCTTAACCGTCAATCGGTTATCCCTGGTAGTTATCTCGATGCTGAGTTGTGAGGCCTGCGAATGCTTCATGGCATTGTTCAGGGCCTCTTTGATGCTGAGGAAGATATTGCGTCTTTTCTCCCCGGAGATCTCCGCCTGCGGGATCACCACCGGAAGCTTTACGGTACAATCGATGGGCGTACTATCGAAATATTCGATAGCATGTGCACGGATATAGGC
>JAGIAP010000219.1 GCA_017744805.1 Chitinophagaceae bacterium | reverse complement strand
GCCTTACAGCACCCGCTTCAATCTTCGCAAATCCACTTTCGCCGATCGTTTCTATGTCGGTGTGAATGAAGAAACGGTAGAGCTGCATTACGACAGGGAGCCGCGTTTCTATGCCAGTCTCGGTTTCGACCGTGGTATCTGGTGGGGCAACTGGAATAAGAATTTTGATTCCACCGGCCTCGCTATCGTGAGGGCCAGAAAGGGTGAGACCGCTGCCCGTCAGGGTATCAGTAACTATTCCATCTCCGGGTACTGGATCAAGAAACTGGTGAATATCGCTACGGTCTGTGCCGATGATGGGGCCATGACCACCGTTCAGTATCCCTGGCCGGAGATCCGCCTGGCTGATCTCTACCTGTTGTATTCCGAAGCGCTCAATGAAGTGAGCGGCCCCAATGAAGAGACTTTCAAATGGATCAATCTCGTTCGCCAGCGTGCCGGGATCCCTACTGTGCAGGATGCCTGGAGCAATTATGCGCGTGAGAATGCAAAGTATACCAGCAAGGATGGACTGCGTGAGATCATCCAGATGGAACGCGGTGTGGAACTGGCCTTTGAAGGACATCGGTTCTGGGATCTGCGTCGCTGGAAGCGCTCGCATATCGAGCTCAATGCCCCCATCAAGGGATGGGATATCGAGCAGAAGGATGCCGCCTCCTACTACCGGGAAGTGGTGCTCTACAACCAGAACTTCCGTCTCCGTGAATACCTCTGGCCGATAGGTGTAGATGAGCTCTTGCGAAACAAGAACCTGGTACAGAATCCCGGATGGTAATAAATCATTGCAGTCATCTCTTAAAATATTTTGTATGAAATGCGTAAAATTTGGAGCCCTAATCCTGTTACCGGCACTGGTAACATTCTGGAGTTGCAAAGAAGAGAAACTGGGACCGCTCAATGGTGCCGATGAAATGCCTGGCGCCGTTTCCAATGTGCAGGTACAGAACCTGCCTGGTGGCGCAAAGCTCACCTACACCTTGCCCAAGAGCCAAAGCCTGCTCTATGTGAAGGCGCAGTATGAGCTCAATGGACAGAAATACGAAGAAAGGGCTTCTTACTTCAATAATAATCTCACCGTGCTGGGCTTCGGCAATACGGATGAGCGCGAAGTGAAACTGATTGCCGTGAGCAGGGGAGAGCAGGAATCTGCCCCCATTTCCGTAAAGATCAAACCGCTTACACCGCCTGTGGAGAGCATCTATCAGAGCCTGGTGATCAGGCCTACATTCGGCGGGCCCAATGTAAGCTATCTCAATGCCAGCAAAGCGAAAGTGGTGATCGAGATCCTGATGGATTCATCTGGCGTATGGCTCAGCAGGGATGCAGAATACACGGAACTGGAAGCAGGCAATTTCTCCTCGCGGGGGTTGCCTCCCGTGGAGCGCAAATTCGGGTTCTTCGTAAGGGACAGATGGAATAACCGTTCCGACACCCTGGAGATGAACCTCACACCTGTACCGGAAGAAGAACTGGGCATGCCCACTTACAAAAGGAATGCATGGGCTATCCCACAACGGCCACCAGTACCCGCTTCCGGCTCGCCGATGGTGACGCCCGCCAATCTCAGCAGTTGGACATGGGATAAGATGTTCAATGGGGTAGTAGGCAATGAAGGCTTCCATACCAACGAAAAACTGGACCTGCCCATCTGGCTCCCTTTTGAACTGAAGGAGAAGACCAAGCTCAGCAGGTTCAAGATCTGGCAAAGACAGAGCGGTTACATCTTCGATCACGGCAATCCACACCGCTGGGAGATCTGGGGCACCAATACGCCTACCGACACCAGCTCATGGGTGCTGATGGGCTCCTATGTGATGGTGAAGCCTTCCGGCGGAGAATCTACCGGGGCTCAAACATCGATGGATACACAGGTAGCGGCGGACGGACAGGAGTATGATTTCCTCGTGGATGCCCCTGCCGTAAAATACCTGGCCTGGAAGAATATCGATAGTTGGGGGAATATCGGTGGGGAGAAAGGACATTTCCACCTCAGCGAGCTCAAGTTATGGGGACTGCCGCAACCCTGATCATGTTAACCATCAATACCAAACGTATGAATGCAAAAAGAACAATCATATATACCATCCTTCTGCTGGCGATAGTTATTTCGGTTATTGCTTGCAGTAAGATGGACCAGGAATACAAGGAGTTCACCAAAGGCGGTGAGATCGTGTATACGGGAAAGATAGACTCCCTGAGTATCTATCCCGGCAGGAACCGCTTCAAACTGGCATGGGCGCTGGTTTCCGACCAGCGTATCACCAAATGCCGCGTATTCTGGAATGAGGGGGAGGACTCCGTTACCGTGCCTGTGACCAGAACGGCGGGCGTGGATTATATCGATGTCACTATCCCCAACCTGCTGGAACGGACCTACACATTTGAAGTGTACACCTACGATGATGCAGGCCACCGCTCGGTACCGGTGGATACATTGGGTAATGTGTACGGCGATTCCTACCAGGCCACTTTGTTCAACAGGCCGGTGAAGCGCGTGAGCTTCAAGAAAGATTCGTCTTCCGTAGTATGGTCCGGTGCCAACTCCACCAATGTGCGTGTGGAACTGAGTTACCTGGATACCCTGGATATTCAAAGAAGTTATTATGTCCCTAAAGCTGATACCATCATCAAATTGCCGGCCTTCAAAAAAGGAGCTACATTCCGGTACAGAACAGTGTATTTGCCGCATCCCAATTCGCTGGATACTTTCTATTCGGCCTATGGCGATTGGCTGATACCATGATCTTTTTCGCAGTCAGCAATCATTCAAACCAGCGGCTGTTCCCGTTCCCGGGAGCAGCCCTTTTCAATTCCTGCTAATCCAGCTTAATACGTGGCTAAAACCCGTACATGGCCGCGGCTGATTATTGTGTTAGTTACATGCTGAACCGGCTCTCTTTCAACTGGTAAATCATTTGCGCTAATGAGATCTCTTGTTTTATTGCTTGCTGTACTGCTCCCGGGCATATTTTCCCATGCCCAAAACAAGTCTTTCAATATCACCGATTACGGCGCCAAAGCCGATGGTGTAACACTCAATTCAAAAGACATTCAAGCTGCCATCGATGCCTGCGCGGCCAGCGGAGGTGGAAAAGTGATCGTCCCCGCCGGGAGATTCCTTACCGGTACCATTGCCCTGAAAAGCAATGTAACATTGGTGTTGAACAAGGACGCATTTATTATCGGCAGTACCAATGTAAACGATTACATGAACCTGGATCCCTTCACTGACGGGCTGGGGGTAGATGTCGGTTATGCATTGGTGGTAGCTGTTGATCTGAAAAATATCGCGATAGAAGGAGAGGGATCCATCGATGGACAGGGCAAGCAATTGCGGGAACAACAGATCGCTACCGACACAAGGCCTGAAGGAGAGCGATGGGGCAGAAGGCCCTTCCTCCTGCGTGTGGTTCGTTGCGAAGACGTGAGGGTACAGGGAGTGAAATTGATGTTCGCAGGTGCCTGGACTTCTCATTACTTTCAGTGCAATCGATTGCGTATCGAGGACGTGAAGATAGTTTCCTTCGGAGTGGCGCATAACGATGGAATGGATATCGATGGTTGCCGGAATGTAGTGATCAATAATTGCGATATCGAAAGCGGGGATGATGCGCTTTGCTTCAAAACAACCAGCAGCACCATGGCCTGCCGGGATATCGTGGTCACCAATATGCGCCTCAAGAGCGGGCATGGGGCCATCAAGATGGGAACGGAATCCATGGCGCCTTTCGAGAATATCAAAATTTCCAATTGCTATATCTACAATACCAATAACGGTGGCATCAAACTGCTGACCGTGGATGGCGCGCATTTGCGCAATATCGAGATCAGTGATATCACCATGGTGGAGGTGAAAACACCGATCCTGCTTCGCCTGGGCTCCCGCCTCAGCGTTTTCCGCAAAGGAAAGGATACACAACAACCTACAGGAACATTCGAAAATGTGATCATCCGCAACGTAAAGGCAGAAGCGTCTGCCAATGCACAACTGAAACCGCCTTCCGGTATCCTTATCACCGGTGTGCCTGGTCATTATATCTCCAATGTAACGCTGGAGAATATTTCCATCCGGCTGGCTGGTGGCGGTACTGCTGACAATGCCAGACAGGTAGTGCCCGAGGCCATCGATAAATACCCTGAAGTGAAAACCTTCGGACCACTGGTGCCTGCCTATGGCATCTGGGCCCGTCATGTAAAAGGATTGACACTGAATAACATTTCGTTTACACTTGATAGTAATGATGTCCGCCCTGCATTTGTTTGTGAGGATGGGGATGATATCACGCTTACAAACTGGAATATCCCTGCTACAGAAGGTGCAGAAACCGTGATCCGCCTGGAGCAGGTAAACAAGGCACTGATCCGCAAAAATACCGTGAAAGGAAAAGCGGGCGCTTTTGTACGGGTGGAAAAAAGCAATGGATCTAATATCAAAGTGGTGAAGAACCGTCTCAATGGGATTGAACCTGCCCGATATATTCACCAATAATGAATGCTGTATGCAAAGAAATTACACATGCCAACAACGCGAAGCTCCGCCTTAGCAGTGGATCACTGCATTTCTGCAGATTAAGAGATTGCCAAAAACTATTGATCCCAGTAAAACTTGCCTATTTATGAATTGTAAACACATTATCCCATTCGTGAGCGCCATACTGGCCATGTTCCTGTGGCTACCGGTATCGGCGCAACAAAATGCTACCGTAACGATCAAGGGTATTGTTACGAATGAGCGTGGAGAACCGCTCCAGGGTGTCAGCATCCAGGGTGGCGGTAAATCTGCACAATCGAATGCAGATGGCTCTTTTTCACTCGAAGTGCCTGCAGGCACCGAACTGATCTTTTCCTATACCGGTTATGTCAATCACAAACTGACTGCCCGTAACAATCAGAACTCCCTGCAGATCCAGTTGCAAAGCAAAAAAGATCTGGATGAAGTAGTGGTGGTAGGGTATGGTACCCGTAGAAAGTCTGAGGTGACAGGCTCCATGGTATCCGTGAATGAACAATCCATCCGTGATATCCCAACGCCCAACCTGGCTTCGGCTATGCAAGGCCGTGCGGCTGGCATCGATATCCAGAAAGTGAACGGTAACAGCAAGCCCGGTGCAGGAGTGAGTATCCTCATCCGTGGTTCCCGTTCCGTTCGTGCTGGCAATGATCCGCTGATCGTTGTGGATGGAATTCCCTTCAGTGGTAATTTCAACGATATCAACCCGGATGATGTTACCTCCGTGGAGATCCTGAAAGACGCTTCTGCCACCGCTATCTACGGTTCCCGCGGCGCCAACGGCGTTATTCTTGTCAGCACCAGGCGCGGTAAATCCGGAAAAGCTGTGGTCACCTACAGTGGTTATGGCGGTGCCGTGAAGCCCCTCGGAAAATATAAGATGATGGATGCCCAGGAATTCTTCGAATTCAAGAAATGGGCTTACTACAATGGAAGGTATACCACTGGCAATACCCGGAGATATACAGGCCCTGATGATCCGGCCATCCTCGCCAATGAATTCAGCGCCGAGGAACTGGAAAGTATCAAGAATGGCAGTTCTACAGACTGGCAGGACCTGGTGTACAAGAATGGTTTCATCACCGATCACCAGTTGGGTGTTTCCGGAGGATCCGAGAATACGCAATACGCCATGTCCGGCGGCTACTACAAGGAAACCGGTGTGTATCCCGGTCAGGCATTCGAGCGCTTTTCACTCAAACTGAGCATCGATCATCAACTGAATAAAATGTTCAAGATCGGATTGAGCTCGCTCAATACGTTCGCTACCACCAACGGTGAAGGCTTCAACCCCATGTCGCAGGCGTTACGCGCTTCTCCACTGGTGTCGCCTTACGATGCTGAAGGCAAGCTCCGTAACGATTTCGTTCCAGGCAGCGCCTCTCAGGTATGGAACCCATTGGCGGATTTCCTGCCCGGCGCCAAGGAAGAAAGGAAAAAAAGGAATAGTTCCTTCAACGTTCTCTATCTCGATGCCAATCTCGGTAAATGGGTGAATGGTTTGCGCTACCGCCTCAATGCCGGTGTAGAGCTGAGGTCTGAGAACTATGGGAATTTCTTCGCCAGCAAAACCACCAATAATATGGGCGCTCCATCCACCTCCCGTAACAGGAATGGCCAGTTGAGCAACTGGACCCTGGAGCACCTGTTGAACTACGACCGCACTTTTGCAGAAAAACATAAAGTGAGCCTGACCGGATTGTTCAGTGTGCAGGAACAAAAGAATCAGACCTCCACATTCAACAACAACGATATCCTGAATGATGCCCTGGAGTATTTCAATCCCGAATACGGATCCAATCTCACCGGTTCCGGTAACTACGAGAAATGGGCGCTGGTGAGCTATATGGGCCGCCTGAACTATACTTACGACGATCGTTATATGTTGACGGCAACCGTTCGTACGGACGGTTCTTCCAGGTTGGCGCCGGGCAACAAGTACAAGACCTTTACTTCAGGGGCCGTTGCCTGGAATATCCATAATGAAAAATGGTTCAATGTGAATGCCATCAGCAACCTGCGTCTCCGTGCGTCCTATGGTGAAGTAGGTAACGCTTCTATCAGTCCCTACCAGACGATGGCGCGGCTGAGCCCCTTCAGGATGAACTTCGGAGATCAGACCACCACAGGTGTGTACCTCACAGATGTGGCCAATGCCAATCTGAGCTGGGAGTATACGGCCACTACGGAACTGGGACTGGACTTCGGTTTCCTCAACAACCGTATCACCGGTACTATCGGCGTGTACAAACAACAAACAAGAGACCTCTTATTACCTCAAACACTTCCTTCAACATCCGGCATTCAGAGCGTAGCATTGGCCAATGTGGGCGCCACGGAGAACAAGGGTATCGAGTTGCAGGTGAGCGCTGCCATCTTTGTGCCGAAATCAAGGAATGATTTCGGTTGGTCTGTGGACGCCAACGCCACCATCAACCGTGGTAAGATCACCAAGCTCAGTGAAGGCGCCACACAGGATATCAGCAATAACTGGTTCGTGGGGCAACCCATCGGTGTTATCTACGACAAGATCAGGGATGGCATCTGGCAGAATACCAAGGACGACTCTGCCCTGGCCATCAAATACAAACAAACTACCACAGGTTCCGGCAATGTGTTTGGCACCATCCGCTACCTGGATTACAATGGTGATGGAAAAATGGACGACAATGATCGCGTGATCCTGGGCTCCAGCCAGCCCAAATGGACTGGCGGTATGACCAACCGTTTCACCTACCGCGGCTTCGATCTTACCATCGTTGCCTTTGCGAGGATGGGTAGTACATTCAGGAGCACCCTCACTGGTGGAGGTTTTGCCAATACTTACCAGGGCACCTATAACAATGTGAAAACACGTTTCTGGACGCCCACCAATGGCGAGAATGAATTCCCCAAACCTAATGCGGACAGGACCAATACCCAGAACAATGGTTTAATGGGCATTTTCGACGGCTCCTATCTGAAGATCAGGACTATCAGCCTGGGATATACGCTTCCGGCCAATATCGTGAAAAGGGCAGGGCTGAAGAACCTGAAGCTGTACACTACCGTGGAGAACCCTTTCATCTTCTTCTCTCCGTTCGTGAACAGCTCTTTCGGTGGCCTCGATCCTGAAACCGGTGGCGATGCAGACAGTCCCTCCGTGAGCGGACAGTTGAACGTGGATACACCTCCCAACTGGAAACTGATCTTTGGTCTTAGCCTGTCATTCTAATTCAACCCAAAATGTTTGTTTGTATGAAAAAATATATGATCTACGGCTGTCTGCTGGGCTCCCTGCTGGGTGGCGGCTGTAATAAAATGCTGGAGGAAGATCCCAAGGCGATCCTTACGCCGGAATTCCTCAAAACTGAGAAAGGGGTAAGAAAAGGACTGGATGCTGCGTATGGTGGTACCCGTTATGTGTGGGGTAGCCAGGACCTCTTTGTGTTGCTGGCTGGTGGCACCGATGAATTCATCAAAGGGGTGGACGGCAATACCGATCTCAACAGTTATACCAGTAATTTCACGCCTGGTCAGGGCAATGGCAATACCGTGTGGGTACAATGCTACCGCTGGATCAATGCCGCCAATGGTATCATCGAGAATGCACCGTTGGCCGACGGTCTTCCCGATGCCGATAAGACCCGCATAGTAGCTGAGGCGAAATTCCTTCGCGCTGCTTACTATTCAACGCTGGTACAGTTCTTCCGCGATGTAACGGTGAACACTACCTATATCACAACTTCTGTAACCACTGCCAAGCGCAATACCCTGGCAGAGGTGATGAACCTGATCATCCAGGACCTGAAGGATGCTGCTGCCGTGCTGCCTGCGGGACCGAAGACCGGTGGGCTGCTGCCTGGCAAGGCCAATGCCGCTGCCGCACGTCACCTCCTGGGAAGGATGTTCCTGTTCCGCGCTTCCACACCTGCGGCACAACCCAACGATAAGGAAGATGCCTATCAGACATTGAAATCACTTATTGATGACCGTAATACAGTTGGTGTAGACCTGCTTCCTGATTTCGGCGATGTGTTCAAAGAAGGGAATGAAGCCAACCAGGAAGTGCTCTTTGCCGTGCAACACACCAGCAATTATGCTTTCAATGGACCGAACAACAGTACTACCGGGGATAATATCATGAACCATATGTTCATCGGGCAATACGATAAGCGCAACTGTATGGTGAGAAGCATGGACTATGGACGTCCGTATATCCGCGTAGTGCCTACGTTCTGGGTTACCGATACAGTGTTCAAGGAAAGAGTGAACGATACCCGTTATGGTAAGACCTTCCAGACAGTATGGTATGCCAATTCAAATAGTGCGGCCGATTACGATAAATTCGCATGGCCCAATACGTTACCTGCTGGTGCTCCAGCCTGGGCAGTGCCCGGTGGTCGCAGGATCCGGCAGAAAGGGGATACCGCCATCTATATGCCTGGTGTTAAAGTGACAGCCGCACAGCGCAATGCCGCGCCCTACCTGTTGTATGGCAATGGTGACTGGAACAATACGCTTGCACCTACCGTCAAGAAATATTTCGACAATAAACGCGCTGATCTGAATGATCAGTCGGTAAGGCCCCTGATCGTTTGGCGATTGGCGGAGACCTACCTGCTGGCCGCAGAAGCAGCCATTGGCACCAGCCGTCCGCAGGAAGCAGCGGATTATATCAATGTGGTGAGAAGAAGGGCTGCGTATCCTTCAGGTAATGCCGCTGCCATGGAGATCACGGCCGCTGATGCTACCCTGGATTTCCTGCTTGCAGAGCGTACCCGCGAATTGCTGGGCGAGAATACCCGTTGGTGGGACCTGGTCCGTACCGGTACCCTGATAGACCGGGTAAAGGCCCACAATACAGAAGCGGCGCCGAATATCCAGGACAAGCATGTCCTTCGTCCGATACCACAAAGCCAGATCGACAATACAAGAGGAGAGAAGTACAATAACAGTGTGTACTTCCCCGGCTGGAACTAATATGGACAGACTAAAAATCATGAATATGCGAAAAAGTATTTTTAAATACCTCCTGATCACCAGCGTGAGCGCGTTCACCGCATTCACTGT
>JAGIAP010000218.1 GCA_017744805.1 Chitinophagaceae bacterium | reverse complement strand
GGTAAGAATAGCGGCTACTGTACATATTACTCCCAGAATGGCAGAACCTTTGAGAGCGGACTCCTGAGAAAAATACCGCGGGATACAGATGATCCCGATGATATAACCGATCAGCATTCCCACCAGTGTGAATGCCGTAAAGAATTTTGAAGTAGAAAGTGGTATGCCGAAATAGGCTCCGTAGCCAATGATACTGTTACCTGCAATCACTTCCACGCCTGTATATAAAAAGAGGATGAGCACACCGAGTAACAAATGCGGAAATTGAAAAATGGAAGTCTTCTCCTCCTGCGCACCCTTCACCAACTCCGGCGCTGTTTCTTCTTCGTCCACTTCCGGAAGACTGGAAAAATAGACCAGTACGGAAAGGGCCACCAGCACCAACGTGATGATGATATAGGGAAATATCACTTTACCGGCCAGCTCATTCAGAGCAAGTATTTTCTCTGCGGCCGTCAACGTACTTAATTTCTTTTGCAGGGCATCGGCATCACTCAAGATCACAGCGCCGAGGATAATAGGCGCTATCACTCCTGCAATGCCATTGCAGATACCCATAAAGCTGATCCTTCTCGCCGCGCTTTCTTTGGGCCCAAGTATGGCTACATAAGGGTTTGAAGCGGTTTGAAGGATGGTCAGCCCTGCTCCCTGGATGAACAACCCCAATAAAAAAACAGGGTACAGCCTGTAAATGGCTGCCGGGATAAATAACAAAGAGCCCAGCGCAACCAGTAATAAACCCAGGGATAACCCATTTTTGAAACCGGTTAATTTCAACAACCAACCTGAAGGGATACCCGCAATAAAATAGGAAATGTAAAAAGCGAAAGCAACCAGGTATGACTGAAAATTGTTCAGCTCACAGGCTATTTGCAGGTAGGGTATCAATACGGAGCTCAGCCATGTTACAAATCCGAAAATAAAGAACAGGGTACCTACAATGATCAGCGGATTCACGAATGCCCTGTTCTTTACGGGGGAAGATATACTGTTTATTATGCTTGTCATGTTAATGGTGCTGTTGCTTTATTTTATCCAATATATCATCATACACTGATTCTGGAAACACAGCAGGCTGGCCATACCAGTAGAAAGAGTCCAGTCCTTCATAGTTCCCTTCCATGATATGTCTTTGTGTAGGCAGGTAGCTGGATACATCATTACAATATCCCGCCACACTCACCAATTTTCCAGGCCATAATTTTTTTATGCCGATACTGTAATCGGTAACAGCCTCGCGGGATAAGCCTACCAGTTTCCACTGACCGATATTGATGGTTTGTATATAGACCGGCATGGAAGAAGGGAATGTATGCTCCCGGAATGATTGCAGCATCAGGTTGGCCCATCGAACATTTTTTTCTGCATATACATCCCCTTCTTTTCCTGCATTCCTGTTCCTGAATGCTATCAACGCTTCTTCTGCCGGCGTTTTCACAGGGAAATTTATTGAGTCGAGATAAAAAGAAATATTCCCCTTCAATTCTTCCAGCGGTGCATTCAACACGGCACTGATATCTGAAGCAAGCATATTGCCGGTTGTTGTATGGTTCCCATCAATGGGATTGATATCGCCGGCACAACCCTGGATGAAAAAGGAATTGTCAATGCCTGCCTGCTCCCTCAGCCATCTTCTGGTTACACCCGGGTAATTGGCACTGATGGTGATGCCTTCTGCGCCTTCATTCCTGAAAACAGGATGGCATCCGGTCAGGAATAACACTGTCCTTTCTTTGTCTTTCTCTCTTACGATTTTGATCACATCAACGTCATCATCATAAGGAAGAGGTGGCTTGGTGAAAGCGCGGTTGCCTCCAATGGCTGTTTTACCCCGGCCAAAATAGATCCGTGAAGGCGCCAGGTTTCTGATGGCGGCCTGAATGGCGTGGATCATGGCAGGCCTTACAACAGCATTCATATATACACTATCAGGTTGCTGGTTATGTTCTCCCCAGGTCAACCAGTTTTGTGTTACCGGTGCAAAATGAGTATGAGAAGCATTCACAACAATCGAAGCAGCAGGGATCCTGTTCTTTCTAAAGATCTCCTGCTTGACGGAACTGATGAACTGAGCATCAAATCCGCATACATCCGTGCCTACCAGCACTACAGTTTGTTTGCCCGACGCCACCGCAAGCGCCGACACAGAAAGATCGCCATCCGTGCGGTGCCGTCCGGTGTAAATGGTATTGGACATATCGATGCCATACAGTGTATTGCCTGCAACGGCAATGGCTTTCAGCTTCACATCGTAAGAAAGACCATTGTACCTCGCTATTTTGATGGCGTGGGAATTTTCTTTTCCCGGGTCTAATTGTATCAGATCATTTTCTTCTGTCAGCATATGCAGCATTCCTTTGTAAGCGGCCATGCTTTGCAGGCCCGGCATCGCTGTCAACTTCTTCCAGGTTAGTGTATTTTTTCCCAGGCTTGCATAACTGATCTCTCCATTTTTGTCTGCCAAATAGATACGACTATCCGATGCTGTGATGGCAATGGCATTATCAGCCTTACCAATTTTTGTCCATTTCAATGTCGGCTTGAAAGTGGAATACAGGATCGCTCCTTTTTCATCCACTGCAAATACGCCTTTGTTGTTACCGGCCAATAATCTGATCCCATCAGCATTTCCGATCTTCTTCCATGTAGGGTCACCGGCAATACCGGTCTTCATGATAGCGCCATCCCTGACCAGCAGCAGTTCCTGCAACCTGCTGCCAAATGCCATGCATTCACCAGCCTCTTCCTTCTTTATCCATTCCAGCGAAAACCGGCCATCCCTGGGTGCACCATATCCTGCCAGGCTCAATGAAAAAGGCCAGGATGCCGGCTCCAGGCTGGCTTTGGCAAAACCGGCACGGTAATTCACCTGGGCATTTACAGTGAACATACCGCCCAGCATCAAAACAGCAAACGTTAGTCTCGATAGGATCTGCATACGAACAAGCATGATTACGGGTTGATGAAAAACATAGTAGTATTGATGCTTCGTTTACCTGAAGGCGTTACAACCACGGCCTTCACCTCTCTTCGCTCACCTTTACGAAGTATGATATGAACAGGCTTTTCGTACAGGAAATCAGTTTCCCTGGCATCCTGTCCTTCGAAATTGTAATAGATCTTTGCGCCGGATACCGGTGGTTTCATTTCAACCCTGAATTCAGCTCCATAGAGGGTGGTATCCTTTACCCCGATGGGACCGGGTACACGGTACAGTATACCGGTTTTATCGAGCTCAGACAGATGTAACGGCAACCTACATTCGAAGAAATTGACTGAATCCTTTTTCTCAGGACGGGTCCAGGCAATTTCAGCGAGGGCCATCAGGCGGGGGTACAGCATATATTCCACCTTTCGGTAAGTATCCATATGCTCTGTCCAGATAGGCGCTTCAACACCTATGACATGTTTCCTTTCTTCTTCCGTGAGAGAAGCAGGTGTTGGATCGAAGGCATACACTTTTTCAATCGGGTTATAGCCCCATCCAATGGCCAGTGGCTCCTGCTTTCTTTCGTCCTGCAAAAAATCGAAGTATACATGTGTTTGGGGCGCCATCACCACATCGTGACGCTGCCTGGCAGCTTTGACCCCTTCATCAATATTGCGCCAGCTCATCACTGCTGCATTCGGCGCCAGTCCGCCTTCCAGTATCTCATCCCAACCGATGATCTTCCTGCCTTTGGAGTTGACGAATTTCTCTATGCGCTTTACGAAATAGCTTTGCAATTCAAACTCATCTTTGAGTTTCTTGTCCCTGATCCGCTTCTGGCAATATTTACAGGCTTTCCATCTTTCCTTGGGACATTCATCTCCCCCAATATGGATGTATTCAGAAGGGAACAGTTCCATCACTTCCGTCAATACATTTTCCAGGAATGTAAAAGTGTTCTCCTTTCCGGCGCAATACACATCATCATAGATGCCCCATTGTTCGGCCACTTTGAAGGGGCCCGGATTATCGCCGCAAGCCAGCTCCGGATAAGCAGCCAGGGCAGCTACGGAATGTCCCGGCAGTTCTATTTCCGGGATCACCATTACGTGACGCTCCTTTGCAAAAGCAACGATATCCCTGATCTCCTCCTGTGTATAGAAACCTCCATAAGGAATATGATCGATGCCGCTCAGGGAATCCACATAATGACTCACCTGGCTACCTGCCCTGTAGGCCCCCACGGAAGTCAGCTTTGGATATTTCTTTATTTCGATGCGCCATCCATGGTCTTCCGTCAAGTGCCAGTGATATACATTCATTTTGTATTTCGCCAGCATCTCTATTTGACTTTTGATGAAGGATACCGGGTAAATATGATAACCTACATCCTGCATGATACCCCGGTAGGCGTAGCGCGGCTGATCGGTGATCTCCACAGATCCAATACTTACCATTCCATTATCCCGCTGAACCAGTTGCATCATGGTTTGAACAGCATAGAACAGTCCGGTCTCATTTCCGGAAACAGTGATGGACCCGGGCTTCACGGTTAGTTTGTAGGATTCATCTTTGCTATTTTTCCCAGGCTCATTGAAAAAATAAATACTATTTTTCCCATTGTCCTTCTTTCCTTTTTCCTTCGATAAGATCAACCCATGATTCTTTGCAATATAGTCGGCAAACAGTACAGCTTTCTTTCCTGCGGCCTCATCTGAATAGACGAGTACAGTACCTGCATCGATAGTGAAATGCCCATCCTTCATCACCATGCTTTGTGGCATGGGTATAGGGCCAGGCGCAGGCGATTGAGCCTGGGATAAAGTAGTTGCGAGGAGCAACAAAAAGCCGGTGAAACTATTCCTGTAATTCATTCGCTCTGTTTTTATTGTCTGGCTTTTACCAGATTTTCCATCGCTTTTTTAACGCTTCCGTGTTGCAGCAGTATCAACTTCGCTTCTTCGTAATCGGCAATATCCGCTTTCTGCATCAGCATATTCACGCCCCGGTCGATGATCTTATCATTGATCAGTTTAACGTTCACCATGCTATTGCCTTCTACCCTGCCCAACTGGATCATTACCGTTGTTGAAATGATATCGAATATCATTTTTTGTGCAGTGCCGCATTTCATGCGGGTGCTGCCGGTAATGAACTCCGGACCGGTGATCACTTCCACGGGAAAATCGGAAGCGGCTGCAATGGGCGACTGGCGGTTGCTGACAATGCACCCGGTAGCGATCCCCTGCTCACGGCATTGCTTCAACGCTGCCAGCACAAAAGGTGTAGTGCCGCTTGCTGAAATACCTACCACGATATCCTTGCCGGAGATTTGTAGTTTTTGCAATTCCTTCCATCCTTCTTCCTTATCATCTTCTTTTTCTTCGAGCGCATCCACCAGGTTCCTGACGCCCCCGGCCAGCACTACATTGAACACACCTTCTTCCACACCGTAGGTGGTGGGCAACTCAATTACATCCAGTACAGAGAGCCTGCCGCCGCTTCCGGCTCCCAGGTAGAACATCCTTCCACCAAGCTTCAGTTTTGCAACGATGGTTGCAATAAGACTGTTCAACTGCGGCATGGCCTGCTCGATGGCGAGCGCCACTTTCTTGTCCTCTGTATTGATACTGGCCGTGATCTCTTCAATAGACTTTTGCTCAAGGTTGTTGTATAACGACGGCTGTTCAGTGATCCTAGTCATGATATTTGAATTTTACTTTTCGATTATTGTAGTTCTAATTATTAGTTACCAGTTCAGGATTGTCTTTGTATTCTTTCGCAATTCTGGCGGCATATTTCTTATACATTTCTGCCGACACTGCAACGGGATCTCCCTGGGGTGTATCGGGATACAATTCATTTCCATTCACCCATTTCCATTCCCATTCTTTTATCCTCTCATCAAACATTTTCTGGTTGAACTCTGTTCCTGTTTTCAGGATTCGTCCTGCATCATCGATGAATATTTCCCAGCGTTTCTTATAGAATCCGCTGAAGAGGCCGGACCAGTACCTGTAGGCATACTCGTGCAATACAGCATCCTTGCCTCCCCATAATGTGATGAGGTTGCGGGCGTTCTTTTCGTACAACCTTCTTTCCTGTTCATTGGCGCCCCATTTCTTTGCATCATTCAGCCAACTGCCCAGCAGCAGGTCTTTCCGGGTGGCCATCAGCTTATCCATATCATCTATCAGTTCCAGGAATGCGGCAGTATTCTTTTTGAATGCAATACTGTTCCGGCTCTTGAAGCTTTGTGCAAACCGTTGTTGCAGCACTTTCGCGTAATTGGCCATCACCTGGCGTCCTACGGCAACGAGGTCGTATTGGTAACAATCGTTGGAGGAGAATTTTTTAGATGCCTTCATCAGGGCTGTCCATGATTGAATGAATTCAGCAGGATTGTATGGGATATCGGTGGCAGCCCAGTCATTGTCTTTATTGAAAGTGGGCCTTGCGATGATGATCGATTCATAATTCCCTTCGAAAGAGTAAGCTGTCTTCTTCAAGATCCTCCAGGCCTCTTCCGTATCCTTATTCCTTTTTCCATAACGGCGCTCTGCATATTTAACCAGCCATTTATCGAGGTCGATCGGTTGATTATCCCACACATGGTCCAGCATCAGTGAATATACCACCGGGTTCTGCTCGATCCCTTCCGGCACCAGTCCAATGCCCAGCATATTACCGGCATTGGGATCATGCACCATTTCGGCAGGTTCCTTCGCCAGGTAAGCGAGGTTGCCATACAGGGAATTCCTTCCGCCAAAATTGTGCAGCATCGACCATATCCAGGGTTTGCCATAAAAAGCATCTGTTCTGTTCCAAACCGGGTGCTCTTCTGCCCAGAGATCGAGCACGATCAGTTTATTGTCCGGCACAGCATTCAGGTAAGCTTTGATCTGGTCAGGTTGCCAGAAATCTTTTTTATCCACGAACAACCAGCCCTGCATCACCCAGATGGCTTCGGGATCAACACTGGCCATGGATTTGTATACTGCGCTGCTGATATTATTCAGGTAGATGGAATCGTTGGAGGGAGGATACATTTCATTGAATGTATCGGCGCCATACAGATGATCTGTTCCAAAAGTTTTGATCTGTTCTTCCATGAACCGGTTCCCGATCTCGTTGAACAAAGGATCACCGGGATCGAGGATATAGGTATCGTCGAACCTGCCTTCCCAGTTTATTTTTTTCAGGTTCGCTTTTGGGAATTTGTCTTTGAAAGTTGGAGGCACATGACCTGTAAAGGCAGGAAGGATGGGCGTCATGCCAAGCTCGCGTTCCCTGGCCAGGATCTTTTTCTGTAATGCTTCGTGGCTGGTCTTCCAGCTTTGCGGCAATGGCCCACCCCATGCATCGATATTTCCTGCCCAAAACCACATGAAGTATGCCGGGCCCGTAAAGAATGCATCCATATCTGCATCACCAAATCCCATATTTCGGTAAACCCTGTCCCAGATGGCATTCTGGCCGGTCATTGCCAATGGCATATTGATGCCGTTCAATGCCATATAGTCGATCTCCCATTGCCATCTGTCCCAGTCCCACCAGGAGGCTGTGTAATTGAATGTACAATAATTGAAATAATGCCTGTATTTATGAGGCGTTACTTTACGGATCTTTTTCTCCACCATCGGAAAGGGAGAAGGGATATTCAAATTGGTGCTGTTCCAACTGATATCGCAATGTGCATAGTGCTTGAGCCAGTAATTGAAAGCACTGGCCACCGATATACCATTGTTCCCTTTCAATATTATTTTTCCATTGCTGCTCTCCAGTTCAAAAACATCTTTTCCATTTTCCTTTGGAATATAAGCCACTTCAAATTTGTGGGCGAATGCCGGCAGTATCCTTTTGATAATGCCTGATGCAGCCTCACTGTTAAAGCCGGAAGAATCTTTTTTCACTTTTCCATTTGCCTGAACAGCCAGTATTGCAGAAAATACTATAAGCGTGGTTATTCTTTTCATTACAGTCATCCCTTTCATCTTATTTTTTTAATGGCCAGAAACCAGCCGGATTGAATTTATATCTCCACAGGTCGCCGGCATCATCCAGCGCAAGCAGGTCAGTACCGGAAGCAAACACCAATGGATACATATCCCAGCCACTGCCCACATGTTTTCTTGCACCGAAGTTGCCATCATCTGAGAGTGGGTACTGGTACAGGTTTCCATTGGCATCTATCGTGAGCAGGCTGTTCTGATAAGGTATGATCTGGGTGAAAGTATTCCATCCGATCCCGATCTGCCTGATTTGTCCATAATTGAAGTCATCCGCTTCCAGTGGATACATGGTCATGGAACCACCACCGTTTATACCGAGCAAAGCTCCTTTGTAGGGTATGATATGGCTGAAGATCCCCCAGCCAATCCCGATCTTTTTACTGGCCCCGAAATTCCCATTGGCATCTATCACATATTGTGTGATATCGCCGCCTCCACTGGCAGCCCTGCCAATCAACCGGTTGCCCCCGTAGTAAAACACCATATTGAAAATATCCCAACCTACACCGATCTGCGAGGGAGTTTCGAACGTTCCATCGTTGGCAACCGGGTACATCAGTAACTGGCCTACTGGTGTTTTACGGATCAGCTTGCCACCAAAGTCGAACATGGTTGTACCAGCATTGGGGCCAAAAGAATACACTTTTTGACGCGGTACTTCGCCGGGAGAATACGAGCCGGTAATGATGTAATAAGTAGTGCGTATAGCATTGTTGATCTTTACATCGGCATTGGTAATGCTGATGGGTAGCAGGTAAGTTTCAAACGGGAGTATGAAGCCCATCGTCTTTACACTGATATGCAATGCGCTGGTGGATTGATGGCCCGATGAAATGATCGCTTCAGGATTGTTGAGCACATAACTTCCCTGCGGCAGTATCCTGTACGAGGTGGCGTTCTTCAGATTAAAGCTGTCCACCATTTCCGGCAGCACATCAAATTTCACTTTTACATCTGCTCCATTCTTCAGGCTTCCGCCGATATAGGCGCTGTAGGTGAACTGATACAGGGAATCCGTGATCAGCACTGCTTTTTCCAGTGGTGCATTTGCCTGCGGCATGTACACCATCGTGAATTCACTGGCGCCGGGGATATTTTCATTCACATATACTTCCTTACCGCATGACAATTGCAGTATTGCAGTAAGAAGGGTGAATAATTGTATGATCTTTTTCATGATTTCCAACGTTAATGCTTGATTGTAATTACCATCCGGGATTCTGAACCATATTAGGGTTCTTGTCTATTTCACTTTGCGGAATGGGGAACAGATAGTGTTTAGGCGATTCAAACACCCGTTGCTCGATCAGCGTGCGCTTATAGTAATTGACATCCTGCAAGCTGGTACCCGCAGAGACATTCATTCCGTATACCGGCGACTTATCTGTTTGAGCGGCAATTTTCCAACGGTGTGTATCGAAGTAGCGATGAGTTTCAAATGCAAGCTCAACGCGTCTTTCATTCCTGATAGCATCACGCATCTGGGATACATTCAAACCTGCAGGAAGATCCGGCATTCCGGCCCTGTTCCGTATTGCATTCATGGAATTATAGACTTCTGAGCCAGGTGTATTCCTGGCCTCATTGAGCGCTTCGGCATAGTTCAGGTACATTTCTCCCA
>JAGIAP010000217.1 GCA_017744805.1 Chitinophagaceae bacterium | reverse complement strand
GTTTCTACCTCTATCATATGCTCTTCCTTGCTGAAGAGATCTACCCATTTCTGCGTATACCGGTAATAAGTGAGCAGGTCCTGCCGGATGAATCCGTACCAGCAGTAGCATTGGTAGCGGTACAGTCTTTCATAGAATCCTTTCAGCCCTTCCGCTTCTTTGGGAAAATGTTTCTCGAAGAAGCTGGTCACCGACTTTTCGTCTTTCTCATTCCTCGCATGTCCGTTCCTGATATACCAGCTATAAAGTTGGAGGGATAGGTTGCTGAGACGGCTGGTCATATTGAGCCGCTGGTTCACTTCATCCACTTCCGAGGTGAGCTTGTCGGCCCGGTCTTGCATGGAGCGGGTGATATGGAGGGCTTCGATCTTCTTTTCGAAGAAGAGCACCTGTAACAGATAGGTGAACTGGTTATAGGTGCGGGCCAGGTCCTTCATCCTGTCCAGCACTTTCAGGCTCTGGTGGTATAGTCCTTTATTATAGAGGATCCGGGCATGGTCCATTTGTTCGCGGAGCTGGATATCGATATTATCCTCATCCTTGATCAGGCGGAGGGAGCTCAGGATCTGTTTGTACAGGTGGGCCTTGATATTGGAGAGCTGTTGTTTTTTGAGGTCTTTGTTCTTTTTGAGTAATAATGCCTCGTCGTACTCCTCCATTTTGTCCATGGCATCGAAGAGCTGCACCACTTTCAGGTCTTCCCCGGATGAATTCCGGGTAACATAGAGCTTAAAATTTCGCTTTTCGGACTTTTCCAGTGAGTGGATCAGTTGAAATAATGCGTCTGTTGATCTATTGGGCATCGTAATTTAATATCGTTGAAGTGCTTGATAGACAATGTCTTGCGATCGTCCGGCACACCCTAAGAAGTGTAAAATAGCTACAATTTTGATTTTCGTCCCCAAATTAATGGGAATAATTTCGGTAAAGCAGGTTGTTTTAACGGTTATCTATAGCAAGCAACACAAAATTAAAGCAACCTGCTATTTCAAATATCTTAAAACTAAATCCACCTAGTGAACAGTATGCCGGATAAAAAGATTTTCATATTCGACACCACCCTGAGAGACGGGGAACAGGTCCCGGGATGCAAATTGAATACCAAAGAAAAGATAGAACTGGCTTTGGCATTGGAAGATCTGGGTGTAGATATCATTGAAGCCGGTTTTCCCATTTCTTCTCCCGGCGATTTCCAGAGTGTGGAAGAGATCTGTAAAGTGATCAAGAATGCTACTATCTGTGCTTTGAGCCGTTCCGTACAAAAGGATATCGAGGTAGCGGGAGAGGCACTGAGAAAAGCCAAAAGCGGCCGTATCCACACGGGTATCGGCACTTCCGATTTTCATATCAAAAGTAAATTCAACTCAAACAGGGAAGATATATTGGCGCGCGCCATCCAGGCGGTGAAATGGGCCAGGAATTACACGGATAATGTGGAATTCTATGCAGAAGATGCGGGACGTACGGAAAACGACTATCTGGCCCGCGTAGTGGAAGCCGTGATCGCCGCCGGTGCTACCACCGTGAATATCCCTGATACAACCGGCTATTGCCTGCCATCCCAGTATGGGGAAAAGATCGCGTACCTGGTGAACAATGTTCCGAATATCGATAAGGCTGTGATCAGTTGCCATTGTCATAACGACCTGGGCCTGGCCACTGCCAATTCCATTGCAGGCGTAATGAACGGCGCCAGGCAGATCGAGTGTACCATCAACGGTCTGGGCGAGCGTGCCGGCAATACCTCACTGGAAGAAGTGGTGATGATCCTGAAGCAGCATCATGCGCTGGGATACACAACCAGCATCAAGACACAACAACTGAACCCTCTAAGCCGGCTGGTATCCGACACGATGCGGATGCCGGTTCAACCTAATAAAGCGATCGTAGGCAGCAACGCATTCTCTCATTCCTCCGGTATCCACCAGGACGGATTCCTGAAAGATGCGCTCACCTATGAGATCATCAGCCCGGATGAAGTAGGAGCGGATGGCAGCAAGATCGTGCTCACGGCCCGTAGTGGTCGCAGCGCGCTGGCCCACCGTTTCCATAAGCTCGGATATCAATACACCAGGAACGATATAGATGTATTGTATGCGCAATTCCTCAATGTGGCAGACGGCAAAAAAGAAGTAAATGATGAGGACCTGCACGCCCTCGCCAACGAGTACCAACCCGTGGCCGAAACAGTGTGAGCAGTATTTTCTCATAATCATGTAGTTTTTGTTTTCGCGTGGCGCGTCTGCGCCACGCTTGTTTCACAAAAAGAAAAAATGGCTAAGACTTTATTTGATAAGATCTGGGATAAGCACATCGTTCAACAGATAGATGGCGGCCCCTCCGTACTGTATATCGACAAACATTTCATCCACGAAGTGACCAGCCCTCAAGCCTTCCAGGGCTTGGAGAAAAGAGGCATGAAGGTTTTCCGCCCGCAACAGATCGTTGCCACTGCAGACCATAACGTACCTACGCTTCAGCAACACCTTCCCATCAAGGACGAACTTTCCAGGGTACAGGTGCAGCAACTCATCACCAACTGTAAGAATCATAATATCGAATTATATGGATTGGGGCATCCATTCCAGGGTATCGTACACGTGATAGGACCGGAACTGGGCGTTACACAGCCCGGCATGACCATCGTCTGCGGAGATAGCCATACCAGCACGCACGGCGCTTTTGGCGCTATCGCCTTCGGTATCGGCACCAGCGAAGTGGAAATGGTGATGGCAACGCAGTGCCTGATGCAGTCTAAACCAAAACTCATGCGCATCAATGTAGAAGGCACATTGAACAAGGGAGTGGTTTCTAAGGATATTATTCTCTACATTATCGCACAGATCTCAGCATCAGGCGCTACCGGTTATTTTGTGGAATATGCAGGCTCCGCCATTCGCAGCCTCAGCATGGAAGGCCGTATGACCATCTGCAATATGAGTATCGAAATGGGTGCACGCGGCGGCATGATCGCCCCCGATGAAGTGACCTTCGAGTACATGAAGGGCCGCCAGTTCGCTCCCGGCAATGGCCAGTGGGATCGCAAACTGGAACAGTGGAAAGAACTGTACTCAGACGCAGACGCCAAATTCGACGTGGAGATCAATATCAAAGCCGAAGACATCGAACCGATGATCACCTACGGCACCAACCCCGGCATGGGCGTGAGTGTGGCAGGTCAGATCCCCGGTGAAAAAGATATCGACGAAAAAGAAAAACCTTCCTTCCTCAAATCACTGGACTATATGGGCCTGAAGCCCGGTACCGGAATCAAGGGAAAGAAAGTGGATTATGTTTTCATCGGCAGCTGTACCAATAGCCGTATCGAAGACCTGCGCCTGGTGGCCAGCTTCGTAAAAGGCAAGAAGAAAGCCGATGATGTGGAAGTATGGATCGTGCCCGGTTCCAAACAGGTGGAGAAACAAGCCATCGCCGAAGGGATCGACAAGATCTTCGAAGAAGCAGGATTCCAGCTTCGTCAGCCCGGCTGCTCTGCCTGCCTGGGTATGAATGAAGACAAGATCCCCGCAGGGAAATATTGCATCTCCACTTCCAACAGGAATTTTGAAGGAAGACAGGGGCCTAATGCAAGGACCTTCCTCGCCAGCCCGCTGACAGCCGCCGTTGCAGCTATCACCGGTGAAGTAGGGGATGTAAGAGATTTTATCTAAACAAGAACAACAACAAAGTGAGTAAAGCAATCAATATAGTATCCGGCAGGGTGGTGCCACTGAAAGAAACCAATGTGGACACAGACCAGATCATCCCTGCCCGCTTCCTGAAAGCGACCAGCCGTGCAGGTTTTGGAAAGAACCTTTTCCGCGACTGGCGTTATGCAAATGATGATGAGAACCAGCCCCGCGCTGAATTCGTACTCAATGACCCTACTTATTCAGGAAAGATCCTGGTGGCTGGAAAGAACTTCGGTTGCGGCTCTTCCCGCGAACACGCTGCCTGGGCCATCAAGGACTACGGCTTCGATGTGGTGGTGAGCAGCTTCTTTGCCGATATCTTCCGCAATAATGCCCTCAATAATTTCCTGGTGCCTGTGCAGGTGAGCGATGAATTCCTTGACCAGCTATTTGCCGCCGTGGAGAAAGATCCTGCCGTGGAAGTGGTGGTTAACGTAGAGGCACAGACGATCTCCGTTCCTTCTCTCGGACTGCAAAGCAGCTTCGATGTGAACAATTACAAGAAAACCTGTTTGCTCAACGGCTATGACGATATCGACTATCTGCTCAGTATCAAACCTGCCATTGAAGCATTTGAACAACAATACAAATAGGACGCCCTGAACCCTGAAACGACTCGAACTATGGAAAAAAACATTGTAGTAATAGAAGGCGACGGTATCGGTCCTGAAGTGACCCGACAATCCGTGAAGGTCCTGAACGCAATTGCGGAGCAGTTCGGACATACATTCCATTATACTTACTCCCTGATGGGCGCCGATGCCATCGATAAAACGGGCAACCCGCTTCCTGATGAAACCATCGAAGCCTGCCTCAACAGCGATGCCATCCTCTTTGGTGCTATCGGGCATCCGAAATACGATAATGATCCTACCGCCAAGGTAAGACCGGAGCAGGGTTTGCTGAAACTCCGCAAATCACTCCAGCTCTTCGCCAATATCAGGCCGGTAACAACATATCCTTCTTTACATCACCTGAGCCCGCTGAAAACGAAGAATATCGAAGGCGTAGACTTCGTGATCTTCCGTGAGCTCACCGGTGGAATTTACTTCGGTAAGAAAGAAGTGAATGAAGAAAGAACACAGGCCTCCGATGATTGCGTGTACACGCGTGAAGAGATCGAGCGCGTATCACATCTTGCCTTCCAGTATGCGCAACAGCGCAGGAAGAAACTCACACTGGTAGATAAAGCCAATGTACTGGAAACTTCCCGCCTCTGGCGTAAAGTGGTGCAGGAGATCGCATCGCAGTATGCTGATGTAACGGTGGACTTCCTGTTCGTTGACAATGCAGCCATGCAGATCATCCTGAATCCCAAACAATTTGATGTGGTGCTCACGGAGAATATGTTCGGTGATATCATCAGCGATGAAGCGAGTGTGATCAGCGGATCCCTGGGACTGTTGCCTTCAGCGAGCATCGGTAAAGGTGCTGCCTTGTTCGAGCCGATCCATGGATCCTATCCACAGGCGGCAGGCAAGGATATTGCGAATCCGCTGGGCTCTATTCTCAGCGCCGCCATGTTGCTGGATCATTTGGGTCTGGCAAAAGAAGCAGCCCTGGTTCGGGAAGCCGCAGAGTGGACTTTGAGCAATGGCTTTGTGACCAAAGACATTGATTCTGTGAATTTTTACTTCACCAGTACTATCGGGGAGCTGATCTGTGATTATGTTTCCAACCGTGTACCAGGTGGTATCAATAAAGCAAATATTGAGTTGAGGAAGTCAACCATTATTTAGGTTTTTTTCAGAAAAGTTGCTTGCTACAGTTCTTTTTATCGACCGGCGGGTGTATATTCGCAGAACATCATCTCATTTATGTTCAAGAGCGGAATCATTAATATTATCACTGTTGTCATCGCAATTATTATTGTGGTGGTCGTGATTATTATTCCCGGAACTCACGGAGGTGGTGCATAGCGATTACTAAAAAGTTTAATCATACATAGCGACCCGCCTCCACGAGGCGGGTCGCTTTTTTTTGTACTAACAAACGCTGGTCAACTAAAATTCTGAAGTGATGTCAACTTATTACAACCAAAACACGATTCTCTATTTCAATGGAGAATACCTGAAAGCCGCCGAGGCTACCATCGACCTGTACAGCCAGACCATGCATTATGGATATGGCGTATTTGAGGGGATCCGCTCTTACCGGACAGAGAGCGGGGAAACGAAGATCTTCAAGCCTGTAGAGCATTACGAGCGATTGAAGGCATCTGCTGAAGCGCTGAATATGCCTTATGCCTGGAGCACGGACGAACTGATCGAAGCAACATACGAAGTATTGAAGCGTAACGGGCTTCAGAACGCCTATATCCGTCCACTGGTGTTCGCTCCTGCCAATATGGGCTTCAATCCGAATACTACATCCAATATCGTGATCGCTGTTTGGGAAATGGGATTGTTCCTGGGAGATAAGAACCTGCGTGTGATGACCTCTCCCTGGCAAAGGCCCAATCCGCTTGGCTTCAAGATCAGCGCCAAGGCAACAGGCCACTATGTGAATTCCATCCTCGCCAGCCAGGATGCCAAGGCCAAAGGCTTTGATGAAGCGCTGTTACTCGATATGAACGGACATGTGGCTGAAGGTCCCGGAGCCAATATGTTCTATGAGAAGAACGGGATCGTATACACACCCTCGTTAGGAAATATTTTGCCGGGCATTACCCGTGCCACGGTAATAGAGATATGTGAAGAGCTTGGCATAAAAGTAGAAGAGAAAAAGATCACACCGGAAGAGTTGAAAACGGCTGACAGTGCATTCTTCTGCGGCACTGCGGCTGAAGTGGTAGGGTTTGAATCACTCGATGAATACAAGTTCCCGCAACCCTGGGAAAACTCCATTGGAAAAAGATTGCAAAAACTGTATAAAGCTAAGGTCACAGAAGCCGGCGTAGCCGTCAGCTAGTGACAATGGAAGCCACTCGCCGGGAGGTGAGCGGCAGGGCAGACTCAGAGGGCCGCCGTCGCCCGCCTCCCGGCGAGTGACCAGTATCGGGAAGGCCTCCGGCCCGGCTCTTACAACACGAACTCAGAAAACAAAACGAATAACCAAACCAATGGCACTCAACAAATATTCACGCACCATCACTCAGGATGTAACGCAACCAGCGGCACAGGCAATGTTATATGGCATCGGATTGACAGACACGGATCTTGCCAAAGCGCAGGTGGGCATCGCCAGCATGGGCTACGATGGCAATACCTGTAATATGCACCTCAACGACCTGGCGGCCATCGTCAAGAAAGCCGTATGGGCAGAAGACCTGGTAGGGCTTATCTTCAACACCATCGGCGTAAGCGATGGCATCAGCAACGGCACGGAAGGCATGCGTTATTCCCTCGTGAGCCGCGATATCATTGCGGACTCCATCGAGGCTGTTTGTGGTGCGCAATATTATGATGGAGTGATCGCTATCCCGGGCTGCGATAAGAATATGCCCGGTTCCATCATCGCCATGGGAAGGCTGAACAGGCCCGCCATCATGGTGTACGGAGGAACCATCGCCCCAGGACATTACAAAGGCCAGGACCTGAACATCGTTTCTGCATTTGAAGCGTTGGGGCAGAAACTCGCCGGTAATTTGTCTGAAGCCGATTTCAAAGGCATCATTCAACATTCCTGTCCCGGCGCCGGCGCCTGCGGCGGCATGTACACCGCCAATACCATGGCGGCAGCCATCGAAGCACTGGGTATGAGCCTCCCGTATTCCTCTTCCAACCCTGCCCTCAGCGATGAAAAGAAAGCTGAATGTATCGCTGCAGGTAAAGCGATCCGTCTTCTTCTCGAAAAAGATATCAAGCCCGCCGATATCATGACGCGTAAGGCATTCGAGAATGCCATCGTTACCATCATGGTCCTCGGCGGAAGCACCAACGCAGTGCTCCACCTCATTGCCATGGCAAAAAGTGTAGGCGTTACCGTTACACAGGACGATTTCCAGGATATCAGCAACCGGGTGCCTGTACTGGCAGATTTCAAACCCAGTGGCAAATACCTCATGCAGGATCTTCACAATCATGGAGGCGTGCCTGCCGTGATGAAGTACCTGCTGCAAAAAGGTCTGCTGCATGGGGATTGTTTGACCGTTACCGGCAAAACCCTGGCAGAGAACCTGGCATCCGTACCGGACCTCGATTTCGATACACAGAAGATCATCGTTCCCCTGGAGCAACCGCTCAAGGCAACCGGTCACCTGCAGATCCTCTACGGCAACCTGGCATCAGGCGGCAGCGTAGCCAAGATCAGCGGAAAAGAAGGCGAATTCTTTGCCGGCCCTGCACGTGTGTTCGACGGTGAATTTGAACTGATAGCTGGTATCAATAGCGGGAAGATCAAAGCGGGTGATGTAGTGGTGATCAGGAATGTAGGCCCGAAAGGCGCACCCGGAATGCCTGAAATGCTGAAGCCTACGTCGGCACTGATCGGTGCAGGACTGGGCAAGAGCGTGGCCTTGATCACCGATGGCAGGTTCAGTGGTGGTACTCACGGTTTTGTAGTGGGGCATATCACCCCTGAAGCACATGAAGGCGGACTGATCGCCCTGGTGCAGGATGATGACCCTATCGAACTGGACGCCGTGAAGAACACTATCACATTAAAAGTTTCTGAAGAGGAGATCGCAAAAAGAAAAGCGGACTGGAAACAGCCGGACCTGAAAGTAACCAAAGGGATCTTATTCAAATACGCGAAGAGTGTTAAGAATGCAGCGGAAGGATGTGTAACCGATGAAGCATAGTTCCTTAACCCTTCAACATTAAAAAAATAATTATGAGCACAATTTCGGCAGCACCTACTCAAGCCAGGGAAGAGAAAAAAACTACCACTACCGTTAGTGGTTCAGTAGCTGTGCTGGAGGCGATCCTCGCAGAAGGGGTGGATACCATTTTCGGTTACCCCGGGGGCGCCATCATGCCCATCTATGATGCCTTGTACGATTACCAGGAGAAACTGAAACATATACTCGTCCGTCACGAACAGGGTGGGATCCACGCTGCGCAAGGCTTTGCGAGAACATCCGGGAATGTGGGCGTTGTATTCGCCACCAGCGGTCCCGGTGCCACCAACCTGGTAACGGGTTTGGCTGACGCGATGATCGACAGTACTCCTGTGGTGGCTGTAACAGGACAGGTATTTGCCCACCTGCTGGGTACAGATGCTTTCCAGGAAACGGATGTGATCAATATCACCACCCCGGTAACCAAATGGAATTACCAGGTGACCGATGCCACTGAGATCCCAGCTGTAATGGCAAAGGCATTCTATATCGCGCGCACCGGCCGTCCTGGTCCTGTGTTGATCGATATCACCAAGAATGCACAGTTACAATTGTTCGAATACCAGGGTTATACGAAGTGTGAGCATATCCGTAGCTATCGCCCCAAGCCCATCGTTCGTAAAGAGTTCATCAAAGAAGCGGCAGCGCTGATCAATGCAGCGGAAAAACCTTTCGTACTGTTTGGCCAGGGCGTGATACTTGGAAAAGCGGAACAGGAATTCAGGAAATTCCTGGAGAAGAGTGGCATCCCCGCAGCCGCTACCATCATGGGTTTGAGCGCCTTGCCTACCGATCATCCCCAGCATGTGGGTATGCTGGGCATGCACGGAAATTATGGACCGAATGTGCTCACCAACGAGTGTGATGTGCTGATCGCGATCGGTATGCGATTCGATGACCGTGTAACTGGTCGACTGGATAAATATGCCAAGCAGGCGAAAGTGATCCACCTGGATATCGATCCGGCAGAGATCGATAAAAATGTAAAAGCTGCCGTTCCGGTTTGGGGCGATTGTAAAGAAACATTGCCACTGCTGACAGAACTGGTGGAACAGAAAGTATATCCGCAATGGTTGCAGCGGTTCCGCGATTTCGAGCAGCAGGAAGTGGATCAGT
>JAGIAP010000216.1 GCA_017744805.1 Chitinophagaceae bacterium | reverse complement strand
GGCGTTTTCCTGGCCTTCGCGTACAGTATTATCGTTACTGGCGGTATTGGCTTCCAGGTTATTTACCCGCGACAGCAGGTCCCTATCGGCAGATACCAGGGCGCCGGCCAGGTACAGTCTGGTTACAATATATCCGGCCAGGAATCCAAAAATGAAATAAGTAACGATAATACTGTACGCGAAGGCCAGGAAAACGCCTTCGCATTTGCAATCACTCAAAGCATTTGAAAGTATTTGCGCCATCGATCTCAGATAAGGAGGGATCTTTGTGAGGTTCACCAGCCCCAGGCCAACGATGATCTTTGTAAGCCAGTCCGAGATCTCGGTCAGGTTGGTATTCACCACCGGCCTGTAACCATTGTCTGTTGAGGCCTTTGCTGTATTTGCCTGGGCACTGCCGGCAGCAGAAGCACCAGCAGCGGGCGTTGAAGAAGGGGCATCAGCCTGGTTTCCCTGCAGCACTTTGGGGATGCCGAACAAAAAACCGATCAGTGCACCTGCCAGTGAGCAAGCCAGCATCCAGCTTAGTATCGTCGCTTTTCCGGAAAGGCCGGCCCCGAACAATAACAATATGAGAAGGCCCAATAGCAGCACCAGCAAGGTGGTCAGGTTCAGCAACCCTATTTTGAAAGGCTTTTTTTTGTCACTATTCAATAAGCCAGGTATCGATAGCTTCTTCATATTGCAAGTTGATTGAGGGAAAAATGGAAAACAGAAATGATAGAGACAGGGCAGGAAATAACTGTTCCCCCTAAGGTAGCTCAGTGGGGAGGCGGAAAAAACAGTGTTTTGACCCATTTTGTCAATCAACTATGCAACTGAAATGCGGGATTAGCTAGATGCAATACACTAATCATCTACCAGCTTGATGCCGGTTTGTGTAAATACGATCTTCCTGCTCTTGTACAAATTACCGGTGGTCATTTTGAAGGTTTTCTTGCTCATGCCGAAGAATTCATAGATGTCTTCGGGGCTGGATTTGTCATTGTAAGGCAGGTATCCATTATTTTCTTGCAGAAGCCGCAACACTTTATCAGTCTCATCTTCCACGCGCTGGTAACCAGGTTTCCCAACGCCCACATCTATCTTGTTCTCTTCGCGAATATTCTTGATGTATCCTTTTAGTTTATCGCCCACACTGATCTGTTGAAAGATATCGTTGAAGTGCAGTACGCCAGTGTGTTTGTTATTGATGATAACGGCGTACCCGATATCGGTCCTCCGGTACACCAATAGATCCACCTGGTCCAGTTCCTTGACGGTGAGAATATCATTATCCAGGAAATGATCGATCTTTTCCGTGGCGGCAACACGGCCGGTCTGTTCATCCAAATAGATCTTTACCAGGTAATGACCTCCCACACGCATGCCGGTCAGTTGTTTGGATTTGGGAACGAAAATATCTTTCATCAACCCCCAATCCATGAATGCGCCATGGGGCGTTACGGATACCACCGGCAGGTAAACGATATCACCTACTATGCCTTTGGGGAGCTGGGTAGTGGCAATCAGCCTGTCTTCAGAATCGTGATACACAAAAACATTCAGGGTGTCGCCTACCTTCACATTGTCGGGCACAAATCTTTTCGGCAGCAGCACAACATCCTTTCCTTCGCCCAGGTACATGCCGAAATCGAATGTACGGGCCACCTTTAAACGATTGAATTCACCTACCCTGATATTGCTGTCTGCCATTTGCTACATTTTGTGCAAAGTAAACGAAAGCGCATCATATTCGGGCAAAATCACCCGGATTGGCCGTTCGCTGTATTTTTGCAGACATACCTATTCTTTGATCAAATACCCTTAACCAATGGCTTATATTATGGTAGATGTTGAATCCGATGGCCCTATTCCGGGAGATTATTCCATGATCTCTTTCGGCGCTATCGTGGTGGATGAACAACTCGACAAGACTTTTTACGGAAAACTCAAACCTATCTCGGAGAAATTCGTTCCCGAAGCATTGGCCGTTTCCGGATTCAACAGGGAAGAAACCCTTTCCTTCGATGATCCCCAAACCGTCATGATCAATTTCGCCGCCTGGCTAAAAGAAGTGTCTTCAAACCGGCCTTCTTTCATCAGCGACAATAATGGATTCGACTGGATGTTCATTTGCTGGTATTTCCATCACTTCACCGGATCGAACCCATTCGGGCATAGCTCCTCCAATTTGGGAAGCCTCTACAAAGGAATGGTAAAGGACTGTTTCCAGAATTTCAAGCATCTCCGGAAAACTGCGCATACTCACAACCCCGTGGATGATGCCAGGGGCAACGCCGAAGCTTTATTGATATTAAAGAAAGACCAGGGCCTCAAAATAAAACTTTGAGAACGCCGATCGTTTCTTTTGTTATCAATCAGATAACAGTACCGTAAAGTTCAGGTAGCATTGCAGGGATAGTTTTGGGCGCAACTTCAATCAATATGTCCAACAACCCTGGCAATCTGTTCAAACAGCATGCACTGATCCTCATCTGTACTTTACTGCTGATCCTGTGCTGTTTTTCCAAGACCACTTCATTTGTCAATGCCAATTTTTACCATTGCCCGGTACTGGACAAATGCTTTACCTATTTTACCAACCTGGGTGACGGCATTGTGGTGGTAGTACTGGTTGCGGGGTTCTTCATTATCAGGAAAACGGCCTTAGCCATCAAGCTGCTAGCCACTTTCCTGTTTTCCGGGTTGATTGTGCAGGTGCTCAAGGAGCTTTTCCATGCACCCCGTCCCAAAACATTCTTTGCAGAGAATTTCTATCGATTCTTTATCGAAGGCGTTACCCATGGCGGATATGCCAGCTTCCCATCTGGTCATACCACTACCGCTTTTGCAGTAGCCGCCATGTTGAGTTTCAATACAAGCAAGAGGTCTGTATGTATGTTCTGCTTCTGGGCGGCAGTACTGGTGGGCTATTCACGCATCTATCTTGGCCAGCATTTCCTGGAGGATGTAACCACCGGCATGATCATCGGGGTGGTCTCTTCCATCCTTATCGATCACGGATATAAATCTTACCTTGTAAGAAAGGCTGCCAGAAAAAATTCAGCTATCTCATATGAACAGCCTGCAGCTATCGGAATATAGAAAGAATACGCTCCTTCTCATCATCATTTCTACCATCGTACGACTGTTGCTCAGTGGAATAGTGGAATTGAATAATGATGAGGTCTACTATTGGACCTACGCCAAATATCTCCAGTGGAATTATTTCGATCATCCACCGATGGTGGGCGCCTGTATCCGCTTTTTTACTGCCAGCCTTCAGTGGAACCATGAATTCTTTATCAGGCTCGCATCTGTAGTGGGCGCTGCCATCAGCACCTGGCTGATCTACCTTTCAGGGAAACATCTCAATAATGATCGCACAGGTTTTTATGCGGCTTGTTTATTTACCGCTTCGTTTTATAGCAGTGTGATTGCCGGGCTGCTGATACTTCCGGATTCCCCGCAAATGGTGTTTTGGATGCTCAGTGTTTACCTGATGATCAGGATAGTGAAAGGAAAACATCCCGGGAAGATCAACCAATGCCTTATCCTGTTGGGCATTAGTATTGGGTTTTGCATACTCAGTAAAATACACGGGATCTTTTGTTGGGTAGGATTTGGTGGATATATCCTTTTTCATAAAAGAGAGCTATTGAAAAGGCCCATACTCTACCTGAGCGCTATGATCACCGTTCTCATGCTTGTTCCTTCCCTGATCTGGACGCTGGACAATAAGATGAGCACAGTGGATTATCATGGAAGCCGCATTCTTATCCGTCATTTCCAGTTCGACAGCTTTTTACGTGAGATGGCAGGATCCTTTGCCTATAACAGTCCCCTCAATGTGGTGATGTTGGTGATGGCGCTTGTTGCATTCAAAAGTAGACTCAAGCAATTCTCGCTTTTGCTTTGGCTAGGGCTCCCATTGATCTTCACCGTTCTTTTCCTTTCCTTATTCAACGATACCCTGCCCCATTGGAGTGGGCCTGCTTACAGTACCCTGATCCTGGTCACGGCATCCTGGCTCAGTGAATCACCTCTCCAAAAATCGAAAAAATGGATCACAGCCAGTATCAGTTTAACGGCTGGCGCCATGCTCCTGGCGATCTACATGATCAATTTCTGGCCCGGTACCCTTGGTAACAAATCTATGCCTGATCTCGGCAAACATGATGTTACCCTGGATATGAGCGGATGGAGAGCCTTTGGAACTGATTACAGGAAATATTATGAAGCAGACAATAAGGGGCATGATAACAAGCCCCGGTTCATTTTCAGCAACTACTGGTTCCCCGCTGCCCACCTGGATTTTTATGTGGCCCGGCCCATGGGCCTGAACGTGAAAGTAGTGGGCCCACTCAACGATATCCATCATTTTGCCTGGTTGAATGCAAAGCTGCCAGCGCTGAATGAAGGAGAAGATGCGTACTATATTGGCATTTCCAATTTCAATGATCCTGTTCCGGGAGCATTGCAAACTCAATTCACCAGTGTTTCAAAGCCAGTGCTCATTCCGCAGACCCGGAGTGGCGAAATTGTAAGGTATTTCCTTGTTTACAGGTTGTTTGGATACAAGAAATAGTTGAAAGCCCTCACCATTTGTCGAGGCTTTTGATACTTTTTTCTTTGATGGAATTATTTTCTCCCGGGATCAATAACACATTGCAGGCTGCTTTCGCGTGTGCGGGTATTGTTATTTCAAACCCGATCAGGGTAGTGCCTGGGTTGGCTGCGTCGTAACTATGGGGAGGAGCAGTGCTCCAGGTTTTCAGTTGCACACCAGCAACTCCTCTAACAGTGATAGTTAGTTGTTGTCCTTTGCTTTCCAGCAGGGCCCGATCGCCTTCGATCTTTACCACTGTTGCCGGCGTGAGCATGGCCCAGCGGATCAGGCAGGTACTATCGCCCGCTTGCAATTCATCCCGGATGGTAACATATCGCTGGTTGATGATGGCAATACCGCGACGGGCACTGGCCAAATCCTGATTGTAAATTTCACCGAGGTCCAGCACAGCACGCATATTTTGGGGATCATCAGAAAAGCTTATCAATGGGGCATTTGCTTTTACCTGCTGAAGATGTCCGTTTACAGTAAGGGTGCTATGGGCGTAATTGGAATAACGGAATACTTCCCATCGCTGAGAATTCTGGCTCATATCCCAGATGCTCAAACCGGCTGTTTCAAGTCCATTGTATTGTTGCATACCCAGGTCTGTAGACCATCTGGCATTACCGGCATCCATCACAAATGATCCTGCATCCATATGCCCATGACTGGCTGAGGGGGTGCCGCCTTTGAATCCAATATATATGCCCTGGTCCTTCTTCCAACTGGTACGCATCATCACCACCTGGTTATTCGCTTTTCCTGCCCATGCTTTTTGAAGGGGCTCTTTTATCTTATCCATGCTGATGCCTTTGCCCCAGATCATGGCCGCCGGTAACAAGCGGTTAGGCCTTCCGTTATTGGTCCGTTCGGTCAGGTAGCGCTTTTCGATAAACAACAAAGAAGGATCTTTCAGTTTATCGGCGAACCAGAACATAGCAGGCTGAATCCCTTCCTCTGTACCAGCATCGGAATAGTTGAACGGATACCCTTGCTGGCTAACAAGTTGTTGATAGAAGCCAGCCGATTCCATAAAGCCGGGCATTTCATGCAAGCCGAAATCTGTTCCGAATATCTTTTCGAGGGTACTGTTGAACAATACATTGAACGATGTTCCATATCCCCAGTAACTATATCCTTCTTTATAATTGCCGGCCGGCGCATATTCTTTTATTGGATGTACGATACTGGCTATTGCGCGACGAAGAAGTTCCATCGAAGCCTGTGGCTGATCTTCATACACCGCCAATGCACCAAATGAGATGCCTGCATTGCAGACCTGGTTCCAGTTATTGGTGCCTCTAAGCCAGCCGTTGTATTTATTATTGAGAGAAGGATCGATCCCTTTTTCGATGATGGCTTTGCTGATGGTACTCCTTGATTTAGCAGCGAGCTCATTGTAAAGCCAATCATAACCAATGGAAACGGCGAGGGTCATTTCGGCCACATCCAGGAAATGATCCGGGTTCCAGTTATTGAAATTACATACGTCCAGCATTTCTGCTTCGCAACGGGAGAAATAGGCTTTATCGCCAGTGATGCGGTATGCATAAGCAAGAAAAAAGATCCTTCTGAGCGCTTCCCGGGAGGTTTGCAATAATCGTTTTCCGATCATGATCCGTTCTACGGGAGGCTTACTCAATACGGAATCGCATTCTTTCAATATCTGGTCATGGACATTTTTCCAAATTGGATCTTTTCTGAATTCTCTTTTTATTCTTTCCTCTTCCCCCTTCAACAATAGCAATCGTGGGTGGGCGGGGATCTTTGTTGAATCGATAAACGTATTTTGTCCAATGGATGGCATTGCCGGGAGGAGGGTACCGATCAGGAGAAAAGTGGATAAGAGTGTGGATCTCATATGAACAGAGCTTGTTAAGTGGATTATTTCGCTACCTGAAATTATTGAATAGCAGTGGTATTCCGTCCGGTTAATTTCCGTGCCTTTTAACCCCCCATGAGCCCAGGCGCCATCGATTGGCCAGCAGAACCAGTGCCAGGACTTACCCATTAGTGGTATTCATCAGTATCTGGCAAAATATTAGTTTTGTATTTCAATCTGCCTCCGTGTATAATTTCTACTCAATCGTCAAAGGCAATCCCGCCTATCGCCAGCTCAGTTGCGGAGAAGTACTTGTTTCCATTTTACATGTCCATTGGATGCACAATATGTTGATCTTTGGAGTCATCACAATTATGTGCTGTATGTAATGGAAGGGAAAAAGATCTGGCATACTCCGCAAGGAGCCTTTGATCTTCAAAAAGGTAGTTGTGTATTTGTCAGGAAAGGCGCTTGCATTGTTGAGCAGTTCAGGGAGACTGATTTTTGTTTCGTCTTATTCTTTTTGCCGGATGAATTCATTTGCGATGTATTGAAAAGCAGATCGGGGAACAGGGTAAAACCGGTCAGTAAGGTAGCTCCGGTGATCCCGATCCATAACAGTAGGGCGGCAGAAGCATACTTTGTATCGATCATGCCTACTTCCGGCCCAGTTATCAACCAGATCCAGTACTGCTGGAGCTCAAACTGCGAGAGCTGGTTTTGCTGATTGCCGAAAACCCGGAAAATGAGCAGTTGCTTTCCTGGTTCTGTTCTTTGAGGCATGACCCACAGGTAGTGCTGCAAAGGGTAATGGAAGACAATTTCTGTTTCAACCTGCGCCAGGATTATTGGAAGTTGCGCGCAGGCGCAATCCAGCCATCAGCTTCCTCGAAGAAGACCTTGAAGATCTTCCATTTGCGGACAACAGCTTTGATGTAGTTTCGGGATTCAACTCCTTTCAATATGCTGGAAGTTTTGAGAGTGCCCTGCTCGAAGCAAAGAGAGTGCTAAAACCCGGTGGGCGTCTTGTTCTTGGCAACTGGGCTCAGCCTGAGCTCAGTGATGCTACTAATATCCTGAAGGCCATTGGTACTCTACTTCCTCCATTACCTCCGGATCATCCCGGTCCATTTGCGTTGTCAGAAGATGGAAGGATTGAAGCTACCCTCCACAAGCATGGATTACAATTACTTTCAAGAGCAGTAGTTCCTTGCCCATTCAATTATGCGAGCCTGGAGGATGGCGTGAAAAGCTTTATGGGGACGGGCCCGTCGGCTTCAGCCATCAATTACACGAAAAATAAGGAACTGGTGGAAGAAACGATAGCGAAAGCGTTGAAGGCGTATAATACGGCGGATGGGTTACACTTTTTGATGAATCATTTCTTAGTGTTTGTAGCAGAGAAATAAGTTGGATAAAGGCGGAGTGTTTAATACACTCTGCCTGTATTTTTACATTCTCAAAAGATCAATACAAATAATTCCCCCACTGAACATCCTCTATTTCAATTCCATTCATACCGGTAAGGTCGATTGTATATTTAATTTCTGATACTCTTGAGCTCACAGGAATGCTTATTTCATTTGGCGTGAGTTTTGGAAAATGATCATCCACAGAAAATAATTTTGAAGCAACAACTTCAAACTTCAATCTGTTGTATTCCTGCGAATATAATCTGGAATAGCCTGCCGACGTTACCAGGCTCAGGAACTCTTCAAGCAGGGCTGGTCTTCCTTTGAAGGTTTTAGTAACAAAAAGGTTTACCAGATCCTGTATACTTTTCGAGCTCCCGGATTGCCCTTCGTTTATGATCAAAGATACAAATGCAAGTTTTTTGCCTTTATAAGTTTGCAATTGCTCAAGGCCATTTATAACATGTATATGCCCGTGCTTTTGAGTGGCTTTAACTTCAAGGGTCCAATCAGAAAAAACAAAGTCATGTTTCTCCGAAACCGGGCCACGCCAGCTTCTTAAAGACAAGGAGGGGTTTATTTCGCAAATCCTGGAAAGCAGCTCCAGTTCTGCAAATAACCCAAGCTGTTCATTGGGTGTCAATAACGGCTTGCTTATTGCGCCAAGAAATGCTTTCCAGTTCTCAATAACTTCATTAATACTCCTAACTGCGTCATTTCCTTCAGCAATTCTGCCTGCGATCTCTTTGACTATCTCGGTAAACTCTTTAAGGTATTCTTCCCTTCCACATTCCAGATCTATATAATATTTTAAGAAAGTAGCGTCAAATCTGAACATTTTCGCTGAAACCTTAAATCCATTTATTTCAGGAGTATTGATATTGCGGGATTGTGTTTCAGAAACCTCTACGACAAAATGCTTTTGATCAGCCTCATCCCTGAAAAGCAACATATCTGTTCGGGCAGAATCACCTATTTTGATAAAGCTGCCTTTATACCCTTCTATTGGATTCCCCTCTTTGGGAATTTGTGACCAGGTTTGAAATTTAAGGTCTTCGAGTTTCATTACTGTCCAATATAGTTATTAGGAAGATTTGAACTTTTAGGGAATTGTATTGCCAGCCCAAGCAAATCAACCTTCTCCGTATCTACATTCCGGTAAAGATCTATCCTTTGATTCAGCCTCGGATTACTTTGATCTTTATCCACCGCTTCACTTCCTTTCCATATTAAGTACAATAGCAGAAGGGGATTTTGCAGGGATTTTGAAGCACCATCTTTCATATCAACAAAAAGATGGTCTGGCTCTGTCAGTACGCCAATATTGTAGCCTTTTAGTGTATGTTTCCTGCTTCGCTGTATCATATTGACTTGGAGTCCACCATAAATAGCTGGATCAACATTCTGGATTGGATTAAGATTACCAACCAATGCAATGCTCCATTCCTGCAGTTCAGGGTTCGGATCAGAAAGCCTGTCAGAAATATAACGAAGAAGTTGTTCGGAATCCATTCCAGGCCCTCCGGTATCCTCCCGGTCAGCAAATCCATATCTGTTCAAAAAATCATTCAGTACGGTGAAGCCTGGAATCTTCTGTTTGGCAAGATAGATGCGGTCATTGATTTTATTAAATCCAACTTCTCTGTTTATTGATTCCAGGAACTTATTGCCAAGCAAATAATTAGCTCTCAGGATTTCAGGTTTATCCAACGGGAACCAGATCGTTTGATTCAGCGTTTCACTGAAAGAAGACTTTACATTTTGGGCTGCCCCCATCTTATTGGGTGAGGTTACATTCAGATTTTGATGACCTCGGATC
>JAGIAP010000215.1 GCA_017744805.1 Chitinophagaceae bacterium | reverse complement strand
CCCTTGTACTCTCCAAATACTTCGCGCAATGTATCTGCGATCTCGCCTAGTGTACAAAGGTTCTCTACGGCTTCCAATACGGCAGGCATGATATTCTCTCCGGTGGTGGCGCGGTCGTTCAGCAATTGCAACATCTGGTCAACCCTGGCGGGGTCGCGACGATTGCGGAGTGAGGCCAGCTTTTCAGATTGCAGTTGACGAATGGAGTCATCTATCTTGAATAGTGGAATGGAATCGGTCTCTTTCACCTGGAATTTATTCACGCCTACGATGATCTTGTCACCGGTCTCGATCTCGCGCTGATAATTGTAAGCGCTCCGCGCGATCTCGTCCTGGATGAATCCCTGTTCGATGGCGGATACGCTGCCTCCCATGGCATCGATGCTATGTATCAGTTTCCAGGCCTGCTCTTCCACCTCGTTGGTGAGGGCCTCCACGTAGTAGGAGCCTGCCAGCGGGTCAACGGTATCGGCCAGGCCACTTTCATATGCCACTATCTGCTGGGTACGTAATGCGATGCGCGCCGCTTCTTCAGTGGGAAGGCTCAGTGCTTCATCGTAACCGTTTGTATGAAGGGATTGTGTGCCCCCCAATACTGCGGACATCGTTTGTACCGTAACGCGGGCGATATTGTTGAGCGGTTGTTGTGCAGTGAGGGTGCTACCGCCGGTTTGCGTGTGGAAGCGAAGCATCTGCGCTTTGGGATCGGTGGCGCCGAGCTCTTTCATCATCTGTGCCCACATGCGACGGGCAGCGCGGAATTTGGCCACTTCCTCAAAGAGATTATTGTGTGCATTGAAGAAGAAGGAAAGTCGTTTCCCAAACACATTGATGTCCAAACCCTTTTCCAGGGCGGCTTTCACGTATGCGCGACCGTTACTGAGCGTGAATGCGATCTCCTGTACCGCAGTACTGCCTGCCTCACGGATATGATAGCCCGAAATGGAGATGGTATTCCATTTGGGAACCGATTGGCTGCACCACTCGAAAATATCGGTGATGATGCGCATACTTGGTTTGGGCGGATAGATATAGGTGCCGCGGGCGGCGTATTCCTTGAGGATATCGTTCTGGATGGTGCCGGAGATCTTCCTCAGGTCAGCGCCCTGTTGTTTGGCGAGTGCCGTGTAGAAGGCCAGTAGAATGAAACCGGTAGCATTGATGGTCATGGAGGTGGAAACGTCTTCCAGCTTGATGCCTTTGAAGAGGGTTTGCATATCTTCCAGGCTATCGATGGCCACGCCCACTTTTCCTACTTCACCTTCTGCCAGGGGATGGTCGCTGTCGTACCCGATCTGGGTTGGCAGGTCAAAGGCCACACTGAGGCCCATTACGCCCTGGGAGAGGAGGTAGTGGTAGCGTTTGTTACTTTCTTCCGCAGTGCTGAAACCTGCGTACTGGCGCATGGTCCAGAGCTTACCGCGGTACATGTCCGGCTGAACGCCCCTGGTGAAAGGGAAGTCGCCGGGTTGTTCGGTCATGGGCACCGGTTGGGTATACAATCGTTTTATCTCAATTCCACTATCGGTAAAAACTTTCTTTTCTTCTGACATAGCAAGCAATATTTGATCTCTTATTTCATCAGTTTCTTCGCTTCAAAGCTGAGCACATCGGACACTACATTGTGCAGGGTGGCCTTGGGGTTCTGCACCAGCATTTCCAGGAGGGCATGGTTCAGGTCCTGACCGGTAGCTTCGGCAGGCATGAAGCTGGCTACCTGGTTGATGATAAGGATATTCTGGTCTTTGAGGTTACGGACGGCATCCCATGATTCTGCTGAAACATAGATCTGCTGGGTAACATTATGTTCAAATTCCTGTTTGATATTCATGGTGAGCAGGGATTGCATTTCCCGGGCACTGAGACCGGGCTGGTTCACACGGTTGATCAGGTTGGGGAGGGCAATACGGTCGGTCAGCAAAATAAGGCGCTCATAGGCTCCCAACTGAAGGCCCTGGAGGTTGGCGGCTTGTTTATCGTTTTCTGCTTTTCCGGCTTTTTTCTTTTCGATCAGTTCTTTCACTTCCTTTCTTTGTTTCCAGAACATATAGGCCAGGGTGCCGCCCAGTAACAGGGCAATGGCCAGGGAAAGAAACAATTCCGTGTTCGATAAAGTCATTAAGGGTCGTTTTTAGGTGCAACAAATGTAATAAAATAACGGGTAGTCGTATTTTTGTATTTATGGAAACGAAAAATGCATCCCCTGTGTTGTTCACGCCCGGCGCCATTGCAGAGATCAGGCGCCTGATGGCTGATCCCGGATTCGATCAAAGCCTGATGCTTCGCGTAGGAGTGAAGGGGGGCGGATGCTCCGGGTTCAGCTATTTGCTGGGATTCGATCAAAAGATCGAAGGGGATATGGTGTATGAATACGAGGGATTGAATTTTTTGATGAACCCCTCACACGGGCTTTATCTTACCGGTATGCAGATTGATTGGACGGATGGACTGAATGCAAGAGGCTTCAGTTTCGAGAACCCGAATGCGAGCAAGAGTTGTGGATGCGGTAGCTCATTTTCCGTGTAACTAACATTTTACTGTTTTCTTCTTTTTACCGATACTTCCCCGGTCTTTGGCTTTCAGGATATAGTCCGGGGAGAAGGGTACTTTACAGGCAGTACCATTCATATCCACCGTTACCACCCCGATCTTCCTGCCCAATTGAATGGCTTCTGCTGTCAGTTCGGGGATATAGGTACCTGCGGCGATGATGAAGCCATTCATTGTATAACGTACACGATCAGGTGCTTTCAGTATTTCTTCTTTTACCTGTTCCATCAGCGCCCGGATGGCATCGATATCGAGCTCGGTATTTGGCCTGGTGGCAAGCACCCCGGCAATAGTGCTCCAGCCGGAAGTGGCGGTGAGCGCTTGTTTGGAGGCGATCCATTTCAATCCGATTGCCCAGGCTTTGGGATTTTCGGTGGTGACCCAGGGAACGATGTATTCGCTGAGGGCTGGTGAATTGGCGCGGTCCATCCAGTGTTGTAATTCCTTTTCCGTCATTTTTGCTCCATCGGCCATGAGACCAGCCATGTACATGGCATCTGCATTGCCGCTCTCATAGAGCTCCATGGCAATGGCTTGTTTATCGCCTTTTATCTCTTTCAACAATTTCTTGATGTCTTCCACTTTCACGCCAAACAATGGTTCTTTGGCCCCGTGTTTCAGGAGTATCTTTTTGATCTGGGTGCTGCCCAGTTCTTCGAGGCGGGAAAGGATCTGTTGAACGGTCATAGTATGGAATTGAGGATTGGGAGCCGCAAGGCAAGGTGGCTCCCAACAATTTACGGATTTTATCAAAAGGCTAGTGTTCCAGTCCGGTCAACTTCTTCAGTTTTCTATTTTTCCTTTTGTGAATGATATGGTACACCAGTGAGTAGATGACAGGTAATAGCAGCAGTGTCAGGATGGTGGCCGTCACCAATCCCCCTATCACCACGATGGCCAGTGGCTTCTGGGTCTCGGAACCGATGCCGTGGGATACCGCTGCGGGCAGCAGGCCGATCATCGCCATCAGGGCGGTCATCACTACTGGCCGCACGCGGGAGATCACGCCCTCGCGGATGGCCTCATCCAGGTGCATGCCTTCGGTCAGGTTTTTCCTGAACACGGAGATCAGGATCACGCCGTTCTGGATACAGACCCCAAACAGCGCAATAAAGCCAATACCGGCAGAGATACTGAAATTGAAATTGGTGATATGCAGGGCCAGGATCCCCCCGATGAGGGCAAAGGGTACATTCATGATGGTAAGCAATGCATCTTTCGCATTCCCGAAAGTGATGAAGAGGATGAGGAAGATGGCAAGTAAACAGATAGGCACTACCCTGGCCAGGGTCTTACTGGCTCGTTGCTGGTTCTCGAACTCTCCGTTCCAGCTCATCTTGTAACCGGCGGGAAGCGTTACGGCGGCATGCACTTTTTCCTGTGCTTCTGCAATGGTGCTGCCGAGGTCCCGTTCACGCACGGAGAATTTCACGGCGATATACCGCATATTGTTATCGCGGTAAATGAAGGCCGGGCCGGTGAGCGTTGATATCCTTGCGATCTCTTTCAATGGCACTTTTGCGCCATCATTGGTAGGCACCATCAGGTTCTCTATTTCCTGTTGAGTTGCCCTGTATTCCTTTTGGTAGCGGACACGTACATCGAATTTCTTTTCACCTTCATACAACTCTGTGGCCGCTTTACCACCAATGGCCATTTCGATAACGGCATTGGCATCGGCCGTGTTCACGCCATAGAATGCCATTTTCCGCTGATCCAGTTCAATGCGGAACTCGGGCTGCCCCAGGTTTCTAAGCACACCAAGGTCCTCGATACCGCGAACGCCTTTGAGTATATTCATTACACTGTCTGCCTTATGATCCAGCTCATGGAAATCCGGACCGAATATTTTCACGGCAAGTGCTGCATTGACGCCAGCTACAGCCTCTTCCACATTATCGCGGATCGGCTGGGAATAATTATAAATGATGCCCGGCAATTTCTTGAGTTGGGCATCCATTTCGCTGATCAGCTCATCCTTGCTGATATCCCTCGTCCAGCTTTTTTTAGGCTTCAGGTCTACCTGGATCTGCACATTGAAAAAACCTTTGGGATCAGTTCCGTCATTGGTTCGCCCAACCTGCGAGAGCGTTTGTTTCACCTCCGGGAATTTCCTGAGGATATCGATCATTTTGCTGCAGATATTGGTGGCTTCACTGAGGGACACACTCATGGGTAATTCGGATTGCACCCATAAGGCCCCTTCATCCAATTCCGGCAGGAATTCCGATCCCAGGAATTTGGCGGAAAAAAAAGTGAGCACCATTACCGTTAGTGCTATCAGTATGCTTTTCTTTTTGTTATGGTAAACTACTTTGAATATTTTGCTTACACCTTTTTCAAAGAATATGACGATGGGATTATGTTTTTCCCTTACATTCTTCCTGAGCAGGATGCTGCTGAGAGCTGGTACCAGTGTAAGTGTAAAGATCAATGCTCCAAGCAATGCAAACCCTAATGTATAGGCAAGGGGGGAAAACATTTTTCCTTCCACTTTCTGAAATGAGAAAATCGGGATCAGGCAGGTGATGATGATCAGTTTGGAAAAGAAGATGGCTTTACCCATTTCCGTTCCTTTATTTTTGAAGAGGCCCAATTTGGCAAGTTTGTTGAATTTCTCCATGCCCACCTCTTTCGCCTTATGATCGAGCGCTACAAATAAACCTTCCACCATCACTACGGCCCCGTCTATGATGATACCGAAGTCCACGGCTCCCATGGAGAGCAGATTGGCGCTCATTCCTTTGATGCGCATGCAGATGAATGCAAAGAGTAAGGATAAGGGAATGATGATACTCACGATGAGGGTGGTACGCCAATCGGCCATAAAAAGGAATACAACTACGGTTACCAGGATGATACCTTCAATGAGATTATGAATAACCGTCTCCTGTGCATAATCCATCAGGTTGGTGCGGTCGTAGAAAACATCGATCTTGACATCATTGGGAAGGATGGAACTGTTCAATTCGTTTACTTTTGCCCTTACGCTTTTCAACACTTCTGCGGGGTTTTCTCCTTTTCTCATTACGATGATGCCTTCGATCACATCATTTTGTAGGTCCCTTCCCACCTGGCCCAACCTTGGTTTTCCACTTTCCACCACAGTGGCCACATTTTTGACCAATAGCGGCACACCGTTTACTTTGGTGATGATGATGTCACGGATCTCATCGATATCATTCAGGATGCCAATTCCTCTCACTACATAGGATTGACCATTCCTTTCAATAACATCCCCACCTACATTGATATTGCTTTTTTGAATGGCGGAATATACATCCAGGGATGTCAGATTATACTTGATCAGTAGTTCAGGGTTCACGCTCACTTCGAATATCTTTTCTTCTCCGCCGAAACTGTTCACGTCAGCTATGCCCGGAACGGATTTGAATTGCCTGTCCAGAACCCAATCCTGGATGGTGGTAAGATCACGGATACTACGTGTATTGCTCTTCAGCGTATAGCGGAATATTTCGCCGGTAGGTCCGTAGGGTGGCTGAACGTCTGGTTTTACACCATCTGGAAGGTCTGCGCCTCCAAGCCTGCTAAGCACCTGTTGCCGCGCGAATGCATCATCCACATCATCGTCGAAGATGATACGAACATAACAAAGGCCAAATGCGGAAGTGGTACGAAGATTTGCTTTTTTCTGAACGGAATTGAGCACTGTCTCAATGGGGATGGTCACAAATTTTTCCACCTCCTCAGCGCTTCTGCCCGGCCATTGGGCGATGATGATGATCTGGGTATTGGTAACATCCGGAAAGGTCTCGATGGGCGTTTCGCGATAGCTCCAGATGCCCAGCACTACCAGTATGCCAGTCATGAAGAATATGAAGTACCTGTGCCGGAGCGAAAAATATATGATCTGTTTGATGAACTTGTTCATAAGATTAGGTTTAGCCTTCTCTCAGGGCGTTGAAAAGAAGAACCTGGTTCTGGGATATTATTTTCTCTCCGGGGTTGATACCTGCTTTAATGTAGGTGATATCACCTGCAGATTTCAACACCTGAATTTCCCTGATAGTAAGGTCACAGTTCCCTTTATAAATGATCACATAGGCCTTTCCGTTATCATTGATCACTGCGCTGGTAGGGACGCTGGTGGCCATGGCACCCTGTTTGTTCTCGACGGTGATATTGGCAAACATTTCCGGTTTCAGCAATTGCGAGCTGTTGGGGAGCCTTACCCGTATCTTCATCACCTTGGTCTCAGGGTCCAGCAACTGGCTTACTTTGTCCACCACGCCATTGAATACGGTATCGGGGTAGGCGAGGGTAGTGACGTGTACGGTATATCCTTCGTGCACCCTGGAGATATCGCTTTCATACACATTGGCCCAAACCCATACATCAGAGATATCGCCTACGGTAAAGAGGTTATCGTTGAAATCGCTTCGGATAAACGAGCCCTGGGTGATCTTCTTTTCCACTACATAACCGCTCATTGGCGCCCGCACGATATACGTGCCGTTGGGATTGGTATGCCCGCCGCCGTTGATAGCGATCTGTTCCTGCAGTTTACGGGAAGCGGCCAGGCTTTTGTTGTAATTCTCCTTCGCCTCGAAATATTCCCGCTCGCTGGCGATCCCGTTCTTGTAGAGGGATTCCGCATTGTCCAGTTGTTTTTTCGCGATAGCGATATCGTTCCCTGCAGTGGCCATATCCGCATAATTGCCGGCCACGTCGGCGGATTTGATCACGGCAAGCGTTTGCCCTTTCGACACTTTATCTCCCAGCGACACTTTCACTTCCAACACCTGTCCCGAGCTGAAGGGGAATACTTTTACTACTTTATTATCGTCGAAACTGATCTCGCCGGAGAGTTGCAACTGATCGTCGATCCGTTTTGTATTGGCTGTGTCTATGCGGATCATCCTGGAAAGTGAATCGCTGATACAGACTTTAGACGGACCAGCCGGTGGTTGGTCCTTGCTCTTGCAGGCGGTCATGGTGAGCGCTGCAAGCAATATCGCGGGGTGAAGGAATTGTTTCATAAAGATCATTGTGCTGAGGTTGGTTAATGATTGCCGATGATATTGATGCCGGTGGTGAAATTGAGCTCTGCTGCGGCATTGCGGAGGGCGGATAACTGTTGTTGTTTTTTGATGAATACATCTTTATAGGAATCGAAGAAATCGATGAACTCCACCAGGCTTACCTGTCTTTGTTTGTAGCTGCCGATCATATTCTGGAGGAGCGTATCGAAAGGCGCTTCCAGGCTGGGGTCCGACTGTTGCAGTTGGTTGGAAGCGATGAGGTATTTCTTGTACGAAGCGTTCAGGTCCTGTGTCAACTGCGTTTGTACCTGCAGGATATTGGTGTTGGCCTGTTCGATGGATGCTTTGGCGGCATTGATATTCCCTTTGTTCTGGTTGAGGATGGGCAGGGGCAGGCTGAACTGGATACCCCAGTAATGCGGCACATAGCTGTTGAGGCGATCATAGGCTACTCCTGCAGTGACGTCGGGCGCTACCAGGGCTTTCTGGTAAGCGAGGTTATGTTGCTGTTGCAGGAGATTGGTTTGGGCCAACTGAAGGTCCGGGCGATGGTTCCGGGCACTGTCGAGCAATGCATCCAGCGGAGGTAAGGTAGTGGGGGGCAGTTCGCTGGTAACCGGGCTGATATACACGGAATCACCCTGTTGCAGCAGTACCAGTAGGTCTCGCTGAACATCGGTCATTTGCCGCTGCAATTCGGCCTGATCGTTCTGCAGGGAGAAGAGCAGGGCCTTGATGCGGAGATTCTCCTTTTGAGAGATATTGCCTGCCTTCCATTCCGCCTCCATGCCGGTGACCAGTTGTTGCATGGCTTCTTTTTCCCGGTTGAAAAGTTTGTTGGTGGCGGAGAGCTGGGCGAGGGTATTGAATTGGGTGGCGAGGGTGAAGCGGAGGTTGCGGAGGAGCTCGTTGAACTGCTGTGTGGCGGAAAGGGTGGCATCTTCTGATAGTTTGATGAGCTTATTCCTTTTGCCGGCGGTTCGGATCACTTGTTGCAGTTGCAGGTATATCTCACCATAGGATTGTCCGTTCTCCGTTCCATGCCTGAAAAATTTTCCATCGTAGAGGGTCTGATCTGTGTTGAGAACAGGATTGTCCCAATACCTGGCTTGTTGTTCAAGGGCTTTTCCGATGGAAATATTGTATCGCTGGGCGATGAGGGCGAGGTTCTTCTGCAGGAAGATCTTTTCGGCCCCGGGGAGTGTAAGGTTCAGGGTGTCTGTCTGCGATTGTGCATCACTGTTACCAAAGCACACAATACACAGGAGGAACCCGATGATTGAGCGGTGCATTTGAGTCAGGAATTTAATGTTAATGCAATAACAAAGCTCCCGACTGATTTGGTTAATCAGTAATTAACAACGGTTAATCCGCGGTTAACTAACAACTGCGTTGAATCGGAAGCCTACGCCATGGATGGTTTCGAGCACTACGGTAGGGTCTGATTTAAAATATTTGCGGAGTTTGGTCATGAACACATCCATACTTCTGCCGAGGAAATAATCGTCTTTTCCCCAGACGTTCAGCAGCACTTCCTCGCGTTTGAGGATACGGTTGGCGTGTTCACAAAGGAACTTCAGGAGATCGGCCTCCTTTTGGGTGAGGGTATGTATTTCGTTGGCAACGTATAATTTAAGATCGGTGTATGAGAACCTCAGGTCACCGATCGCATATTCCAGTACCTCATCGGCGTGCAGTTTGCGGGAACGGCGGATGAACACGTCCATCCGGAGCAGGAGTTCCTGCATGCTGAAAGGTTTCACAATATAATCATCTGCGCCGGTTAAAAATCCCTTTATCCGGTCTTCTTCCATGGAGCGGGCGGTAATGAAGAGAATGGGGATCACATCGCTTTGCTGCCTGATCTTTTTGGCAACGGAAAATCCGTCCTTGAAGGGCATCATTACGTCCAGGAGGCAGATATCCACCTGGGTCTTATCGAAATTGTCGATGGCTGCCTGTCCATCGGAGTAAAGGTTCACTTCATATCCGGCTTCTGTGAGATTGTCTTTTATGACGTAGCCGAGGGAGAGGTCGTCTTCGGCGAGCAACACTTTTAATTTTTTGGATGCCATAGATCAGTTGTTTAATTGCCAGGCAAAAGCATTTTGAATTCGGTGCCAATACCAGGGATACTATTGATGGTAATGGAGCCGTGG
>JAGIAP010000214.1 GCA_017744805.1 Chitinophagaceae bacterium | reverse complement strand
CTTCAAGGGAGATGCCACAACATTGCGCGCAATGGATCATGAATCGCTCGATAGCAGGTTGTATTTGAATGATATAATGATGTTTCTTTTTATGCTTATGCAAGCACAAGCTTCCTCTTACAACTACCTCATCAAACTCTTTTAGATAATCCAGTTCTTTCTTATCCTTATCGATAATACCAAGAGCAAAACTGTCTGAAAGATTTTTTTGCATTTTCCTTGAAACTGTTCCACATCCCATTTGATGGTTATATCCTCTTACAGGAGGCACCAGCGTTTCAATAAGGTTTGTATCTACAAAACACTCAGGCAAAATATTCAGATCCATCATACGTAACTTTCGCTATTGGTAAAAAGATCTACCCCGTTTTGATATATCTCATGTAACTCTTCACGACTTAGCTGGCGGGTAACAGTTTCATTTTTCTTGTAACTAACCATAAAAACGGCTAACTCATCCATTCCATTCTCGAGCAGATCATTAAGAATATAAGGGCTATGAGTGGACACAAAATACTGATTGTCCTTTTTATGGATCATTTCCTGGGTAATATGACTCATATATGGAGGGAATGAATGTGCTTCAGGTTCTTCCAATATGATAACACTATTATCATTAGAGGCTATGGCCGCTTTATAAAAAATGACACGTTGCAGCGTATCTGCAATGGAACTATATGGGATAAGGAAAATGCTATTATTATTTATTTTCCCTTTTTGGAGTATTTGCAGGGTTTGATTTGACACATCAAAAACCAGTTGAAGATTGTATTCCATGAACAGATCTTCCACCTCTTTTCTTAATGCGGTAAAGTTCTCCAGGATCCCTAATAGATTTTGACCAAAAGGCGGGACTAAGAATTTAGAATGCGACTTTCTGAATTGTATATTAGGTCTAAAATTATATTTTTTGATGGGAAGGTCTTCGCTGAAATTGGATCTGGCATTTTCAATGATCAATTCATTCCCCAACTTATTTACTCTAAAACTGCTTTGCGCGAGATCACTATAGTGCAACTGTATCTCCAGCCCTTCCTTAGGATTGAATTTCAAATCCCAATCCCCTATTTGGGACCTGAATGCCGGCACCTGATCTAAATCACCATTGAAGTAAAGTTCTGTGGGATTCTTAGCTCTGACCAAGGATGAAAGTTTTGCTTTGGGCCCCATATAAGGAAGCGTAAACATTGATAAAGCTTCCAAAATATTTGACTTCCCCACATTAGGTCTTCCTATAAAAAGATTGATCCTTTTACAATCAGTAAGAGAACAATGCCTTATTGATTTAAAATTTAGAATTTCTATGTTTGATATAAAATTCTTCATTTATGGTGTTTTATGCCTTTTGAGCCAATTTCCCTACTCATCCATCAACTCATCATACGCCATCCTTAACTCATTCATCGCGTGCCTGTCCCCCGCCGCTTGTGCCGCTTTCAACCCCTTTTCATACCATTCCAGCGCCAGATCCCGCTGTCCCAGCCGCTCCAGCAGCCTGGCCAGTTGATAATAGCTGCCGATATAGCCCGGATCCCGCTGCAATAATGTCTCCAGCACACGTCGGGCCTCGGTTTCCTGCCCCAGTGCCATCAGTTCCATCGCCATGGCATGGTTCAGGAAACTGTCTTCCGGGCTGGAAGCCAGCATCTGCCTCAGTTTATCGATCCTTTCCATCTTTTTCCCACAATTAATTTTTACTAATCCTTTCAAAACTATCTTTGCGAACGCTTATATTTGTCCAAGCATTGGTTGCATAAACAACCATCTCTGGTAAACTTAATACAATCTTAAATACTTCGCTAATGAAGATCTTAGTATGTATCAGCAAAACGCCGGACACAACGGCAAAAATAGCCTTCACTGATAACAATACGAAATTTGCACAGGATGGCGTTCAATGGATCATCAATCCATACGATGAGTGGTATGCACTGGTCCGTGCTATCGAACTGAAAGAGAAAGACCCTTCCACCGTGCTCCATCTCATAAATGTTGGAGGTGCTGATGCTGAACCTATCATCCGTAAAGCGCTTGCACTGGGTGGTGACGAAGCGATCCGTGTGAATGCAGACAGCCAGGACAGTTTTTATATCGCCAGCCAGATTGCCGAAGTAGCCAGATCGGGTGGGTACGACCTGGTATTTACCGGCCGTGAGACCATCGATTACAATGGTTCTTCCATCGGAGGCATGGTGGCCGAGCTCCTGGGTCTCCCCTATGTGAGCCTCGCTACCAAATTCGATCTGAATGGCGCCACTGCCACCATCACCCGCGAAATTGAAGGAGGAGAAGAAGTTTGCGAAGTGCAGTTACCCGTTGTGGTTAGCTGCCAGAAAGGAATGGCCGAACAGCGCATTCCCAATATGAAAGGGATCATGGGCGCCCGCACCAAGCCACTCAAAGTGGTAGAGCCCGCCAGCGTGGATACACTCACTTCCATCGTGAGCTTTGAGCTTCCTCCTGCCAAAGCAGGCGTGAAACTCATTCCTGCAGACAATCCGGAAGAACTGGTTCGTCTGCTTCACGAAGAGGCCAAAGTGATCTAAGCCTTTCAGCAACATCATTCTTTTACTTCAATTCAACACAACGATATGTCAGTTTTAATCTTCATAGACCAGGCCGAGGGCCATATCAAGAAAGCTTCACTGGAAGCCATGAGCTATGGCGCCAAAGTAGCGGCCCAACTGGGTACCACAGCCGAAGGCATCGTACTGGGCACTGTTTCGGAAGACCTCGCAGCACTGGGTAAATATGGCATCAAAAAGATCCATCATGTGAACAATCCGGCACTGGATCATTTCGATGCACAGAGTTTTACCCATGCCATCGCCGAAGGCGTAAAGGCAACCGGCGCCGATGTGGTCATCTTCAGCAATAATGTGGATGGTAAGTCCATCGCTCCCCGCCTCAGTGCACAACTCAAGGCTGGACTGGTTTCCGGTGCAGTGGCACTGCCCGATACCAGCAATGGATTTGTAGTTAAGAAAACTGTATTCTCCGGTAAGGCATTTGCCAATATCGCTATCAATACCCCTGTAAAGATCATTGCGCTCAACCCCAATTCATACAAAGTGGAAAGCACTGAAGGCACTGCTGAAGTGGCTGCCCTGAATGTGAACGTGGAAGCGCCCAAAGTGAAAGTGACTGCCGTGAATAAAGTGACCGGCGAGATCCCCCTCAGCGAGGCCGAGATCGTGGTGAGTGGCGGCCGTGGCCTGAAAGGCCCCGAGAACTGGGGTATGATCACAGACCTGGCCCATGTGCTGGGAGCAGCTACTGCCTGCAGCCGTCCCGTGGCCGATGCGCACTGGCGTCCGCACCATGAGCACGTTGGACAAACCGGATTGGCCATCGCGCCCAATCTGTACATTGCCGTAGGTATTTCCGGGGCCATCCAACACCTGGCCGGTGTGAACCGCAGCAAGGTGATCGTAGTGATCAACAAAGACCCGGAAGCACCTTTCTTCAAGGCTGCCGACTACGGAATTGTGGGCGATGCTTTTGAAGTGATGCCAAAGATCATCGAAGCTGCCAAAAAGGTAAAAGGAATGGCGTAAAACCATTTGGCACAATATTATAATGAAGTTAAGCGGTTGTTCTGCAACCGCTTTTTTTTTGGATAAAATGCCTTAGTTTCGTGTCTCCGTATGAAGAAAATAGAGTTGGAAATAGTTGCACTATCACATAGCATAACACAGACGCATTCTTACGCTGTAGTGCTGGGTGAGGTGAATGGCCTTCGCCGTTTGCCCATTGTGATCGGGGGCTTTGAAGCCCAGGCCATTGCGGTGGCGCTGGAGAAAATGCATCCAAGCCGTCCGCTCACGCATGATCTCATGAAGAATTTCATGAATGCTTTCACTATTGATCTGCAAGAGATCGTGATCTGCGATCTTCAGGAAGGCATCTTCTATTCCAAGCTCATTTGTGTAAGTGAGCACGATACTGTGGAAATTGATTCCCGCACTTCTGATGCACTGGCCCTGGCCGTTCGCTTCGGATGCCCTATCTACACCTACGAGAATATCCTGGAAAGTGCAGGCATCCTCATGGAAGATCCTTCCGGCAAAAAGAAGACTCCCAGGGAAGCCGTTGCCGCTGAAGCCAGTTCCGGCAGCAGTGGTCACGATGACCTCAAGACCATGAGCCTCGAAGAGCTGCACACCCTCCTTAGCGAAGTACTGGAACAGGAAGATTATATCCGGGCCATCGCCATCCGTGATGAGATCAATAGCAGAAAGAAAGGCAGGTAAACATCCCGGCAAATCCGATTACAGGAAATGATCAGCTTTCCCAACTGTAAGATCAATCTGGGCCTCCAAATTCCTGGCAAACGGGAAGACGGATACCATAATATCGCCACAGTGTTCTATCCACTGCCGGTCCGCGATGTGCTGGAGATCGTAAAAGCTCCTGCCAATCAACTCACGGTAACGGGTATCCCCGTAGGTGGGCCGCCCGAAAAGAACCTCTGCATCAAAGCCTGGGAACTGCTGGCCAAAGATTTCCCCCAGCTCTCCCCTGTTCATACCCTTCTTCACAAGAATATTCCCATGGGAGCAGGCCTCGGAGGAGGATCCGCCGATGGCGCCTTCATGCTCACCCTGCTCGATCAAAAATTCAACCTGAACCTCAGTAAGGAACAACTACTGCACTATGCCCTGCAACTGGGCAGCGATTGTCCTTTCTTCATTTACAATCGCCCCTGCCTGGCTACCGGTCGCGGTGAAACGCTGACCCCGGTTGTGCTGAACCTCAACAGTTATTCATTCCTGCTGGTTCACCCCGGCATTCATGTGAATACAGCCTGGGCCTTCTCACAGATCAAACCCGAAGAGCATTCAACATCACTTGAACTGATAGTGCAGCAGCCGGTAGAGAACTGGAAAGATCAACTGATCAATGATTTCGAAACGCCGGTAATGGGGCAGTATCCGGAATTGCAGAAGATCAAGGATAAATTATACGCAACAGGTGCCATCTATGCAAGCATGACCGGAAGCGGCTCCTGCTTCTATGGCATCTATCACAAGGATCAATTGCCCATGATCGACTGGCCGCAGCATTACAGGGAATTCAGATTGCCTTAATTCTTGCACTACCCTCAAAAAACGAGTATCTTGATCTCCATGAACAGGAACGGCAAAAGAAATCTCTTGATTTCCCTTCTATTGGTTTTCCTTCTGATCCTTATTATAGGATTATTGAAGTCAACCGGCATGCTCCGGTTTGAATTCGTCTGGCACGATTTCAATAGCCCCAATATTACCTCCGGAAAAATAGTATTCACTTCTAAACTTAAGAAACCTGAAAGATTCTCTTTCCTTTCATTCTATCAACCTGCAACAGGGATCATCGATGAAAAACTGCCAGGGTTATTACGCCTTGTCGGTCTGCCCGGCGACACTATCGAGATACGTAACGGTGACCTTTATGTGAACAATGAAATCGCTGATAACAAGTTTGACATTACAACCTCTTTTCTGATCCCCAATGAACAGATAAAGGCCGCCCTATCCGTTTTGAAATACGATACGTTCACCAGGAAACTTTTTCATTTCCCAGGATCGGTTTGTATTGAACTCAACTCCAATGAGCTCAAACAACTGAAAAGGAACAGGATCTCTGTCACCAGGTACCTGATCGGCGCTAAAGAAGACAATATGTATCTCAACCATCGATACAGTAAAAAATGGAGCAGGGATCAGTTCGGTCCCTATATCATTCCGGCCGACAGTAGCTTTCTGATGGGAGATAACCGGCATTCATGCATAGACTCACGTCAGTTCGGGCCAGTGGCCATAAGCCGGTGGAAGGGCACCGTCCTCAACCCTTAACCATCCCTTCATTTCCCCCCTTCGGTAATTATTCGTACCTTCGCGTCAAATCAGTTCAGATCAGAACGATCATTCACATATCAGATTTCCTTCATTTCAATCTCGATTTCCTCAATCATCGAGGTTAGTCCCTGGTTTTCCGGTGTTCACTACACACCGGGCGATTTCTCCTGTTTCTAATATTTTCATTTTCACCCCTGTATTCTTTTCAAAGGATACTCCGTAAAATCGATTCGTATGCAAGCAACTTTTTCAAACTCTGCCAGAGAGCAGCGTTATCTCAGTCTTGAAGACAAGTATGGCGCACACAATTACCATCCCCTTCCGGTTGTACTGGAACGCGGACAGGGCGTGCATGTATGGGACGTAGATGGAAAACGCTACTATGATTTTCTCAGCGGCTATTCTGCCGTCAACCAGGGCCATTGTCATCCCGATATCGTTGCGGCTATGATCGAGCAGGCACAGCAGCTCACCCTCACCTCCCGCGCCTTTCACAGCGCCCTCCTGGGTGAGTATGCGCAATTCATCACAGCGTATTTCGGGTACAACAAAGTACTGCCGATGAATACGGGCGTGGAAGCTGTGGAAACCGCCATCAAACTGGCCCGCCGCTGGGGATATGATGTAAAGGGGATCGAAGCGAACAAGGCCATCATCATCGTGTGCTCCGGCAATTTCCATGGCCGAACCAGCACCGTGATCTCCTTCAGCTCGGATCCCTCTGCCCGCAATGGTTTCGGACCTTATATGGAAGGGTTCATCAGCATTCCTTTCAATGATCTCAATGCCTTGAGCGAAGCGCTGAAGAGCCCCAATATCGCGGGTTTCCTCGTAGAGCCAATCCAGGGCGAAGCCGGCGTGGTAGTACCCGATGAAGGTTATCTCACCAAAGCAAAACAATATTGTGCGGACGCCAATGTCCTCTTCATAGCCGACGAAATTCAAACCGGCCTCAGTAGAACAGGCAAACTGCTTGCCTGCGATCACGAAAATGTGAGGCCAGATATCCTCATCCTGGGCAAGGCACTGAGCGGAGGCACTATGCCTGTGTCTGCCGTGCTGGCCGATGACCCCATCATGCTCACCATCAAGCCCGGCGAACATGGCTCTACCTATGGCGGCAGCCCGCTCGCCTGTAAAGTGGCGATCGCAGCATTGACAGTTCTGAAAAAAGAAAGGATGGCGGACAATGCCGAAAAGATGGGAGAACTGTTACGCAAAAAACTGGAAGACCTCCATTCTCCCCATATCAAACTGATCCGTGGCAAAGGCTTGCTCAACGCCATCGTCATTGAACATAAGAATGCCGATGCGGCCTGGGACCTCTGCCTCGCAATGAAAGAGAATGGCATCCTGGCCAAGCCCACGCATGGCGACAAGATCAGGTTGGCCCCACCGTTAGTGATCGATGCTGAACAGATAGAAGAATGTGTTCAACTGATCGGCAAAAGCTTATCAGTGCTGGATTAAGATAACGGGAACGACTTTTAGTCGTTCTTTTTTTCTTCCGGAAGTTTCGTATCGGGGAATACAGCCATCAACAACATCAGGATCGCAGATCCGAGCATCAGCCAGATACCTGCTTTTTTCTCGGGGCAAATGCCATGATAGCAACCCGTGAACACCAGGAAGCATCTGATGGCAAATGCCACTATCAGTGCCGTGAACAGCAGGTTCCAGCGTTTAGCCCATACACGGGGAATGAGAAAGAATACACTCGACACCAGGGCAAATCCAATGAAGAATTTCCCCGGTTTCCCATACTGGTTGTTCTCAGAGAAGAATCCGGTAAAATCCTTCTGCACATCCGGGTGATAGGTCCAGGGAATGAAGCAGGCGATCACCAAAGTAATAGCTGCCAGTATGCCGATCCATTGCGAGTATTTCATGGCGGCAAAAGTAGAATATTTTATTTATCAGCCCCGAGGCGCTCAGCCAATGTTTTTTCAAGATCCCCTTTCTCGATGATACGGCCATTGGGGTCGATCAGGATGCTATTGGGCAGGATACCGATCTGGTACAGCTTTGGGATCTCACCCTGGAAGCCCTTCAGCTCGCTGCCCTGCGGCCATTCCACCTTATCTTCCTCTATCGCTTTCAACCAAAGCTCTTTCTTGAAATCCAGGGAAACACCCAGGATCAGGAACCCTTTATCCTTGAACCGGTCGTACACCTTATGCAACCAGGGATGCACAGCCCTGCAGGGTTTGCACCAGCTTGCCCAGAAATCCAGCAAGACATAATGCCCCCGGTAATCAGACAGTTTCCAGGATTTGCCATCGGGCCCTTCCACGGTGAAATCGGGCGCCAACTGTCCCACCTGCAAAGCATGCTTACGGCTGACATAGGTTTCATATTCTTTGGCCCTGTCAAACTGCTTCAGCTCCGGAGAGAGCTTCATATACAAGGGATGCAATTTATCCTGCCAGAAATTATTCGAGACCAGGTCGAGGCTTACAGGAGAAGAAGGATATTTTGAAACGAATGAAGCGATCTTTCCACTATCGGGCTTGTCAGAATTGGCACCACGAAGTTTTTCCCAGGCATCCCACTCCCTGTTCATAGTGCCGCCTTTAACGATGGCCTTGCCCAAGTCTTTTCCCGCCATTACCTGTAAGGGACTTGCTTCCAGGTACAGGTCACGGCTCTGCCCCTCCCCTGCACCACCGGTTTGGATAAGCAGACTGGCTTTCATGGGATCCGCTACCTCTCCGGCGAATTGGAATTTCCCTTTCAGCAACTTCACGGAATCGATATGACAGACCTTGCTATCCTGGTACAGCAGGATAAGGATGGTATTGTCGGGTGCGTCCATTTTTCCATTTATCTTGAATTTCGTCTGCGCCGATACCCATGCAGGGAATGCCATCAACAGAAGGGGAAGGATCTTTTTCATGGATAAAGAACACCATTTCCCTTCATCCGGGTGAAGCCGGCTCCGGTTTATTTTGACAATAGTTTCCGGTACACCACCTGCTCCATGAATGCCGCCCGCTGTGCTGCGCCCACAGTAATGGCCATCTCCCCGATCCTAACGGTATTGTTTTCCACCGATGCAATATGATCCAGGTTGATGATCCAGGATTTATGCACGCGCAGAAAATTCCTGGCAGGCAGGGTCTGCTGCAATACTTTGAAAGTAAGATGCGTGATCATCTTCCTGGAAGGCGTATGCACTACCACGTAATTCTGCATCCCCTCGATATACAGGATCTCGGCCAGCATCACTTTCTCATAGATCTGGTTATGGCGGATAAAAATATGATCCGATGCTTCCGACTGCTTCTTCAGCATGAAGTATTCCCAGGCCTTGTTCACTGCCTGCAACAATCTTCCGGGCATCACCGGTTTGAGCAAATAATCCATCACTCCCAGGCGGAATCCTTCCAGGGCATGATCTGCCCAGGCAGTGATCATGATGGTGATGGGTGGATGGCGAAGCGATCCCAAAAAATCAAGGCCATTCATCTTCGGCAATTCGATATCCAGGAACATCAGGTCGATGGGCTCCCGCATCAGTAAGGCATGCGCCTCTGCTATCGAACCGCAACTACCGGCGATCTCCAATACTTCGATCTGCTTCAGATGATCCTCCAGGCCTTCCCGCGCCAGTTCTTCATCATCCACAATAATGCATTTCATTTTCATCATTAGTTGTTTTGTGTTTTTATCGTTACGGGATCTCCCAGCAATTCAAGTTTGGCAGAATAGAGTCCGGCAGCTCCCTCTACGATCAGTGTATGTCTTTGAGGATAGATCAAACGGAGGCGTTTTTCCAGGTTCAACAGTCCGATCCCTGCTTTCCTGCCGGCTTCGCTCTTCTCCATCGTATTCTCGATATGAAAACAAAGTCCATCCTCTTTCACTTGCAATTCCATTTGTACATAATTCTTTTGTGTATGGTGATGGGA
>JAGIAP010000213.1 GCA_017744805.1 Chitinophagaceae bacterium | reverse complement strand
GGACGCGGCTTACCGGGAAACCGATAATGATTTCGAGGCAGACACTATCAAATCAGTTTTCAATCAACAATATTTCAAACTGCCGGATAATGCAAGGTCGATATCCGGCCAGGTAACTTCGGATGGTAAACCAGTTGTTGGCGTATCTGTGTTATTGAGAAATACAAACTATGGCACCATTACTAATAGCAACGGGTATTACTCAATAAAAGTCCCCGAAAAAGGTATTCTCCGGTTTGCCTCTGTTGGCTTTGAACCACAGGAGATATCGATAGAAGGGAAACAATTCATCGAAGTAAAGCTGAGGGAAAATACCGCGGCGCTGAATGAAGTAGTAGTGGTAGGTTATGGGGTGCGGATGAAAAAAATGATGACAGGCTCTGTTTCTATTGTCTCCAACAGCGGTTTGCAGGGAAAGGTTGCCGGTGTGCTTATCCGTGGGATCTCCGGTGCAAATGGAAACTCCAAGCCATTGCTCATAGTAGATGGGTACCCGGTAGACAAACAGCTTTCCGAGCTGGATGCATCGGACATACAATCCACTCAGGTGTTGAAGGCCGATATTGCAACAGGCATCTATGGTGCAAGGGCTGCCAACGGTGTGATCATCATCACCACCAAAAAAGCCGCAGCAGCCAAAACTGGCCCGGATGAAAAATCTCCCGAAGCCACACCTGGCAATACGCTTCGGACACATTTCAGGGATGAAGCATATTGGTTCCCTTCATTACGGACCAATGCGAAGGGAAAGGCCAGTGCCACCGTAGTTTTTCCGGACGATATCACCAACTGGAAAACCTTTGCCATCGCTGTAACAGAGAACAAGCAGATTGGTATGGCCAGTGCCAATGTAAGATCATTCAAAGCCATCAGCGCCACTCTTCATCTTCCCAATTTCGCTGTGGCAGGTGATGAAATGCAGGTGCTTGGAAAGGCCATGAATTACGGCTTCGACAGTATGCAACTGAAACAAAGCTTCCTGGTAAATGGAAAAGAGATCAGTTCAGCCACTATTGGTGTGAAGAATAGTCATATCGATACCTTCCCGGTCGTTGCCTCAGGCGACAGTTTGAAGCTGGCCTACACCATTCAACGCAATGATGGATATTTTGATGGAGAAGAGAGAAAGCTGACCATCTTTCCACAAGGAGTTACAGAAACCAATGGCATGTTTGCTGCGTTGAACAAAGATTCGGTCATTAACTGGCAACCTTCATCTGGTTCGGAGGTAACCTTCCATGCAGAAGGATCAGTTTTGCCGGTACTCATGGATGAGATAGAGTATGTGTACAAATATGAGTACTCATGCAATGAACAACTGGCTTCCAAACTGAAGGCCCTGCTGATGAAAAGAAGATTGTATGCTTCATTGAAAAAGGATTTCAAGCAAGACAAGCAGATACGGGAGATCATCTCCCAACTCAATAAGTCGAAGGCCAATGACAATTTATGGGGATGGTGGAAAGATGGAGCCAGCCAATCCTGGATCACGCTGCATGTGATCGATGCCTTATTGTTGGCCGGAGAGCAACAATTTGAAACAGGGCTCAACAGAACCCTCATGAAGGACTACCTGGTGTATTCGCTGGACAGGGCTCCTGTTAAGATCTCCATGCAGTTGCCAGCACTGCGTATCCTCCGTAAACTGGATGCAAAGATCCTGTTCCGTCCCTGGCTGGATTCACTGGCTAAAAAAGATACGGTACATAGTTTCTACGAAACCCTCAGCCTTATTTCTTTTGAGCAGGATCTGGACGCAAAACCGGTACCGGATTCACTATTGGCGAAACAGCGGAGAACGGTGTTTGGAAATATCTATTGGGGCGAAGAAGGCTATCATTTTTTTGATAACTCCATCCAGAACACTTTATTGATGTATAAGATCCTGAAAACTGCCGGAGGTAATGAAGCACTGCTGCAAAAGATCAGGCAATATTTTCTGGAAAAAAGAAGGAGCGGGCATTGGAGGAATACTTACGAATCCATCCTTATTCTTGAAACTATTTTGCCGGACCTCCTGAACGAGCCCGCATTCAGCTCATCCTCAACCCTGGTGTTACGCCAGGGAGATCAGGTGCAAACTGTATCGGATTATCCTTTTACGTTGAAACTAAATAACAGGGAACCTATCCGGGTAGAGAAAAAAGGAGGGCAGCCTGTTTACCTGACTACATACCAGAACAAGTGGAACCCGGAACCGAAAAAAGTGGATAGCACATTTGCTGTGTCCTCTTACTTTGTAACGGGTAAGGATACCCTCAATACGCTGAAAGCCGGTGAGCCCGTTGTGCTGCATGTGAATGTGAAAGTATCGGCGGATGCGGCTTATGTGATGCTGGAGATCCCGGTGCCGGCGGGATGCTCTTATGGAAGCAAACCGCAGTCCTGGCTCAATAACGAAGTACACAGGGAATATTTTCTGAATAAGGTCTCGATCTTCTGTTCAGAGTTGAAGAAAGGCAATTACAATTTCACAGTGTCTTTGTTGCCCCGATACACAGGGAAATACAACCTGAACCCTGCAAAAGCGTCCATGATGTATTTCCCTGTATTTTTTGGCAGAGAAGGGATAAAGACGGTAAATATCAGGTAGTCCTGTCAGTTAGTTTTGCCTGGTCCATACAGTGGCTGGCCATTGCGCACACCGGTATGTTGCCCTTCCTGCATGGTGATAGCGCCATTCACGATCACGTAACTGAAGCCAACTGCATATTGATGTGGTTGCTCGAAAGTAGCTTTGTCGTTGACCGTTCCCGGGTCGAAGATCACGATATCCGCCGCCATTCCGGGTTTCAGCAGGCCCCTGTTCTGTAACTGGAATTTCTGGGCAGCGAGGGAGGTCATTCTGCGGATGGCTTCCTCCAGTGGGATCACCTGCAACTCGCGCACATATCTTCCCAGGATCCTTGCATTGGTGCCGTATCCTCTCGGATGTGGCATGCCTTTACCGGGGGTAGGTACACCTGCGTCTGCGCCCACCATGCTGAAAGGATATTGCATGATATATTTCACATCGTCCTCGCTCATGCCATGATACACCATTTGTGCGCCGCCTTTCTCCATCATGTCCATAATGGTCTCCGCTTCCCAGGCGGCTTTCGATTTCCTTCCCAATCGCTTATTGATCTCCGTGATACTTTTGCCATTGTAGCTACTATCAGCGGAGAAGCTGGCCACAACGGCATAACTGTAATTCTTGTATTTGTATTTGGCCAACTGTTCCAGCATGCCTTTCTTGATCTCCGCGCGAATGGCGGGTGTGCGAAGCCTGGCCACCAGGCTGTCCTGCCCGCCTGCCAGCGCCCAGTCCGGCAGCCTGACACCGAGATTGGTGCTGCTGGCCGTATAGGGATATTGATCGATAGTGACGTCCCAGCCCTCATTGCGGGCGGCTTTGACAATACCCAGGGTGATATTCGATTTTCCCCAACTGGCCCTGCCGCTCACTTTGAAATGTGAAATCTGAACAGGGATATTGGCTTCCTTACCCACCTGGATAGCTTCGTTGATAGCATCCACCACACCATTCTCTTCATTTCGTATATGCGAAGCGTATAGCCCATTGTATTTTGCGGCAGCTTTGGCCAGGCTCACTACTTCGGCTGTATTCGCGAATGTTCCGGGTATATAGATCAGTCCCGTGGAAAGGCCTACAGCGCCTTCTTTCATGGCTTTTTCTACCAGGTTGTCCATGGCAAGCTGTTCGTCTGCCGTTGCCAGCCTGTTATCACGTTTCATCACCTGCTCCCGAACAGTATTGTGACCTACGAGCGACGCCACATTGATGCTGGTATGCATACTTTCGATCTGTTGGAAGAATTTGGCAAGATTGGAAGCGGAGCTGCCGCAGTTGCCGGTGACAACCGTGGTAACTCCATCGAAAATATAATTGTCCGCACTGGGCCTGTCCATAATCCCTCCTTCGATATGACCATGCACATCGATGAACCCCGGGGCCACAACCTGGTGTTTGGCGTCGATGATCTGTTTGGCCTGCAGATCCGGCAGCTTTCCCACAGCAATGATCTTTCCATCTTTGACAGCAATATCTCCATAGAACCAGGAGTTGCCGGTACCATCGATGATCTTACCATTCTTTATCAGCAGATCGCAGTTGAGTTGGGCATTTGCGGAAATACTGAATAGCAGGAAAAAGAGAATACGGACAGGTTGCATCGTTTTCATATATAGCTTAATAATGGGTTTCTGCTGGCAGCTTTGAGATTTCCATACCACTTGCAGGGCCAGTAGGATAATAACACCACGATGGCCCAGAATGTGTAAACACCGGCAAGGCCAAATCCCCAGTCCTTCGGGAAATTGGTATTGATGGTCAGGAATTCGGTGGCCTTGTAACCTTGCGCCATACCGGTGATCAAAGCGATCAGATGAATAAGATAAAAATGTAAAAGGAAAAAGAACATCGGCACTTTTCCATACACGGTGAAAAAGTTCACGAGCGGTCCTTTCGCTTTTTCCATCAATCCCAATGCAAATATGGCCGGCCCCAGTGTCATCAACAGGAAACTGAGTGAGGGGGGGTACTTGTTGGTGTTGAGGAAAGAAAGGAATGTGTATAAAGAAGATGATTGGGTTGACCAGGGCCTGGGGTCCCCATAGATATTGATGGAACGGATGATGATGAATAGCGCGGTAATGATAAGGCCGAGTTGAAGGAAGATCTTCCTTCTTCTTTCTGTATCCTGTAAAAAATATTTGCCAAATACATAGCCGGCGCCCATCACACCGATCCAGGGTATCAGCGGATAACCGATCACCAGTCCGCGATCGGGCCCGAGGCTGAAGAAGCCCGGTACATGCAGTACATTCCAGATCCAGCCGGCACTGCCCAGGTCGGCGGGGTTGACGCCATCCAATGCGTTATGCCCGATGATCAATACAAGGCTGATGGCCAGGATCGCTTTCAGTGGAAGCCATACCAGCAAGGAGAGGAAGATCATGCACATACCCAGTGCCCAGATCACGATGGCCAGGATGAGATCGTACCGGAAATTGAAATGGAAGGCAAAATGTACCAGGGTGAATTCGATCAATATCAATACGAGGCCCCGCGTAAGCAGGAATTTCGAGAGCTCTGCACGGGTCCTTTTTTGCCCGTACAGGAAGGCGCCGGTGCCTGCCAGTAACATGAATACCGGGGCACAGAAATGCGTGATCCACCGTGTAAAGAACAAGCCAGGGGTAGTTTGTGTAAGATCCGAGGGATCGAAGCGCACATTGGTAAAGAAATCACGAACATGATCGATGGCCATGATCACCATGATCACTCCACGAAGAAGATCGATGGAGGTGATCCTGCTGCGTGAAATAGTGAGTTGTTGCATGGAAAAGGTTTAAGGATTGGAGGGGCGTTCAACGGCCTGGAGTAACCGAAGGAAATTGCCTCCTAATATATTTTTGATCTGTTGCGTTGTATAGCCTCTTCGCATCAATTCCTGGGTGATGAGCGGAAAATCGGTCACATCATTCAGCCTTTGCGGTGTGGAAGTGATGCCATCGAAATCCGAGCCCAGGCCTACATGGTCTGTTCCGATCAGCTTCACGATATGATCCAGGTGATCAAATAGCAGGGAAAAAGGCGCGCGAAGCTGTTGGGCATCTGCTGCATATTTTTCTGCCAGCATATCCGTAACGGTGTTGGTGTCTTTGCCGGTGGCGAATAGGGAATCGGCTTCTGCCCGGTGTTTACGACGGAACTCGCGGTTCTTTTTGAAGAAGGTGCTGTCCAGGAATCCGGAAAAGAAATTGAGATGGATCACGCCGCCATTCTTTCCAACGGCTTTGATCTGTTCATCGGTGAGATTGCGTGAAACGGGGCAAAGTGCATGAGAACAGCTATGTGAAACGATGATCGGCTGAGTGGTGGTATTGATGGCGTCCCAGAAGGTTTGCTCACCCACATGGCTGAGGTCTACCAGCATACCGAGCTCATTCATATGTTTCACCACCTGTTTACCAAAATCGTTGAGGCCTTTGGGTTGCTTGCCCTTGTATTCGTCGGCGGCTGAACTGGCCCAACTGGTGGAATTATTCCAGGTAAGCGTCAGGTAGCGGGCGCCGCGGTTGAAGAGGCTGTCGAGGTAATCGAGCCTGTCTTCGATCATATGCCCGCCTTCCACGCCGATCATGGCGGCGAGCTTTTTCTCTTTCACAGCTTGCAGCAACTGTTTGGAATTGGTGACGATGGTCATCCTGGAAGGGTTCCTTCTTTGTACGGCATAGAGGGTATCTATCTGTTGATTGGCGCGGCGGAAGCCTTTGCCATTGGTGTAGCTGCCATCGCACCAGATGGAAAAGATCTGCACATCGATACCGCCTTTGGCAAAGCGGTTGAGATCAGAATGGGTTTTGCCTTTGAGGTTTTGATCGAAGCTGTACCCCTTTTCGATGACAGTAGTTAGAATATCGTTATGTGTGTCAACAACCAGGGAACTGAAATGGAGATCCTTCCAGTTTTGTGCGAAGAGTTGAATGCTACATATCAGCACTGCTGCGAGTGAAATTGCTTTTCTCATAGTGTTGGTCTTGGAGATACTAAATGTAATCAAGAGTTGGTAGAATGCTACACTCAAATTTGATCATCGGAAAAATAAGTGTACCGGAGTTTGATCAATAGCTCCCGGAGCCAGGAGTTGAAGAGGGTGTTGCAGGTTTTTGCGGTCGATCCGGGCAAGGGGCTCTAAAAATAAGAAACCGCCCATTGGAGGGCGGTGGCGATTATTTGAAGGCGTTTATTCTCCTGCTCCTTTCTCGCCCACAAACCATTGTTCTTTGTTCCTGAACAATACATTGAATGTGGTAAGGGTTCCGTAAATGCGGGTGATATATTGCTGGAGGTTCACTTTGTCCTCATCGCTGAGTTGTTTATGGGCATTCACTTGTTGTTCGAGCACACGGAGCCTGTCCCGCAGCATAACGATCTTGTGAAAGAAAACCTCTAGGGGCACTTCCTTGGGCTTTTGTGATCTATCGGCGGGTTGAAGGATCATGGTGCCGCCTTTCCATTTATCTCCCAGGGGAACGATCTCGCTGAAGCCATTCCATAACCGGAGTATTTTGAGGAGAGATTGCTCTATATCGCTATGCGTCTCTATTTCTTCTGTTACGTTATCCGGAATGATCTCATCCAGGTTGGGGTCGTTCTTATCGATCTCCCTGGTTCCGTGATTGAGGAAAGTGATGAGGTAAGTGGCGTAACGGATGCCGGTGATCACGCCCTGTCCGTAGTGTGTGTGCTGAAGACGAGTCCCGATGCCGAGATTGAGTTGATCCATGGTGAGTCGGTTTGGTTTTATTGCTGTGAATTCCCTTTGTCTGCAATATCTATTTCTGCTCTTTATTCTCCTTACTTTCTTCCTCCACACTCTGTTCTATTTTCCGGATCCTGTATTTCAGGAAACATTCCTTGATATACATACCAATTTCATAATCGGTGGCAACCCGTACAAACCAAACAGTTGGGCGGTATTGAACGATGAAGGCTTCCAGGTCTGCGCCACGCAGGCCCGTGAGTTTGATGATGAGGGGGCGACTGAACCTGTGATCTACATATTTCTCTTCTTCTTCACGGATCAGGCGATCACGGAACTGCGCCATCCGCTTGTTGCGGCGGAACTGGAAGAAGCTGATGAGCTCATCAAGGTCTGCGCCAACCCTGCCTTCAGGAGAAATGCTGGGACTGAGCCCTGGTTTTTGGTAATTGAAGTATTTATCGTAATCGCGGCGATTTTGAATGGAGTCCATCCGGTAGTTGGGGCTTTTGACCGTTACAGGGGGAAGATTGGTGACGGACACATGCAGGGAAAGCTCAAACTGGTTGAGATCGGGGATCGTTCTGACAGCGTATTTCGGTGTTGGCTTGCCGAGATAGGAGAACCAGATCGAGTCAGATTCCTGTACAGGGATCGAATACCTGCCCATGGAATCGGTAACAGCTCCCATCCCGGAGGTAGTCATCACCGTTACTGATGGGAGGGGCACAGCCCTGGTGACATCCACGACCCTTCCCGAGACCTTCAACCTGTTTTGGGCCTGGGCCTGGAGGGCAGTCATAGAGCACATGCAGGTCAATAATATGAAGAGAGCGATCTTCAGCAACGTGTTTTGTATGATGTCACCAGCAAGATAGTACTTGTAGCCGATGGTTGGGCGTATTTAACTGCGTTTTTGCAAGTCGGCAATCACTTCTTCAATAACCCTGGGGTAGTGGGCATGCTCCAGTTGGTGGATCTTCTGTGCCAGGGAATCAGGGGTATCGGTATCGGTGATGGAGCAGATTGCCTGGTAGATCACAGCGCCATGATCATACACTTCATCCACAAAGTGAATGGTGATGCCACTTTCCTTCTCCTTTGCATCGATAACGGCTTTGTGTACGTGCATTCCATACATGCCTTTGCCGCCATAATTAGGCAGGAGGGCAGGATGGATATTCACGATCCTGCCGCTGAATGCCTGAACCAGTGCAGACGGTACTTTCCAAAGGAATCCGGCCAGCACGATGAAGCCGATGCCAGCATGTTGCAGCTCATTCACATAGGCATTGCCGCGGAAGAATTTTTCTTTTTCGATGAGTAGGGTAGGGATGCCTTCTTTTTGCGCAATGCCGAGAACGCCTGCTTCCGGTTTATTGGAAACGATGAGGGCCACTTCAATGCCGGGCTTGCCTGAAAAGTATTCGATGATCTTTGCCGCGTTGGAGCCGGCGCCTGATGCAAAAACAGCTACCCGGAACGGGAGGGCTGCTATATTTCCTTTGGTGTTCATGATAAGCTTATCAGCGTCAATTTCTTTTTTTCCTGTCATTCTTTGTCCCATTTTTTTGAGATAGGAGCGGAAAAAAAGAAATTGACCGGTGGGGATGCTGATGATGATGACGCAAAAAGGCCAGAGAATGGTTACGAGTACTACATATAATATAATACGTATAACGGGTTGATCGATGGCCAGTTGGTTGAGGATAAGGCGGCCGAGGTATCCGCAGAGACTTCCGCCTGTAGCGAAGGTGACGAGGATGAGGAGGAGCCTCCACCCATTCACTTTCCATTTTTGTTGAAGCCTTTCAAACATGGACGCAAAACTGCGGCAATTTTATCAATTATAGCATTTTGCCGGGCGGATATTGCATTTCGGGGACATACATGATAATTTGTTTGGATATAACCATTCTGGCTTTTCCACAACCGGTGCATCCCCAAAATGGGGTGACAAAAACATGACATAAATGTCATGACATAATGAATTTCGATAAAAAAATCCTCTGAAACCCGCGCCAGGACTGGCTTAAAAAAATTTTAACTATGTTGATATTTTGTTAGAATCCTGACTTATTTTTGCAGCCAAATCAGGAAATTTTTCCACATAATCTCGTCATATTCAACTGATATGATTGACCACAGAGTACAAAGACCAATTGTCAGAGGGACCCTTCTCAGTGTATTATTGATTACGTTATTGTCGTTCGGAAATAAGTTGACGGCGCAGGATGGGGCTAAATTGTTCCAGGACAACTGCGGTACCTGTCACCGTGTGGACAAAGATGTTACAGGCCCGGCACTGAAAGGAATTGAAGATCGTGTAAAGGACAAGAAGCTCCTTCATGCATGGATCCGCAATAACCAGGCTGTTCTGGCATCAGGCGACAAATACTTCAATGACCTCTTTCAGAAGTGGAACAAAACGCCGATGAACGTTTTCCCTTCTATTACTGATGAAGAGATCGATGCAATCCTGAAA
>JAGIAP010000212.1:3286-9792 GCA_017744805.1 Chitinophagaceae bacterium | reverse complement strand
TTCTAAGTTATTCTTTTCAGCTCCCCCTGCTGGACTTGAACCAGCGACCCTCTGATTAACAGTCAGATGCTCTAACCAACTGAGCTAAGGAGGATTATCCTTCCCTACTTCCGAACTAGTTCGTATCGTAAGGGGTTGCAAAAATAGGGAATTTTATATTCCAACAAAACGCATTTTCAATTTTTTCCAGAATATTTTTGCAACACCATAAATATGGCAAATTTTTTTATACTAACTTAGTATAGAATACTTTAGGCCTTACCTTTCCGAGCTATCATTAATATCCCATGAAGACGTATCGTCCAATATTATTTGTGCTGCTTTTTGCCGTGGCAGGGGTCATTCTCTTTCTTGCCACCTCCTGGAAAGACAGCCAACGTTCCAAACAAACCCAGCACTGGATCAATCATACCAATGAAGTGATCCGGCAACTGGACATTATCTACAATACTGTTCTGGCAGAAGAATCTTCCGTCAGAGGATTCACCATTTCCGGTAATGATATCTTTATCTGGGATATCCCCAACAACAACAAAAAGATACTCGCTACCCTCGAGCACACCAACAACCTCCTCGCCGATCATCCGCAACAAGCTGCCAGGCTCAAAAAAGTCCATAAGCTAGTTGAGCAAAAACTCGAAAATCATGGACATCTCATCAGGCTCAAAGTCTCCAACCCAGACTCTGCCAATGCCCTTGTTGCCAGCCTCACAGGGAAAAAAATAACAGATGAGCTTGCCGCCTCCATCACCGAAATGAAAATGGTGGAACATAAGCTCCTGCAAGACAGGATCACACATAATAAAGAGATTGCCGAATCAGCCTTCAACAAAAACCTCATCGGATCCCTCCTGATCATGCTTTTTGTGATGGTCCTTTGCCTCCGCATCATCCGCGATATCAAACTCCGGAAAAAAGCAGAAGACCAACTCATCGAAAGCGAGAACAGGTACCGCCAGTTCGTGGAAAATGCAGGAGTGATAAATTATACAGCCGACCAGTCCGGCCATTTCACGTTTATCAGCAACCAGGTGCAAGCCCTCACAGGATACACCCCGGAAGAGCTCATAGGCAAACATTTTACAACGCTGATCCCGCCAGACTGGACACCCCTGGTGGCTGAAAAATATTATAACCAGTTCGTCAACCGCATCCGTCAAACCACCCTTGTATTCCCCATCATCCACAAAAGCAGCGAAATGAGATGGGTGGAGCAAGATGCTATCCTCCTGGAAAAAGATAATATGGTCCAGGGATTCCAGTGCGTAGTAAAGGATGTTACTGAAAGAACCCGCGTTGAACAAAAACTCAGGAAAGCCGAAGAAGAGAAAAATGAGGTTCAATTCCGCATCCAGGCCATCCTCGACAATACGCCGCTCATCATCTACATCAAAGACCTCAATGGCAGGTACACCCTCGTCAACAGGCAGTTCAAGGAAGTGTTCCAGCTATCCGATGAACAGGTGATCGGAAAAACAGTGGAGGAGTTGAACAACGATACCAGGTCACAAACTGAAGATACCGTTATCAAGTACCAGGATGCCGATCTTGAAGTGATCAGGACCGGCGCCTCCGTTGAGCTCGAAGATGTGCTCTCCCTCCCTGACGGCAACCATCACCTGCTTACCGTTAAATTCCCGCTCTTCGATAAATACAATGAGATCTTTGGCGTCAGCGGATTTATGAAAGACATCTCAGAAATGGTCCGTTATCGCCAGGATCTGATCGAAGCCAGAACAAAAGCGGAATCCGCAGAACTGCTCCAGGAGCAGTTCCTCGCCAATATGAGCCATGAGATCCGCACACCCATGAACGGTATCATCGGTATGAGCAATCTCCTCATCCAGACACCCCTTCAAACCCATCAAAAAGAATACCTCGAGATCATCCGCCAGTCATCAGAGAACCTGATGGTACTGATCAATGATATCCTCGATCTCTCCAAGATCAAAGCAGGAAAGATCTCCATGGAACAGATCGCCTTTGATATCGATACCATCATTCAACCACTGGTGGCCACTTTCGAGATCAAAGCGGCTGAAAAGAATATCGGGTTCTCGGTATCATTATATCCAGACGTACCGCGATTCCTCATCGGCGATCCCTATCGCCTCAACCAGGTCCTCAACAATCTCCTCAGCAACGCTTTCAAGTTCACAGAAAAAGGATTTGTAACGATGGAGGTTGACCTCGATAAAATGGATGAAGACAAAGCCTGGATCTCCCTTCGCGTCAGCGATTCAGGCATCGGCATCAAGCACGAACAACTCAATTATATCTTCGAGAGCTTCTCGCAGGCCGCTTCAGATACAACGCGTAAATATGGAGGAACAGGCCTGGGGCTGGCCATCACCAAAAAACTGGTCGAGATACAGGGAGGTTCCATTTCCGTCAGCAGTCAGCCAAATGCCGGTACCACTTTCGCCATCATCATCCCCTACCAGGTGGCAGACGAAGCCCAGGTGCAGCATACGCATCCGCATGCCGAGATCACCAGTGACCCAACGCATGTTTTCAGTGGGAAGAAAGTATTGATAGTAGAAGATAACGAAGTCAACCAACGCGTACTTCAACTGAACCTGCAGAAGTTCAATATCGATGTAGCCATCGTTGGCGATGGCAGCGCTGCCGTGGAATGGCTCAGTAAACATCCCAATACCGACCTCGTGTTCATGGATCTTCATATGCCGGTGATGGATGGTCTTCAGGCCACCACCTGTATCCGCAATGATCTGAAATTGTCGATCCCCGTAGTGATGCTCACCGCCGCCGCACAGAAAACCGAACAACAAAAATGTTTGGATGCAGGCGCCGACGCTTATATCACCAAGCCGATCTCTCAACAAGAGCTCTACAATAGCCTGGAAAAATTCCTACTGAACCATCAACCCAACGGTGATTACAGACACAATGGGGATGAAATCTCCCATTACGCAGATTTCAATATTTCTGAGCTACTTCAGCTTGGAGACGCAGAAAGCATCCGCATGGTGTATGAGCTCTTTGAGGCCACCCTACCCCCAGGGCTCACTACTCTTAGAGATGCTGCAATCAGAAAAGACTGGAAAACCGTATATGAACAGGCGCATAAGCTGAAAAGCAGCCTGGCGGTGATACAAGTGAAGGGAATGTTGGGAATTATGGGCACTATCGAGCATAACGCTAAACAAGGATTGAACCTGGCATCAGTGTTGCCCATGATAGAAGAGGCCTCCAACTATATCATCGAAGTAATGCCCCGGATCAAGATAGCCATAGAAAAAGAAACAGCCTGATCAATATTTAGTACTTATTTGAAAACGAATGTCATGAAGATTTTAGTAGCAGAAGACGAACCCATTATGCTCAAGACGATCGAGCTCCGGTTGAAGAAAGACGGATATGAAGTGGTGGCGGTATCCGATGGAAGAGAAGCATTGAAGCAGATCAGGGAAAACACCCCCGACCTGCTGATAACAGATATCATGATGCCCTATTCCTCGGGGCTGGAATTGGTGGGTGCCGTGAAACAGGAACTATCCAACCCCATTCCGGTGATCATCCTCTCCGCCATGGGACAGGAAGAAGTTGTGGTGAAAGCATTCAAACTGGGCGCTGATGATTTCCTGAACAAACCCTTTAGCCCAAACGAATTGAGCCTGCGTGTGAAGCGCCTTTTCGGGAAGTCCATATCCTGATCGTTCATCAAAATCGAGATCCTTATTAAGACCATCATTGCCGATACCTTACTTTTTGCCCGGTTTATCCGGCCGGGGGAGCTATTCTATCTGGGCTTTTCTTGCCTGGTAGTTGCCGCCATCACCATGCTGTATTGTTTTTATTACAGTGCAAGGCGAAAGAAATTCCGGGATCAGAAAGAAGCCATCAAACAGTTGATCGATCCCTATATCAGTCAGAGTGTTTTGATGTCGCTGGAAACAGAAGAGACCAATCTCCGCTTGCCGGGCTTCGATGAACTGCAACAAAAATGCAAGGAAGCGTACAATCGGAAAGTGATCATCGATGAACTGGTGCTTGCACGCAAGAACCTTGCCGGGCAGGCCGCTGAAATCATCGAGCAATTGTATACTTCCCTTCAGTTACAACTGGATTCCGAGCACAAGCTCCATAGCTATAAATGGTTCAAAAAAGCAAAAGGCATACAGGAACTATCGTTCATGAGTCAACGACGATATTGGAAGGATATTTACAAATTGACCAATCATTCCAATGAATACGTGCGCATGGAAGCGCAATCAGGCATTGTAAGGCTGGTTGGTTTTATCGGTCTCCGGTTTCTCAATTCAGCCACTTACCAGATATCTGAGTGGCAACAGGTCAACCTGCTGTATCTGCTGGAATCCTTGCCCATTACGGAGTTCCAGGGTATTGAACGATGGCTTCATTCCAATAATAAGTCCGTAGTGATCTTCGCGCTGAAATTGATAGCCAGTTTCAGGAGATATGAGCAACACCACCTGGTAGTGAAATGCCTGCAAAACCCGGAACCTGAGATCCGGCAGCAGGCCATCAAAACACTATCGAATATTTACAGGGAAGACACTGCTTCGCATATCATTGAACGATACTCCTTCGAAACATGGCATAATCAACTGGAATCATTGAAATCCCTGGGTAAGATCGGAGAGGAAGAGATCGCTCCCTTCCTGGCGGGCGTTACCAACGATCCCGATCCGCAGATCAGGATGGAGGCCGCCAGGGCATTGCTGCTTTGTACCGCAGCAGGCAGACAGGTGCTACAGGAAAAGGCCATTTCTGACCAATCGTGGAATACTATTCTGGAACAACTTGAAAATGAAATGAGGGCATGAGCTGGCAGCAGGTCATATTCGATATTCTCACTTACGGCATTCTCGGTTATTCCGTAGTGCTGATCAGTTTCTATTTGTTCATTGGAGTTTATTCCATCGGGGAAACCCGAAGATATCTCCGAAAGAACAGCTTTACAGATTACTCCGTGCTGGCCGTTTCCACTGAAACACCAGGTATCACCATCATTGCTCCTGCATACAATGAAGGTGCCACTATCATTGAGAATGTACGTTCCTTGTTGTCTGTGTATTATCCTAACCTGGAGCTGCTCATCGTTAATGATGGTAGTAAGGATAATTCCTTGCAATTATTGATCGATGCGTATCAACTGGAAAAGGTGCCGGTATTCATCAATGAGCAGATAGCAACCAAGCCGGTCAGGGGCGTGTATAAAAGCAGGAACCCTGTTTTCAGTAAGTTGGTAGTGATCGATAAAGTGAATGGAGGTAAGGCCGATGCGTTGAATGTAGGTATGAACCTGGCTACAAAGCCCTATGTTGTTTGTATCGATGTAGACTGTATCCTGGAGGAAGATGCCTTGCTGAAAATGATCAAGCCGTTCCTGGAATCAACCAATAAAAGAGTGATCGCCTCAGGAGGTGTTGTGCGCATTGCCAATTCTTGTGAAATTGAGAGCGGGCGACTGGTGAAAGTGCATCTTCCAAAGCAGTTCCTGCCACGCGTGCAAACGCTGGAGTATATTCGCGCATTTTTGTTAGGTCGTATGGCCTGGAGCAGGCTGAATGGGCTGCTCCTGATATCCGGCGCCTTCGGCGCCTTCGACCGCGAGATCGCTATCAAGGCTGGCGGATACAATCACAAAACGGTTGGAGAAGATATGGAGCTGGTAGTGCGTATGCGACGGTATATGGAAGAACAGAAGATCCCTTACAAGGTCACCTATATCCCTGATCCGCTCTGCTGGACGGAAGCCCCGTCCTCCTTCAAGATCCTTGGCCGGCAGCGCAACCGCTGGACACGCGGCACTATCGAAACCCTCAGCTTCCATCGCAAATTATTCATGAACCCCCGCTACGGATTGCTCGGCATGCTCAGCTATCCCTATTGGTTCTTCTTCGAATTCCTCGCGCCACTGATTGAAGCCATTGGTTTATTGGTATTCCTGGTGTTCACGATATTGGGACTGGTGGACTGGAGCTTTTTCTTCGCCCTCCTCTTCTTCATATTTGCATTTGGGTTCACCTACTCCGTGTTCGCGATCTTCATGGAAGTGGTCACCTACAATCAATATAAAAAACGATCGGAGGTATTCAGCCTCTTCCTCACGGCATTCACAGAGCCCTTCTTTTTTCACCCCTTCGTAGTATGGTCAGCCATCCGCGGAAATATCGACCTGGTAAGAAAGAAGAACGCATGGGGCGAAATGACCCGGCAGGGTTTCGCAAATGCCAATGCAAACAAAGTAAATTCAATCCCACCAAAACATGGCAACAGTTGATACCGTTCCAACGCCGATAGCTGATAAGGCAACAGCCAATAAATGGACTGTCATCTTCCGCCGTTTCGCATCCCTTTCGCTCAGTACCCTCATCATTTTGCTGGCCCTGCGGATACTCGAATGGTGCTGGAATGGATTCAGCCACCAGTTCCCTGAAAATGCCCTCGTCTTCTTTTTGAATATCATTGTAAACGACCTTGTTTTCTTCTGCAAATTCAGCCTGGTGCTGATGATC
>JAGIAP010000212.1:0-3276 GCA_017744805.1 Chitinophagaceae bacterium | reverse complement strand
GCTTGCTTTCGATCAAAGCAGCTACCACTATTTACCGGATCATAGCTGTGCTGGCAATACTCGGCTACCTGGCATTGATACAATATTTCAACAGCACTCTGGTGCCGCTGGGAGCAGATCTGTACGGATATAGTTGGAATGAGATCAAGCTGACCGTTGGGGCTTCAGGAAAGCTCAATGCCTGGACCATCATACTAATGCTTGTCTTTCTGGCGGGCATCATTTTCGGTTTGGCCTGGTTATCTAAAAAGGTCAAACCAGGCCGTGTTTCTTCATTTGTAGTTTGCTTGCTGATTCTTTCAGTTTCATTTGTGGCCATTGCCTCGGCTTTCAGTCCACATAGTTTTTCTGTGGAATACGATAATAATCTCGCCCAGAATAAATTGGACTATTTTCTGTCTGCATCCCTGGATCATTTCTTCCCGGAAGAACAGGAAACTGATATCTATGCGGATTCCTATATCGGTGATTATGGAGAGAATACAGGAAGCAATGATATCGTCAACTTCAACTATATCGACGAAAAAACTTATCCTTTCCTGCATGCAGACAGTACAGAAGATGTGTTGTCGCCTTTTTTATCGAAATCCAACACACCTCCCAATATCGTGATCCTGCTGGTGGAAGGGCTTGGCCGGGCCTTTACAAATGAAGGAGCTTACCTGGGCAACTTCACTCCTTTCGTAGATTCTTTATCTCAACATAGCTTGTATTGGGAGAACTGCTTAAGTGGTGGTGGCAGAACCTTTGCGGTGCTGCCAAGCCTGCTGGGCTCTCTGCCTTTCGGCAAAAATGGATTCAATGAGCTCGGCAACAATATGCCGCATCAATTATCGCTCATGAGCCTGTTGAAAAAGAACGGTTATCATAGTTCCTTCTACTATTGCGGAGAAGCCAGCTTCGACAATATGGACATCTTCCTAAAGCATCAGGCGGTGGATAAGATCCGTGATAAAAGTACTTTCCCTGCCGGTTATACGCAGTTACCTGCCAGTAACGGGTTTACCTGGGGATATGGGGATAAGGAATTGTTCCGTTTTTATTATGCAGATCAGCAACAACAGCCTGTGGCCGGACCTGTATTGCAAGTTCTGCTGACAGTAGCTACGCATAGCCCCTTCCTGATCAATGAGCAGGAAAAGTACAATCAAAGGATGGAACAAAGGATGAACGAGCTTAGGTTAACCGATGATCAAAAAGCGGAGAGGCGCCAGTATCGCGCGCAATTTGCTTCCATTCTTTATGCAGATGATGCCCTGCAGCAATTCTTCGAAAAAGCCAAACAGCTACCGGGTTATAACAATACCATCTTCCTCATTACGGGAGATCACCGGATGCCAGAGATCCCCATGAGCACAAAAATAGACAGGTACCATGTTCCGCTGATCCTCTTCTCGCCTATGTTGCAGCGGACAGCCAGGTTCAAGTCCATCAACACTCATTTTGATGTAGGGCCCAGCCTGATGGCCTATCTGAAAAGAACATATGAGCTGAAAGGCCCTTCCATGCAGAGTTGGATGGGCGTTGGCCTCGATACTGCAAGAACTTTCCGGAATATTCACTCCAATCCCCTGATGCAGACAAAAACAGACCTGATCGATTTTGTACGGGGAACCTTCCATCTCAATGGCAATGATGTGTATCGTCTCGGCGATAACCTGACGGCAGAAAGAGTAACGGATGCGGCCATCATTGAAAGTATGAAAGGTGCATTTGGCAGGTTCCAGCAGAAGAACCAGCAATTCATTCAGGGCGCCCCCCTGATACCTGACACCCTGTTCAATGCGTGGAAGCCTTAACGGTCGCGATACAATTGATCCATAATATTCGACATCAACGGGCGGTAATAATTCCAGAAGAAACTTTTCCTTTCCATGGGATCACTGGAATCATAAAAGAAGAATTTGAAAAAAGATATGCCCCTGAAATAGGAGCTACCCATCCCGACAGGATTATCACAGAAATCGGCAGAGAAATAATAGAATTTATAGTCTTTCCCGATATGTTGAGTGATTGCAGGAAAAGTGGATGGGATATTTTTTTCTTTTAGAAGTTTCAGCCCGGCCTCATTGGCATCCACTTTGAAATGCGCGATCACTTCATTCACTGAGAAGTCAGGCTGCATCACATCGAACCAGAAAGCATATTTCATGGAAGAGGGAAGCCCGTAGATGGTCTGTCCTTTATTGCTGGTGATGATATGTGGTACAGGCTCTGCTAAATGCGTCTCCGCTTCCAGGATCACGATCTCATCCTGATCGTTGACAAATGCCACCCCGCTTTTCTTGAATGGCCATTGATTATTATGCTCCCTGAGATAATTATTGATGAGCCAATGGGGAAGGTCCTTGTTCAGTGTGGTATCCAGGCTCTCGAAATACCTGCCTGTCCAGCCGGTCCATTTCATGGCAAACATCTGCTCAAATTGTCCGCGGATATCAGGTGAGGTTGGAGAACCGATAGTATTGAATTCCGTGATGATGAGCTTATGTTTGTCTTTCATCCTTTGCAAGAGCCCGATATCCTCCTTGCTCATGCCACCGTAAACAATGCCCGATCTTTCAGTGACATTTTTCTGTGCATACCATTCGTTACTGTAAACACCGTAGGTATCTGTGAAATAGACAGCCTGAGCATCTGTGCTGAGCTGATCTAACTGTTGTGGTGTAAACCTTTCCAGCCCTTTGATACGGAAGTTCTCGCCTTTCTGTGGGAAGAACCCGAAATAATCGTCCCCTACATTGTAGGATCTTTTGCTGGTTTTGGTATATCGTTCGTTATTGAGTACCCAGGTGAGCGATGCATGTTCCTGGCCATTGCGACTGATCTCGGTTTTGTCCACGATGGCGATCACCATCTTTTTCTTTGGCGTACATAGCCAGGCAATCCACATCCAGAGCGGTAGCAGCACAATCATGCCTGTAATGATCAAAATATTCCTGGTTCTTTTTTTCACGGGATGGATTATTTAAAATCTTCTCTGGTAGCCGATCCCGGCTGTGAATTGATTGTCTTTTGTATCCGGCAGGTACTCCACGCGGGAATAACCGGCATTGATCAGGAATACATTGAGCTTCCTGTGTGTGAACCGGTAGCCTCCGCTGATACGATGCGTCAGCAATTTGTAATTGTTGTTGAGCTGGATGGCCTGTGTGCGATCGTCAGGAGAGATACCGTATCCGAGTGACAGATGTACATAATCGTCTGCACCTCCGAGGTAGTAACGGGTGGTGAACGAATAGGAATGCGAGATGCGGTTGTCATCCGGTGTTACAT
>JAGIAP010000211.1 GCA_017744805.1 Chitinophagaceae bacterium | reverse complement strand
AGTCGTGAATTATGGACCGCCACTGCTGCTCCCATCGGATCGATGGCCCATTTGGAAGTGCCGGGGGTGGAAGACTTTGCCCGGATCACGTACAATGGGAATTACAGCCTCTTCAAAGCAGGGGAAAAAACTTTCCAGGAGCGGAACAAATTTTATGTGGATCCTTCTCTTTTCCAATTCTTCAACTTTCCGATCATCAAAGGAGATGCGGCTCATCCGTTTCCTGATAACCACTCCATCCTGATCACGGAAAGCATAGCCAAAAAATATTTCGACAATGCAGAACCGGTAGGGAAACTGATCACTGCCGACAATGGTGAGCAGTTCACCGTGAGAGGCATCCTCAGGGATTTCCCGAAGAGCTCCAGCATCCAGGGCGATATGTTCTTCCCAATGTCTTTGATGGCACAAAAAATGTACAGTGATGCCGGCAATGGAAAGAATATCGATAATGATTTCAGTTATTTCGGATATCAAACCTATCTCCTGCTGAAACCAGGGATGGATCTGAAAAAATTGTCCACCACACTCCGTACCCTGCATCTCCGCATGAAGCCAGAGGACACGGATGTGGAATACCTCTTCCTGCCATTGGAAAAAATGCATTTGCACAATGCCGATGGGACCGATGGAGGCATTGGCACAGTGAATATTTTTATCATCATTGCAGTATTCATCCTCATCATCGCCTGTGTCAATTACGTGAACCTGTCCACCGCCCGCGCCATGTTACGCGCCAAAGAAGTGAGCCTGAGAAAGATCATTGGGGCTGCCCGCTGGCAATTGTTCATGCAGTTCATCGCAGAAACCACTTTATTGTTCATAGCAGCCACCCTTATTTCCCTGATGTTGGTAGCGGCGCTTATTCCGGTGTTCAATACTATTTCAGGGAAGGAATTGTCCGTCGACTTCTCGATCTTCCATGTATGGTCTTTGATCGGCATCACCATCATGGGCACATTGCTTCTTTCGGGGATCTATCCGGCCATATTACTTTCCTCCTTCGAGCCATTGAAAGCACTGAAAGGGAAAATAGCTTCGCGCATCACGGATGTAATGTTCCGTCGCGCTCTCGTAGTGGTCCAGTTCACGTTTTCAGTGATCCTGATCACCGGCACCATCATTGTTGGGAAACAGCTATCCTTCCTCCGTTCCAAACAAGTGAGTTATAACCGGGAACATGTACTGAGCATGTTCATGAACAATATGGCCGGCCATTTCGATGCAGTGAGAACAGCGCTGCTGAAGAGCCCTGCCATCAAAGCTGTCACCTGGTCTGCCAATGATATCACCAATAACGATGAACAAACAGGAGATAATGAATGGGATGGAAAGCAAACGGGAGAGACGCTGATGTTGAGCCCAATGGCCGTGAACCAGGACTTCATTCCATTTTTCGAGATAAAGATGGTAGCAGGCGCAAATTTTACGGGTGCAGTTTCAGACTCCACGCATTTCATATTGAATGAAACAGCGGTGCGCGCGGCGAGGATCAAGGATCCTATCGGGAAGAAGTTCCGGCTTTGGAAAACTGAGGGTACCATCATTGGCGTTGTGAAAGATTTCCATTTCCAATCGCTGCGCCAGGCGATCAAACCAGCGATCTTTCATTTCAGTGCGGACAATAGCTGGTCGAAGATCTATATCAAAACAACGGGGATGGATGCAGCTAAGGCCATTGCTGCAGCAGAAGCAGAATGGAAAAAATATAATGAGGCATTCCCTTTCGTTTATTCTTTCCTCGACGATGCTTATCAAAACCTGTATATCACCGAAACGCGCACCGGCACACTCTACAATATCTTTTCAGGGATCGCCATTTTCATTTCCTGCTTAGGGCTGCTGGGGCTGGTCACTTATACGGCGCAGATCAGGACCAGGGAGATCGGCGTAAGAAAAGTATTGGGCGCCAATACGCCCACCATTATCCGGATACTCACCAGCGACCTGCTCAAGCTCGTAGCTATTGCCGTAGTGATCGCCATTCCTGTTTCCTGGTACGCGATGGATGCCTGGCTGAGGGAGTTTGCCTACAGGACCGATATCGGTTGGACGGTATATGCCACAGCAGGATCGCTGGCATTCCTCATCGCGATACTTACAGTGAGCATTCAATCTGTGAAAGCTGCGCTGGCCAACCCCATTAAAAGCTTACGAATGGAATAATGAATTCAGGAAATATGGTATTCCTCAATTTTCCTGTACAAAGTGGTAAGGCCGATATTGAGTAGTTTAGCAGCTTCGGTCTTATTGCCCCTGGTATGATTGAGCACGCGTTGGATATGCAATTTTTCCACGCTGGCGAGTGAAAAGGCTGAAAGTGTATGACCGGTTTCTGAATTGTTTACGGATTGCCTGAGCTCCAGTGGCAGATTGCTAATAGAGAGCTCATTACTATCCGAAAGGATCACGGCCCGTTCCATCACGTTCTTTAACTCCCTGATATTTCCTTTCCAGGAATGTTGCTGCAATTGCTGCAGGAACTCTTTACTCATACCAGTCAGGCGACTATTGGTCTTTGCCGCAAAGAGTGATAAATAATGAGCGGCAAGGGCGGGAATATCTTCTTTTCTTTCGTTGAGGGATGGCAGGTTGATGGTGAATACATTGAGGCGATAGAAAAGGTCTTCGCGGAATTTACCGGCATCCACTTCCTGCTGTAGCTCGCGGTTGGTGGCTGCTATCACCCGCACATTCACCCTTGTTGGCTTTGTATCTCCCACTTTGATGAACTCATTGCTCTCCAGTACGCGGAGTAGTTTGCTTTGCAGGTCGATATGCATTTCTCCGATCTCATCCAGGAAGAGCGTGCCGTTATGGGCCTCTTCGATCAACCCCTTTTTGTCTTTCATTGCCCCCGTGAAAGCTCCGGCTTTGTGGCCAAAGAGCTCACTTTCCAGTAAGTCCCTGGTGAAGGCACTGCAATTGAGTGGCAGGAAAGGCTGGCCGGCCCTTTTGCTGCCATTGTGAATGGCCTGCGCAAACACTTCCTTGCCAGTTCCTGTTTCGCCGAGCAGGAGAACCGTGGCATCGGTAGGCGCCACTTTTTGGGCCAGGGCAATGGCCTCCATGATACGGGGGGAAGAGCCGATGATATTGTTGAAGCTATATCGTTTTCCTACCTGTTGCTCCAGTTGCGCCACGCGCTTTCTGAGCTGCACCTGTTCCATGGCGCGGTTGAGCAGGGGAATGATCTTTTCGTTATCATCTCCCTTGGTGATATAATCGAATGCGCCATTCTTCATGGCCTGTACTCCGTCAGGGATATTTCCGTAAGCAGTAAGAAGGATGATCTCGATGGAAGGATATTTTGCTTTGATGGTGGCCGCATTGGCCACCCCGCTACCGTCAGGAAGTTTTACATCGCTCAGCACTACATCGATCGATTCCCGCTCCAGTGTTTTTGCAGCAGCCCTCAGATCGGCCGCTTCAAATACGGTGAAGCCTTCGAGACTGATGATACGTTTGAGCAGACTGCGGAGCTTTTCCTCGTCGTCTATTAGAAGGATATTTCCTGACATGAGAACAAAACTACAGGATTGTGCTCATCTCCCAATCACCAGTTTTTCTATCCGCAGGATGATATCAGCTTCAAACCGGCAGATATACACGCCTGCACTCAAGCTACGCGTGAGGTTTAGAGGGACCGTATGTGTCCCTTTCTGGTAAGTGACATTGGAGATGGCCATACCTACATATTTCCCGTCTGCCGTGTACAGTGCAAGACGCACACTGGTAGGGGCTTTCAAGGTGAAACGGATATAGGCCATATCAGGAGTGGGATTAGGGAAAATGGACAAGGCCAGGTCCCGGCCAGGGCCTTCTTCTTCACCAGGCCCGGTAGGTGGTGGCTTTTCCGGAAGAGGCACCGTTTGTGTTTCTTCAGTCAGGAAAACAGGTGAACCGGTGAGGGCAATATTTTGTGAAGCAACCTGCGTTACTGCCGCTGATTCAGTCCAATCCCATTGCCTTTTGTTCATGCGGGTAGATAAGCTGAGCGCCGTTGGGAAGGAATAGGCTGCGGCCGGTGTTTCCACCAGGTCTGTAACAGTTTTGGCCCAAAGTACATACACGTATTTTCCCGTAGCATCTTTGAAAGCCGCCCCATCAACCGTTGCAGGTAATTGCATGGCGGCTGTTCTGGTAGCATCATATACAGACCCGCGAAGTATGTCCGAAGTGGTTTTGAAAGCAATGCCTTCCTTATTGTATTGTTGCTTGTAGGCACCACCATTGGTGAGTGGGCCAGCGCCTTCCAGCTTTTGATAGAGCCCCATGGTTTGGAATGCATCATTGGCCTCCGCCAGGGTTTTGGAATCGCCCAATACAAAAGTGTAATACTGGCGGATATCGTTCTTCTGGCTTTGCACCAGGGCCTTGATAATATAATTCTTCTGGGCTTCTTCTGACCCGATATAGGTGCCGAAAGTTTTCTTAGGGATATTATTCTCCGTGCAGATGAAGAGTTTTTTCGGATAGGTACTACCGTTATATCCATAACTGGCGAGCACCCCATAGAAATCATTCTTCAGCTTGATATATTCGGATACGGCAGCATCAGAGTGACGTTTGTATACCCAGGCCCCGTTAGTGTATGTAGCGAGATTGAACATGGGGTAGCTATGATAGCTGAGCACATCAAAATAAGCTCCGCCCTTGAGCGGGTAATCACTGGTAACGGTACCGTTATTGGGATTGTCCGTATTCCGGAGGATGGCGTCCAGGAAACTGATATAGCCGAGACCGCCGGTAGTTACGTAAGCTGTGGGATCCACTGTTTTGATCACCTGGTAGGCAATGCGCAGGAGGCGGATATAATGAAAGATCGGTGCTTTCATATTGGGAAGATCGCAGGGCGGTGGATTATTGTCCCACCAATTGCCAGCTTCGCCTTTTTGTTTCCAGCCATTGCCGGCATTATCGTAGTCAGGCTCATTGATGATCTCCCAGAACTTCACCCACCCCTTGTACCGGATGGCGGTTTTGTATACATAGAGGGCGAAGTAGTTGTTCTCGTTCACGGGCGTGCCATTGGCGCCATTGTCGAATATGGGCTCATACATATTCTTCCAGAGCACGGATTCATCAGCGCAGCCATTGTACTTTGTATTGTCCTTATGTGCAGGTGAAGCAGTGTTTAGAAAGACTGTATTGTCAACCATTCCGAGGGAAGCATAATGCGTGAATTCGGCGAGGCGGATATCGTAGCCCCATGTTTCGAGGAAGTCTTCGGGCAATGCCGGCCTGAGTGTTTTAACGCCGACGCCTTTTACGTTTTTAGCGGGATTGCCTGCGGCGATATCGGCAAGCGATTTATCATCCCAGGAATTCCCATACCAACCTCCATTGGTGCCATACATGAACTTACCATTGTAAGCAGGTACCTGGTTATTGGCGGAATAATTTACTTGAGCAGAGAGCTGATAACATGCCAACAGGCATATTGCCAGGAATACGTGTAAACGGTGTTTCATAAGACATCAACTTCACGGTTAGTGTACAGGATTACCGCGGGTTTTAAGAGCAATTAGCTTGCCAAAAGCAGGCCGAATCGGTCAAAAAATAATGACGGCTATCGGAAAAGCTGATTCAGTGCGGCTTTCAGGAAGGGCCATTTGGGAAGTGCACTGATGAGGCGGATCTCCCCGGCAGGATTGCTTTGATTGGCCAGGAACTGTAATACGCGGGAGAGCCTGTTCCTGCTGAAGAGTCGCGTGAAGATGGCTTCGCCGGGAACGTCCTTCCGGGCAAGTACGCGCAACAGTACAGTATCGTAGAAATGGAACCTGGTTCGCTGAAAACCAGATGGTACAGGCCTTTCGCCCTTATCTAACTGCGAGGCCAATATCTGGGATTGACGTTGGATGAACTGAAAAGTATACCCACTGCTGGGCTTGGTCTGCCCACCTGCCGTTCCGATATGGATGATCCGTCCATCGGTTTCAGGAAAACGATAACTGGTCATGGGGATCACTCCATCTTCTTTTCCTGTTATGGAATATTCACTGTGTAAATATTCCCCGATATAAGCGCTGATCGTTTTTTCATATTCCTCTGGCTTTAATAGCTTCTCAGAGAATAATGTGTATTCTACCAGAGCCCTGTCAGGCGACAACGGCATCACGTACACAAAACTGGCGCCTTGTTCCTGGGGCACCCGGAAATCCATCAGGGTAGCCGCCCCCGGGTCAAACACGGGTTGGGTGGTTTGAATGAACCATCCCCTGAAATGCTGTAACAAGTATGGCTGATTGGGTTTGAGCTCAGGCTGTTTAAACAGGATACTATTGAAGATATAGTCAGCCCTGTATTCTATCCCATCGATATTGACCTGTGCCTCCTCACCTTCCCCATTCATGCCGGTCACCTCCCCGGTAAGGACTTCCACATTGTGGAACCGGGCAATGAGGTCCATGCAATATTTGTGGAAGTCTTCTCCCCGGATCAGCTTGTACCGGTAAGGATGGATATCACTCAATTGCGAATATCCCTTCCCGTGATACCATAACTGCTTATACTGCCGGTGAACGATGGGCTCGAAAATATCAGGTACTTCCTCCCAGAAGCACCAGGTCTTGTTCAGCATACTGGCATTGGTTCTGTCAACCAACAGTATTCGTTTGTTGCAGGTTGATGCTTGCTGAAGCAGCCGCACAACCAGGCTGAGCCCGGCACAACCGGCTCCCGCAATGATATAATCGAACCGATTATTGTTGTGCGCGCTTTTTGTCATTACGGACCTTGTTCCAGTATTTTCGGTGAACGTATAACATGCCGAAGCTTTCGCCATCCTGTTTACCAAGATGTTTGTGGTGCATCTTGTGCGCCCAGCGGATGGCGCGGACATAAGTATTGTTGGATCGGGAGAACCATTTGAAGCGCTGGTGGATGATCACATCATGCACCAGGAAGTAGGCAGCACCATAGGCCATGATGCCAAAGCCGATAGCTTGCAGCCAGTAGACCTGATCCAGGCTACCGAAAAGGATACAGAGGAAAGAAGGGATGGCAAAGATCACGAAGAAAGCATCGTTCTTCTCAAAGAAACCGGAAGTAGGTTGGTGATGGTCTTCATGCAGGCACCAGAGAAACCCATGCATCACGAATTTATGTGTACACCAGGTGATCCCTTCCATGGTCAGGAAGGTCCCAATCAAAATGCCGGAATAAGAAAGCCAGTGCATACCATCAGATTACAGGTTGAACAAGTCCTTGCCGCTCCGCCCATTCCTTCACTTTCGGAAAGGCGATATGGAACCAGGATGTATATTTCTGTGGATGTGTTTGTAACGATTGCTGAATATCTTCCAGGCTCTTGTAACAGATATCTTTCACTTCTTCAGGATTGGGTGTGATCCTTTGTTCATACTTCCCTGCAAACACATGATCAAATTCATGTTCTACGAGCCCGTTGTCAAAAGCAGTCTGGTAAGTGAAGTGGAAGATCTTCTCGAGACTGGTATTGAATCCCAGCTCTTCCTGTAATCTTCTCTGTGCCGCTTCTACTGTTCCTTCGCCAGGTGAAGGATGACTACAGCATGCATTGGTCCATAGTCCTGCGCTATGATATTTGTTCAGGGCGCGCTGCTGCAATAACATCTCTCCCTTACTGTTGAAAATGAAAACACTGAAAGCGCGGTGCAGTACCGCTTTCCTATGCGCTTCTATCTTCTCCATCGTTCCGATGGGCTCGTCCAATTCATTCACCAGTATTACTTCCTGTTTTCCATGATCGCTGCAGGAGAGCTTCGCCTTATCTTCCTAAACAATAACAAATAATAACGGTAAGCCACATACACTCCAAATCTGGCTTTGAGCGGCAATTGCATCAAGCCTTTGAACGCATGTTCAAAATCGGCCAGTATATCTTTTTCTATCCTTAGTTTGTTTTGCTCATCCCAGGTACGCATGTTTATACCGGGGAAGTATATACGTTGCAGTTGCTGATGATCGGCTTTCATATCCCGCAGGAAATTCACTTTCTGAAAAGCGGCACCAAGGGATTGCGCATAAGGCCTTAGCTTTTCATATTGCGCCTGGTTGCCTTCACAGAAAACGGTCAGGCATATCAGCCCCACCACTTCGGCGCTGCCATAGATATACTCCTCGTAGGTATGTTGTTCATGACTGCTTCTGTCCAGGTCCATCCGCATGCTATGGAAGAATGACCGTATCAAAGCCCGATCGATATCGTAATGATTGACCACCTGCTGAAAGCTATGCAGGATGGGATTCAGGCTGATCCCCTGCTCTATCGCCTTCCAGGTATCGAGCTCAAAATCCCGGAGCAGGGACGCCTTGTCGTAATGATGAAAGCTATCCACGATCTCATCGGCAAATCTCACAAAGCCATAGATACTGTACACCGGGATGCGAAGGTCCTTGTGCAGTAAACGGATAGCAGCAGCAAAAGAGGTGCTGTATGTTTCTGCAGTTCGTTTGCTGCATTGATGACTTACGTAATGGAACAGGTGCATCATTGTTTCTGCGATAACTTCTTTCTTCAATTAAGCAAAAGATCGTAAGACTGCCAAAACTTTCCTGCCCGGGGCTGCCTTTTGTGGAGATATTTCTTTTCCGGCTCAGAAATATTTCAACACTTGTTTGGCTGCCACTTCCCCACTGATGAGACTGGGAGGAACACCGGGGCCAGGTACCGTAAGTTGGCCGGCATAGAAAAGATTGCTGACCTTCTTACTACGGCAGGAAGGTTTCAGAATGGCGGTTTGTTTCAGCGTATTGGCCAGACCGTAAGCATTTCCCTTGAAGGCATTGTATTCCCGCATGAAATCGGATACGGCAAATGATTGTTTGAATACGATAGCATCTGCAACGGTTTGCCCTATCCGCTTTTCAAAGCGTTGAATGATCTTGTTGAAGTATCGATCTCGCAGCGCATCGTCATCACCGGTGAGGCCGGCGGCCACTGGCACCAGGAAGAACAGGTTCTCCCCTCCTTCGGGGGCTACGGTATCATCGGTCACAGAAGGGGCACTTACATAGAACAAAGGGTCATCGGGCCATTCCATACTGGAATAGATCTGTTGTGCATGGCGATTGAAATCCGTATCGAAAAAAAGATTGTGGTGGCTCAGGTTATTCAGCTTCTTGCCCAGCCCTACAAACCAGAGCAGGCAAGTGGGCGCCATTACGCGGGAGCTCCAGTATTTATCGGAGTAGCTGCGATCAGCAAGCGGCAATAATTGTGTTTCGATGAAATGATAGTCTGCTGCACCGATCACAACATCGGGCGTATAGCTACCCTGGGAGGTGATCACCTGCTGAATGCGACCATTGTTTGTGGAGAGACCCGTGACCGGCTCATTGAAGTTGAAGTCCACGCCCAGTTCCAAAGCCAGGTTATACATTCCCGTTACCACGCTGTACATGCCGCCCCGGGGATACCAGGTGCCCAACTGAATATCGGCATAATTCATGAGACTGTACAAAGCAGGTGTGTTCTCCGGAAGAGCGCCCAGGAACAGTACGGGAAATTCAAGCAACTGCCGGAGGCCGGGATGATGAAAATATTTTCCGATATGCGATCTCATGGAAGAAAGCAGATCGAGCCGGAACATACCCCGTATCACATCCAGGTCAATAAATTCCCATACAGAACGACCGGGCTTGAACACCAGTTTACGCATGCCTGTTCTGTATTTGTATTCCGCTTCGCGCAGGAATTTATCCAGGCGCCCGGCAGCCCCTGGCTGAACGGTTTCCAGGAAGGCGCGGAAGGCGTTTGGATCTGCGGGAATATCGGAATAATGTTCCGGCCAATATACGCGATAGGAAGGATCGAGCCTTTGCAAATGGT
>JAGIAP010000210.1 GCA_017744805.1 Chitinophagaceae bacterium | reverse complement strand
CCGTACAGTTGATCGATCTTTATGGCAGAACTGTCAAACAAATGAATGTTCAGATACTCGAAGGGTTGAACGAAGTTTTCCTCCGCAACCTGGATCCTCTCAGCAGCGGTATCTATGCATTACGCATACAGATCGGGGAAAGAATAATTACTAAGCAGATGCTCAAAACAAATACGGGATATTGATCGTTAATAATACGCAGTCTAAGTTTTACAAATAACAAAAAAGAAAATGGTGCCATATCGATGGCACCATTTTTTATTCGTTGTATCGATTGATCAGCGCTGCTTAAGATATCTGAACAGTATCGTTAGGTTTTACGGGATCGAGAATGGTAGGATGCTCCTCAGTTTCGGGGCTCTTCTTGAAGAAACGGCGTTGGAACAACAGGATCACGATCACACCCACTGAAATGCTGGCATCAGCAATATTGAAGATGGGTGAAAAGAAGGTGAATGTTTCACCGCCCCAGAAAGGGATCCAGTTTGGCATTGTTTTGTTCTCGATGATGGGAACATAGAGCATGTCCACCACTTTACCATGGAGGAAGCCTGCATATCCGCCACCGGGAGGGAAGAGGATCGCATTGGGAAGGCTGTCACCACTGGGAGAGAAGATCAGGCCATAGAACATAGAGTCGATCAGGTTTCCCAATGCGCCGGCAAAGATCATGGCCACGCAGATGATGAAGCCCCGATGATATTTCCTTTTGACAATATTCCTGATATAGAATACACCAAAGATCACAGCTACCAATCTGAAGAGGGTCAATGCCAGCTTACCGAAGTTGCCGCCGAATTTCCATCCCCATGCCATACCTTCATTTTCGATAAAGAACAAGCGGAACCAATTGCCGAGCAGGTAGATCTGTCCGTTCCAACCGTAAGTCATGCTGGTCTTCACCCAAATCTTCAAAGCCTGGTCTATGACGATGATCGCTAGGATCGTTAATACTACAGTTCTGATCTTCACTGTACTAGATTTTTTAGGAAATCAAAGATAATAGTTATCAGTCGGAGTTCCCAGAGCAAAAGCACATCCTGATTGTCGAATTAAGGAGAAAAAGTTTTGTTAAAAGGCAATTTGCCCGGCATGGATCAATCCTGGAAGTAAACCCGTTTCACTCTTTGGGAGATGCCGGTCAACATCTGGTAAGGGATGGTCTGTGCCCAGTGCGCCACCTGTTCCACCGGCAATTGCTTACCGAAGAGCACTACTTCATCTCCCACGGCCACTTGAGGGATATCAGTGATATCGATCATGGTCATGTCCATACAAACGATCCCCATCACGGGCGCCAGATGGCCGTTCACCCAAATTTTACCCACGCCGGTGCTGAGGCTGCGGGGATAGCCGTCTGCATACCCGATCCTGATAGTAGCGATGGTGGTTTTGCGGGTAACCACACCCTTGCGGCCATAACTTACGGTCTCCCCTTCTTCCAGGTGTTTGATCTGGGCGATGGTGCTCTTAAGGGTGCTCACCTCCTGCAACTGAAGCAAGTGGGTATTGCCGCTGTCGATGCCGTACAGACCGATGCCCAGCCGGACCATATCCAACTGTAGTTCCGGGTGACGACTGATACCCGCCGAATTTGATATATGTCTGATGAATGGATAGGGCAGTATTTGCTGCAGTTTGCTCACCATGCCATGAAAGCGATCTGCCTGCTTTTTCGTATAGTCGTCCTGTTGAGGATCTTCACTGGCGGCCAAATGGCTGAATACGCTTTGCACCTTGAAAAGCTTGCTGCGCAAAGACTCCAGCAAAACCGGCAATTGGTATTCGGAGAAGCCGAGCCTGTTCATGCCGGTTTCCAGTTCTATATGCACGGGGAACTGTTGGATACCCTCGCGCCTGAGATAAGCCTCGAAAGCATGCAGTAGCTCCGGGGCATAGAGATCCGGTTCCAGGTTGTATTGCACCAGCACATCGAAGGTGGATGGATCTACATTCATCACCATCACCGGCAGGTTGATGCCGCCCTTTCGGAGCTCAACGCCTTCATCGGCATAAGCCACAGCCAGGTAATCGATCTTATGGAATTGCAACACGTTCGCCACTTCAAAACTACCGCTGCCATAGGCAAAGGCCTTCACCATGGCCATCAATTTTGTTTCGGGGCGAAGCAATTGCTGGTATTGTTTGAGATTATGGCCAACCGCATTGAGGTCGATCTCCAGGACGGTTTGATGCACTTTCTGTTCCAATAGCCGGTCGATCTCTTCCAGCTCGAATACACGGGCACCTTTCAGAAGGATGGTCTCATCCCGGAACAGGATATGAGGGAAATCCTTTTTGAAGGCATCAACTGTAGGGAAGAACAAAAGCTCCTTTATGCCGGCCGCTTCGAAAGCAGCCTGGTGGTGATGAATGGTCTCTCCGATACCGATCAACCTGTTCACTTTCCTTTGTTGCATGGCGCTGGCCACTTCTGCATAGAGTTCGTTCTCCTGTTTTCCGCTTTCGGGGATATCGGTGAGGATCACAGTCCTGCGATCGTGCTGGGCTTGTTGTGATAAGAAATCCAATGCGATGGTGAAGGAGCTGAGATCCGCACTGTAGCTGTCGTTGATAATTGTGCAATTATTGATGCCGGTCTTCATTTCCAGTCTCATGGCCACACGGGTGAGCAGGAGCAATTGCTGTTGCAGTTTTTGCATGTCCTGGTTGAGCAGCAGGGCCGTGCACCAGCAGTGCATGGCATTCTCGATACTGGCCTCATCGGTGAACGGTATCACTATCCGTTGCGTTTCGCCTTTGTATTGAGCGGTGATAATGGTATTACCCGGGGTCTTTTCAATCCCGCTGATGGCGAGGGCTCCCTCTTTCCTTCCTCCCCAACCGAAGAGCCGGATATTCCTGCCGGCCTGCATTTGCTGAACGGTCTCTTCTACCAGGTCCTGATCATTGCGGTAAATGAGCGTACTCACCTTATCGAACAACCGCAGTTTTTCTTCCAGTTTTTCTTTGATGGAGGAAAAACCTTCGCTATGGGCTTCGCCGATATTGGTTAGGATGCCGATGGTGGGACGAATGATGGCTTCCAGCTTATCCATCTCTCCTTTCCTCGAAATACCTGCTTCAAAGATGGCGAGCTCATTGGATTCGTTCATCGGCCATACGCTGAGGGGCACTCCGATCTGCGAGTTGTAGCTCTTGGGGCTGCGAATGATGGCGAACTGCACATCCAATAGCTGATTCAGCCATTCTTTCACGATTGTCTTTCCATTGCTTCCCGTGATCCCGATCACCGGGATAGTGAAGCGGCTCCGGTGGTAGGCAGCCAGGCTCTGCAGGGCCTGCAAGGCGTCCGCCACTTTCACGAAATTGGCCTCTGCATATGGGGTCAGATCGATGGGCTCGCTCACCACAAAATTCCTTACGCCTTTATGATAGAGGTAATCGATGAATGTATGACCATCGCGCCGCGGCCCTTTGAGAGCGAAAAATAGAGAGGTTTTCGGAAAGATCAGCCGGCGGCTATCTGTCAATAATTGCTCGATCCGGTCATTCCTGCGTTCCTGTATCACAGTTCCCTGAATGACCGAAGCGATATGTTCAATAAAGTATTGCATCAGTGAAGATCCTTATCGGGTGTATGTTCTTCCAGTGGTCTATCATCCTCTTCCTTCAATTCCTTACTGGCTACAGAAATGGAATAAACGATACTGAGGGTAACGCTCATCACGATCACCAGTAACGATATAGTGATGGGAACATGTATACCGAAGAATGTCACCAGCATTTTGGCGCCGATGAAAATAAGTACGAAAGCAATGCCTTGCTGCAGATGGGAGAACTTGTTCACCGCTCCTTTGAGCAGGAAGAATAGCGACCTCAACCCCAGCACGGCAAAAATATTGGAAGTATAGATCACCAGCGGGTTCTTGGAAATGGCGAATACCGCCGGAATGGAATCCACGGCAAAGATGATATCGGTAGTGGCCAGCATGATCACTACCACAAACAAACTGGTATAATATTTTTTTCCTTCGATGCGCAGGGTCCATTTGCCATCTCCGTCCTGTGGGGTGATGGGAAGCACCCGCTTCAGCATTTTGTACACCCTGTTATCGTTGAGATCCGTTTCCTCATCATGTTTGGCGCTGAACATGGAAATACCGGTGTACACGAGGATGCCTCCAAAAATGTACAGCAGCCATTCGAACCTTTGCACCAGTTCGATGCCAACGGTGATGAAGATGATGCGGAAAACAATGGCCATAAGGATACCTATGAGCAATACGCGTGCATAGAATTTATCCTTTACGCCAAAGAAGTTGAAGATAAGTATGAACACGAAGATATTATCGATACTCAGGCTCCATTCCATCAGGTAGGCGCTGAGGTATTCCAGTGCGATGGTCCTGCCTTCTCCTGCCCACATGAAAGCGAAGAAACCGAGGGCCAGGGTCACCCAGAAAATTGTTTGGTACAGGGCCTTACGAAGGGTGATATGAGTATTCTTCTTACTCAGTAAGCCAAGATCGAAAGCCAGTGCTATAACAATTACTATTCCAAATACAAGATAGGTGAGCTGGTCCGTGGTCATGTAATAGATTAATGGTTGCAAAGATAAGGCCTTGACCGATATAGGAAACCAGCCCCTGCTCCGGGTTTACTGGTATTTCTTTTTCCGGATGGCCTGCCAGATCATTCCGAAAAGCAGTATGATGGCCACCGGCCCTGCAATATTGATCAGTTGCCAGGTGGTCTTGTTCTCTTCTACCGCTGCAGGGTCCAGCAGGCGGAGAGTATAATTCTTGGCGCGGGTATCCAGGATACCGCTGGGGTTGACGAGGTATTCCACACAGTTGATGAAGAAGTCCCTGTTGGCATACTGGTAGTTCGTGAACTGGTTATAGCCCATGGGCAGGGGCCCTTCTTTCTGAGTGACCACATTGGCCACGATATCGCCATCGGCGATCACCACCATCTTGCTCTCTGCTGCTGTAGCTGCCCGGAATGGCTGCTTGTACAATCCGGCCATCGTGTCCATGACGCCCTGCGAAAGTCGGTTGGTGTACAGAGAAGTGAACCTTCCTTCCAGCATCACGGCAATAGGGATATGTTGTCGGTTGAATGTTTTGATATCGTCCTCCGTTTTTACACTGCTGAGGGAAACGATGGCTGGTGTTGCCAATGTTCTCGAGTTGGCAGAACTGGCCAGCAGTACGGTTTTGGTGATGCCGGGCGCTTTTACCGTATCTATCGAGTTCGGGAAGATGCTCAGCACGCGGTCCATATTTCCTGAAACAGGATTATTGTTGTACGAAGTGAGCAAAGGGAAGTACTGCCAGGGCTGCAGGTCCATCTGCGGCTTGTCACCATAGTTCCCTACCACCATCGGCAACTGGTCGCACTGAAGGTCCTGCACCAGGTCACCATTGATACGCACACCATATTTGAAGAGGAGATCGAGCAGGTTGAGGTTGCGATCGTAGGCGATAAAATCGGCCTGCTTCCGCATGAGGCTATCCATTTCGGCATAGAGCTTATCGATCATCCAGATGATCTTTCCCCCCTGCATCACGTATTGATCCAGCTTGAGCTTCTGTTCATCATTGAAAGGAACGGTTGGCTTCACTACCAGCAATGCATTGAACTCATGGGGGATGAAGGGCACACTGTCGATAGGCACAAAGCCGAAGCCGTATGAGGGCTTCAGCGTTCTTTCAATGAGGTCGTACACATTATAGCTAAGTGGTTCCCCATTACCGATGAGGTAACCGATATTGGGCACTTTATCGGCCGTGAGCTTTTGAATGGCATGTGCGAATTTATATTCCAGTAAGGCTTCCGCATTGTTGAGGGATTGCATGCCACCGGTCATGTCCTGTCCTTGCAGCAGGTCCACCGTTTCTACCTTGCCATCATAACTGAGCAGGGCGCCGGGGAAAAGATAGCGTTGCTCTTCCGCTTCGCCAGCCTTGGCGCGAACGCGCACATTGGTAGGCCGGAGCCCCAGTTTCATCAGCGAGTCTGAAGAGATCTCGCCCGCCAGAGCTTGCGATACGGGTTTGGTGAAGCTGAACTGGATATTGGCAGCAGAGAGCTCTTTGAATTCCGCCAGCATTTCGCGGGTGCTGTTGGCCAGCTTCCTGAAGCCGGCAGGCATTTCGCCATCGAGGAAAACGGTGATGGTCACACGATCTCCCAGTCCTTTGATCAGTTTTTTGGTGGCAGGTGAAAGGGTATATCTTTTTTCCTGTGTCAGGTCTAAACGAACAGGTAAGCGTGTGGCAATATAATTAATGGCCACTACTGCCAGGATGCAGGCGAGCCACCAGTATTTTGATTGTAAGATCTTTTTCATAGTCATTGTTCAGGGTCTGCTTAACGCTTCAACAAATTTCGGGTGGTGGCAACAAGGAAGAGGGCGATAACGCTGAGGAAATAAATGATATCGCGGCTATCGATCACGCCCCTGCTGATACTGCGGTAATGGAAATCTATGCCCAGCATTTCGATATAGTAGTCGGCCCCCGCTTCCAGTGCCGGAATACGACTGATAGCATTGAAACCGCTGTACAGGATAAAGCAGAAAAAAGCACCACTGATGAAGGCTACCACGGGATTGCTGGTAAAACTGCTGCAACAGATGCCGATGGCCACAAATACTGCCGCCAGGAAGATCAGTCCGATATAGGCGCCAATGGTACCGCCACGGTCGATCCCCCCTTCAGAGGCCAACTGTTGAACACTTATTACATAAATGATGGTAGGAATCAATGCGATCAATACCACTCCAAACGCGCCGGTATATTTTCCCATGACAAGTTTCCATCGGCTCAAAGGTTTGGTCTGAAGGATTTCATAGGTGCCCGCTTTGAACTCATCGGAGAAGCTTCTCATGGTGATGGCAGGGATCAGCAAAAGCAGGATCCAGGGAGCTAATTCGAAAAATTTATCAAGTGTAGCGTAGCCAAAATCAAGGATATTAGTGTCTGGGAAGACGAAAAGGAACAATCCGTTGAGTAAGAGGAATACCACTATTGCGATATACCCGGTGAGGCTACTGAAAAACTGCCTGAACTCTTTTTTGCATACGGGCCACATGTTACGAAAATAAGGGATTATCAGTATAAATTAAGAAAAGATGAAATTGTTTGCGCGGTGAATGGATCAATTTGTTTATATTCGTTACTCCCCTTTACCAAAGCAATAAACCATTATCCAAAATATTTGATTCACGAGTTTATTTGTAACTGTATAACCAAAACCTGCTGCAAGCGAAAACCCTCCCAACGGAGGGTTTTTATTTTGTACAAACGCTGGGGGATTGTGAAATGATATATTACCATTTAGATTTTTGAGGGCGATGGGATATGATAAACGCCGGCTGGCGAAACGAACCAGCGCATTTTGGGATCTGTTGAGCTGTGGTTGGTTGGATGGGACTGTGGTAATGGGCCGGGCTTCTTCGCTTACGTTTCGAGGCCGGGTTTATTCATATCCCATCGCCAGGGCACGCTGATGAGGCAAGAGTTTCAAACGCAATCTGCGCGTTTGTTGGGTGGTGGTGGATGGGGAACAGGTGCGATTGTCTGATAAAATGGATCTTTTTAAATGTTCTTCAGTTTCTCAATAACATAAGCTATTTCTTCTTCGGTGGTGAACCTGCCGAGGCTGAAACGGATGCTGCCGTAGGCCAGCTCGTCGCTGAGGCCCATGGCCTTGAGGACGTAGCTCGGCTCCATGAGTGCACTGGTGCAGGCTGAGCCACTGCTGACAGCAAAGTCTTTGCTGAAGATGCGCATGAGCACGCCACTGTTGGTGTTACGGAAAGAGAGATTGGTGGTATTGGGAATACGATGGGCGGGGCTTCCGTTGAGAATTACTTTTCCTGTTTGTAGTAAGGCGGTTTCGAGATGATCCCTGAGCTTTTGGATGCGCTCAGTATACGGAAGCATTTCCGCATCGGCCAATGAGGCGGCCTTGCCAAGCCCCACGATGCCAGGCACATTGAGGGTGCCGCTACGGATGCCTTTCTCATGACCTCCACCATCGATGAGTGGCCTGAGCTTTACACGTGGCCCTTTTCTTCTTACATAGATGGCGCCGCAGCCCTTGGGCCCATAGAACTTGTGGGCGCTCAGGGCAAGGAGATCGATATCATCCCTCTGTACATCGATGGAAATTTTTCCAGCGGCCTGCGTGGCATCGGTGAAGAAGATCACATTGTGTTTTTTGGCGATGGCCCCTATTTGTTTGATGGGTTGTATTACGCCGGTCTCATTGTTGGCATACATGATGGCAATAAGGATCGTATCGTGGCGGATACTGGCCTCAAGCTCCTGAAGATCGATCAGGCCTTCCCTGTTGACGGGCAGGTAGGTGATATTGGCGCCCATCTTTTCGAGATGCCTGCAGGTATCGATCACTGCTTTGTGCTCGGTGGCTACTGTGATGATGTGATTGCCTTTGCCGGCATACATGCTGAATACGCCTTTGATGGCGAGGTTATCGGATTCTGTGGCACCAGAGGTGAAGAAGATCTCGCCGGGCTCTGCCTGGATGAGCGTAGCCACCTGCTCGCGTGCTATCTGTACCGCTTCTGCTGCCTGCCAGCCGTATGCATGCGTGCTGCTGGCGGCATTGCCGAACTGCCGGGTGAAGAAGGGCAGCATGGTGTCCACTACACGGGGATCGCAGGGAGTGGTAGCGTTGTAATCGAGATATACAGGCAGTGTAAGCATCCGTTGTATTGAAGAATTAAATATCAACCAATGCCATCAAAAATAGTTCAAATGCGGGTATTTTTAGGCCCGCAAAAACTTATGCCATGTTGAAAGTAGAACATATCGGTATCGCCGTCAAAAGCCTCGCCAATTCAGTTCCCTTGTTTGAGAAATTGCTGAATACGGAATGTTACAAAACTGAAGAGGTGAGTGGGGAGAAAGTGAATACTGCATTTTTCCGCCAGGGAGAAACAAAGATCGAATTACTAGAAAGTACAGCCGATGATGGAGTGATCGCAAAGTTTGTAGAGAAGAAAGGAGAAGGCATTCACCATATCGCGTTTGAGGTTGCCGATATCGAGGCGGAGATGAAAAGATTGGTTGCTGAAGGATTTGTGCTGTTGAATGAAAAGCCCAAACAAGGCGCTGATAATAAACTGGTTTGCTTTCTTCATCCCAAACATACCAACGGAGTGTTGATAGAATTATGTATGGAAAGATAAAAAACTATTGTAACTTTTACAATCAGTTACCCTTCTAAAACACCTGCTTGCTTATCTCTTCAGTGAATGGTGGATCTGGTCTACATTCAAAAACGATTGCCTATGCGACCTCCCAACAGACTGAAAACCTGGATATGGCTGATGCTGGCCTTTCTGTTCGTATGCCTCAGGGGATAGTGAAAAGAAGTTATATCCGGATCACTCTTCGATCTCCGTTTTGTTCAATCCAAGTTTGTCGATAGCAATAGCGGCTGCTATCTGGCTGGCGTCTTTCTTATTGTAAGCCTTGCCTTCGGCGAGGAGCTCTCCGTCTACCACTGCGCCGATAGTGAAAAGCCTGCGGCCCCCTTCGATCCTTTCGTCAAGTGTTTCGAATTCGAGGTTCTTGCCGTTCTTATTGGCCCAGCCGTATAATTTATTCTTGTGATTGATCTCGAGGTTTTCGAGGTCTTCCATGTAGAGGTGTGGAATGATGATGCATTCCAGGACCCACTTCTTGGTCTTGACGAATCCTTTATCGAGGTAAATGGCTCCCACAACGGCTTCCAGCGTATTGCCAAAGATCTGGCTCATCTTGAGGGAGTTGTCGAACTTATTGTAGAAGGTGATCTTTTTGAGGCCCATTTTGATGGCGATCTCATTGAGTTTGTTCC
>JAGIAP010000020.1 GCA_017744805.1 Chitinophagaceae bacterium | reverse complement strand
GAGACGGATCATTTCAAAGTGCATGAGTGCGCGCATGGCCAGGAATTACCAAAAGGAGAATATCCAGACCCTCACCAATAATACAGGCATCACCTGGAGGCCCATCCCCAAACTGACATTAAGGGGAGACCTGGCGTTATCACTCAGCAACCAGAGGAACGATAAGTTCATCGATCCGATGTCAGGTACACAAACAGGTGTCAGCAACGTGAACCTGGAAGGTAAATTGAATATTCTCAGGGCTGAGAATTATTACATGAACACCAATCTCTCCGCCAACTACGTGAACAATTTCGGTGGTCATAATATGAACTTTGCCGCCGGATTGAATATCCAGGAAACCAGGTACACGCAGGTGAATGAGTACTATGCCGGATTTCCTTCGGGTTTTCTCAGTTCTCCGAATTATGCCACAGCAATGGAGCGCAAATCTACTTATACAGGTGATAAGACCCGCCTGATAGGCACCTTCACCCGCATCAACTATACCTACAGGGATATCTACCTGGTAGATCTGTCCGGCCGGATAGACGGGAATTCTGCTTTTGGTACCGAAAAAAGATTTGCTCCCTTCTGGTCTGTGGGTGGTGGTATCAACTTCCACAATTATGATTTCCTGAAAAACAATTCCATCTTCAGCAGGATCAGGCTAACGGGTAATATCGGGCAGTTGGGAAAATCCAATTTCTCTCCCTTCGCAGCCAGGGGAACCTATGTGGTGGATCCATCCAAATACAGCACGGGAACAGGAGTATTGCTGAGAGCCATGGAAAATCCAAAACTCACCTGGGAGATAACCAAAACCAAAGATCTGATACTGGACCTTGGATTATTTAAAAATCGCTTGTCCATTAACGTGAACTGGTATGATAAACTGACCGAGGACCTGGTAAATGATGTAGACATGCCCTTGTCTTCAGGTTTTCCTACTTTCAAAGACAATGTGGGAAAGATCAGGAACCGTGGTATCGAGTTCAGGATGCAATGGGAAGTGGTGCGGAAGAAAGACTTTTTCTTTAGTGTAAATGTGAACATGGCTTCCAACAAAAATACCCTTGTTGAATTATCCAATTCGCTCAAACGATATAATGAGTTGGTGAACAAACAGTTTGCAGATTTTACCGATGCACGCGCAGTACTGCAGGATGAAGGCCTGAAAAAGCAATACTCCACTGCCTATACGAAATATGTTGAGGGAGCTTCCACCTCCGCCATCTATGGCATGCGTTCACTGGGCATCAATCCTTCCGATGGTAAGGAGTTGTATATGCGTCCCGATGGTACCGTTACCTATACATGGGCGGCCGCCGACCAGGTGGTGATAGGGGATATTACACCGAAAGGACAGGGTGGTTTTGGTTTCTATGCCATGTATAAAGGCATTTCCTTGAGCTCCACCTGCATGTTCCAGTTCGGTGCCATGGATTACAATTATACCCTGGTAGACAAGATTGAAAATGTTGATCTCTACAACTCCAATGCAGATCGCAGGGTATTGGAGCAACGCTGGAGGCAGCCAGGGGATTTCACTCCACTGAAAGATATTGCAGACAGGTTGTATATCACAAGACCCACTTCCCGCTTTATCCAAAAGAACAATTATATACAGATCCAGGCCATTGCCCTTGGATATGAAGTGCCCCAGCAAAAGCTGGCCAGATTGGGATTGTCGAGGCTGAAAATTCAACTCAATTCCGGCAAACCCGCCATCATTTCATCCATAAGACAGGAGCGGGGGATCAATTACCCCTTTGCAAGAACCTACGAATTGTCAATTAATGCCATACTATAAAAAGTTCCTGAACATGAAAAAGATCACCATACTAATTGTAATCATTTCTTCTCTTACCGGTTGTAAGAAATGGTTGGATGTAAGACCCGATGATCAGTTGGTAGATACCGAACTGTTCAGCGAAGCCCTGGGATTCCGTCATGCCCTGAATGGTGTGTATGTACAAGCCGCCAAACCCGATCTTTATGGAAAGAACCTGAGCTGGGGCATCAATAGTGCATACGGACAGGAATATGCGCTGGACAAGATGAGCGATACAAAATACCTCGCACAGGACTTCGATAAAACCAGCTCTTTCAGCCAGGCAGTGATCAATGGCATCTGGACCAAAGGATACAATAGCATTGCCAATTGCAATAAACTGCTCAAAGAGATCGAGTCCCTGCCAGCGAATAAATTCTCCCAGGGAAGATCAGAGCGCAATATGATCATCGGAGAAGCCCTGGCCATGCGCGCACTCATGCACTTTGAAATGATCCGTCTCTATGCACCCGCTCCGGCAAGGGAACCCGGCGGAAAATATATTCCCTATGTTTCCGGCTATCCCGCTAAACTGAATGCTCCGATAACTACCCGCGAGGTGCTGGAGTTGATCGCGGCCGACCTGGAAAAAGCACAATCGCTGGTAGCAGAGAATGATACCATCACCAATGTTACCGGTATGGCAGGTAAACTACAGGGCACCATCGCTGGCATGGGTGTCAATGCTGCCACTGCATTCTTCGGCTTCAGGGGGCATCGCCTCAATTATGGGGCCATTCATGGATTGCTGGCGCGTGTATATCTCTATGCCGGCAACTATGCCAAAGCAAAAGAACATGCCAAATATCTGTATGATAATTACGGCCCGCATGGAAGACTGAAATACTGGGAGTTCACTCCGGAAGTAGATGCTACCGCTGTTGGCAATAACAGGTACAATAAACTGGCCAATGATATTTTGTTCTCGGTGTATGATGCAGATCTCATTGCCAATCTCTCTGCCGCCTACCAGGATAGTTACAGGCTCACACCGGATGTGGACCAATGGTATCCTTCATCAGACAGGGATTACAGAGCAGGCCTGATCAGCGAATTCCAGACCGATAACCAAAACCAGAAAGGAAAAATAACCGAGAAATGGCAGGAAAGCCGCTCTGTGAATGTTGAAATAAAAGCACAGAACACCATCATCCCTGTAATCAGGTTGAGTGAGGTTTATTATATCTACAGCGAAACTTTGTTCAGGGAAGGAAAGGTCAATGATGCCCTCACTGTGCTGAACCAGGTGAGGAACGCAAGAGGGAAATTCACCACATTTTCCCAAACTGATGAAGAAAGCTTTTTCCAGGAACTGCTGGCTGAATACCGTCGTGAGTTTCTCACCGAGGGACAGATATTCTTTGCTTACAAACGCCTTCAGCGAAACCTGATGCGTGGCACGCAGATGATCACGATCGACGATCGATTTATCCTGCCTATTCCTCAGAACGAGCAAATATTCTAGTACCGAAGCACTACACTCATGAAAAAAATATTCACCAATACAATATTCACAGGAACCCTGGCAGCGTTTGTTCTGCTTACTTCCTGCAAAAAAGAAGGGATAGGCACCTACGGAAGCAACAGGTATGTGCAGTTTGTTTCCGGTATCCGGGACTCTGTATCGTTATCTTTTTTCTACCATCCCGGTAAGGATGAAGTGAAACTGGCTATGCCGGTAAAGCTGCTGGGACCGCTGCTTACCGAAGATCAGGCATATCAGTTGGAAGCCATGCCCGCAGAAGGCGATGCCACCACCGCCAACTATAGCCTGCAAACTCAGGTCTTCAAAAAAGGGGTAGTAAAGGATACCGCCTGGGTAACCCTGAAAAAAACACCGGAACTCGATACGAAGGATCTCAGGCTGGTATTGAAGGTCACGGGCAATAAGGAACTGACGCCCGGACAAACAGATAATATCTACAAGGTGATCCGTATAACCGCAAAAGTTAGTAAGCCATCCTGGTGGGACTCTAATATGGACATATACTATATGGGCAGGTATAGCGAAAAGAAATTCCGCCTGTTCATGGATGTGACAGGAGTAGGGGATCTGACGCCTTACGACAATAACCAGCGCCTCATCTATATGCTCCAGTTCAAATATTATCTGATAGAACAAAAAACGAATGGTACTCCTGTGTTCATGGAAGATGGGGCGGATATGCTCAGTACTGTTCCATTGCTCGGCTAATCATTCAACCAAACTGACTACAATGAAAACCAGATATATCAATCGGATACTTTTGCTTTCAGGTCTGATACTGCAGCTGTCCTGCATCAAAGACAACAGCAATTTCGATTACAAAAAAGGGAACCCGGTAAACATCCAGCTCAGTTTTGAGGCCGGCTTCAAAGCTGTGATAGATGAACCTGTTACCGTTTCTCCTAAAAGAATATTTGAAACACCGGGAAAAACCATCGCGGATTATGATCATGAATGGTATCTCGATGGCAAACTGATCTCCAAAGATGCCGACCTTGTTTTCACCGGTACGAAATCAGGATATTTCTTCCTGCAGTATTATATGATCGATAAGGAAACCGGTATCAGTTTCAATTCGGGCTATCCTTACGGGATCAATGTGATCTCTCCCTATGAAACCGGCTGGAGCATCCTGTATGAAAAAGATGGGGAGTCTGAAATTGCGCATGTACGCAAAACATCTACAGGATATCGTGATCAGCTGGGCATGTTCAGGGATAAGAACAATGGCGAAAGCCTGGGCAGCAAGCCCATGCGTATCAAGGATTATTTCGTGAATGGTGGAAGAGGGCTGGCCGTGATACAACAGGGTGGACAGGGATCGGTGGAGCTGGATGGATTGAACTACGAGAAAAAGCTGGTTGTAAAAGAAGCTTTCTCGGGAGGTACGCCAGGCGGATTGAAACCTGTGAATGCAGGGTTCTATGAAACCTCCGACCTTTTACAGAATGAGGATGGCAAACTTTATGCGCGCCTCTTCCAGGCCAATCCCATCGCCTTTACTGTTCCCTGGCTGAACATTCCCCTGGAGATCAAAGGGGGTATGAAAATAAAACAGCTCTGGGATGTATGGGCTTCCAATATTTTCTTTACTGTAGCATATGATGAGCTGCATAACAGGCTGCTCTTCATTTCCCTGAAACTGGCTACCAACCTGCAGGGCGGCGGTACGCTGAAGATAGATACCTTTCCTCCGCCACCGTCTTATTTCCCTTCATTACCAGGTTATATCAATCCGAGCTTCCCGCTGACCGGGTACCAATATATCTGGGGCGGTGCTTTCAGGGATGAAAACATACTTGGCACCAACTGTGTGTTCCTGGTGCGCGATGAGGCTACCGGTGAGGTGTATGTACAGCCGTTCGGTTTTATGACCATTCTCGGTATTCAGAATATCCAAACGCCTGCAATGAGGCAAACCTTCACAGGCAAACAATACCTCAATCCTTCTTCCGTATTTGTGGCGGTTAAGATGAGAAGCTTTATGTTCTTCTCCGGTGATTCCGATAACAAAGGACTGTACTACTACGATGTGAGTGTTGGCGGCCCCACCAAATTATATCATAAACTTTCTTCATCCATCACAGCATTGAGGCAGAGTGAGGATGGGCAGGAATTGGCTGTGGGCACGGAAGATGGCACTGTGATCTTTTATGATATTTCCAACGAGGCCATGTTGAGCGGCGGACCTGTTGAGCTGCACCGCTTGTCAGGGATGGGCCGTATTGCCGATATCGCTTTCAGGGGAGGGACTCCCATATAGAATAGATCCATCATCATATATATGCTCCGAAACGCCTGTGTATAACAGGCGAAGGGGACTCTTTTTGATCAACAAAAACACAAAAAGTCAAATAATGGGCGAATCAATTGTAAAAATCGAAGGGCTTTCACACCGGTATAGTGTGCAGTGGGCTGTTCGTGATATCAACCTCGAGCTGAACAGACGCGGGATCTTCGGTTTGCTCGGTGCAAACGGCGCCGGTAAATCCACCATCATGAACGTTGTTTGTGGGGTGATCAAACCAACGAGGGGACAGGTTTTCATCAAGGGGATCGATATCCAGAAAAATCCGGTAGCAGCCAAAAAACATATGGGCTTTCTGCCTCAGCAGCCACCATTGCAAGGCGAATTCAATGTGCAGGAATTCCTCGCTTATGCAGCCAGCGTACGCCTGGTGCCTGATAAGGATATCCCTGCTGCCGTTAATGAAGTGATGGAAAAATGCGGCCTCTCGCATATGCGTGAACGCTTGATCAAGAACCTGTCTGGTGGTTACAAACAGCGCGTGGGTATTGCACAAAGTATCATTCATAAACCGGAATTCGTGGTACTGGATGAGCCTACCAACGGTCTCGATCCCAATCAGATCCTGGAAGTAAGACAACTGATCCGCGAGATCAGCGAATACTGTACTGTAATTCTTTCTACCCATATCCTCCAGGAAGTACAGGCACTCTGTGATCATATCTGGATGCTCAACGATGGCGCAGTTGTATTCTCCGGCTCCATGGAAGAATTCGACAACTATATCGCTCCCAATTCCATGATGGTTGCCTTCATGGCCAAACCGCCAAAGGAAGAACTGATGTCTGTTCCCGGCATCACAGGCGTGGAAGAGATCGATGGCACCAAAGTGCGTGTGCGCTTCACAGCCTGGCCCGATACTGCTGAGAAACTGATCGAAACAAGCCAGTTGAAACGCTGGCGCCTGGTAGAGATCAATCTCGAGAAGAGCTCTATGGAAGCCATCTTCAATGAATTGTCGAACAAACAATCACAATCCTAACCCTACAACCGATAAAAAAATGAAAGTCATTTGGAAAATAGCGAAGGCGGAATTACAGGCTATGTTTTATTCGCCGGTGGCCTGGTTGATACTTATAGTTTTTACATTCCAGGTTGGCATGGGTTATACTGCCAATTTAGATGGATTCATGCGTACCCTTACCATGGGCTTCAATAAATTTGGGCAGCCCGTGAGCCAGACATTCACCATCTGGTCATCATCAGCAGGGGTGTTCAATCATGTAGTGAGTTATCTCTACCTGTATGTGCCATTGCTTACCATGGGCGTGATCAGCCGTGAGCTGAGCACCGGAAGCATCAAGATGTTGTATTCATCTCCCGTTACCAATAATCAGATCATCTTTGGTAAATACCTGTCGCTGGTAGTGTACGGTTTATTGCTGATGGCAGTACTGGCTGTATTTGGTATACATACCTGTATCACTATCAAACATGTGGATATCCCGGTGATCCTCTGCGGCATCTTTGGTCTCTTCCTGTTATTCTGTACCTATGCTGCTATTGGTCTGTTCATGTCTTCCCTCACTTCCTACACGGTGGTGTCTGCCATGGGTACGCTGGCCTTGCTGGCGGTATTGAACTATACCCGCGGCCTCTGGCAGGATGTAGAAGGCGTGCGTGAACTGGCTGCCTGGTTATCTATTTCCGGAAGGGTGGATGCTTTTGTAGCAGGTATGATCACTACAGATCGCATAATATACTTCCTCCTGATTGCTGCCATGTTCATTGCGTTCACGGCCATCCGTATGAATTCAATGAGGCATAAAAGCTCTTTCATCGTATCCTTCACCAAATATGCAGTGGTGCTGGTAGTGGTATTTGGTCTGGGCTATTTCACTTCACAACCCGTATTCAAAGGGTATTACGATGTTACGAGGACCAAGATGAATACCCTCACCAAGGCCAGCCAGGATGTGGTTGCCAAGCTGGGTAGTGATGATCTTACCATCACTACTTATGCCAATATGCTCGACAAGAATTTCTTCTACGCACTGCCTGCCATGTATATGTTCGAAAGGCAATTGTTTGAGCAGTATACCCGCTTCAAGCCCAGGATCAAAATGAAGACCGAGCGCTACTATGAACTGGTGCCCAACCCGATGTTTGATAAGCAGTATCCCAATATGACAGGGAAACAGCGTATGGATACCATTGCAAAGCTGATGAACTTCAACTTCGATATCAAACCTTACGACGATATCAAACAACAGACTGATCTTTCCGGTGAAAAATTCCGTTATGTAAAACTGTTGCAGAAAGGAGATGGTAAACAAACCTTCCTGCGCGTATTTGAAGATCAGCAGGTGATGCCTACTGAGCGTGAGATCACGGCTGCCTTTAAACGCCTGGTGATGGACCTTCCCACTGTAGGTTTCGTAACCGGCCATGGAGAGCGTCAGAGCACTTCTTTCCAGGATCGTGGTTATAACCTGATCACGCAGGAAAAAACTTTCCGCTATGCGCTGATCAACCAGGGCTTCGATATGAAGGATATTTCACTGGCCAATGAAGTGCCCGATGATATCCGTATCCTTACTCTCGCAGAGCCCCGCTCTGCATTGAGCCCCGAAGAACTGGAGAAGATCAATCGCTATATCGCTAAAGGTGGCAACCTGATCCTGCTGGGTGAGCCTGCCAGCCGTGATTTCATCAACCCCGTTCTGGCGCCATTGGGCGTGCAATTGGAGCCTGGTATCCTTGTAAAGAATACTGCCAAATACCAGCCGGACCTGTTGCAGGCAAAACCCACCAGCGAAGGCGCTGCCTTCTCCATGTACCTGGATGCACTGAAAAAGATCAGTGGGATAGTGAGCATGCCTGGTGCAAGCCCGCTCTCCGTGAAGCCTGCACAAGACTTCAAGGTAACCACTTTGCTTACTTCTGATTCTACAGGATCATGGAATGAATTGGAAACCACCAATTTCATCGATGAAACCCCCGTTCTCAATACAGGAGCAGGAGAGAAGAGTGAAGCATTCCCTACAGCGGTAGCGGTCAGCAGGACCGTAAATGGAAAGACCCAGAAGATCCTTGTTACAGGAGATGCTGACTGGATCAGCAATGGAGAGCTGGGAGCATCACGTTATGAGCTGCCTGCTTACAATTTCAATATGATCCTGGCTACATTCTACTGGCTCTCAGACAATGAAGTGCCCATCGATATGACCAGGGAGGACCCAACCGATAACCTGTCTAATTACGATCCCGGAAAGTGGCCTGTTTTCAAGATATTCCTCAAATGGGTACTGCCACTCGGACTACTTGCATTCAGTTTGTTACTGTGGATCAAAAGAAGAGGTAAATAATGAGCTTCATTACAGACCAGCAAACGCTAAACGACCTCAGCGTGTTCAGCAAAAGTGGAAAGCCTTCCATCTATGCGTTCTTTAATCAGACCCATACAGCAGGGGGCGCGGAATTATTGGAACAAATGTTCCGCGCTCCCCTGTCTGACAGGGATGCCATCAACCGGAGAAGCGCCATCTTCCGGCATTTCCAGCAAAGAAAACCGAAACTGCCTTTTGAACCGATATGGTTCGATGCTGCAGCGCATTACCTGGAAAATTCGGATGACCGTACCCGTTTGAGCCATGAAGACAATACGCTGAAACGGAAATTCTCCACCCTTATCGGGTCGGATAGCAGTTACCAGTTTGTGCTTGCAGGCGTAAATGCCGTATCCAATATCGTTACAGCCATATACGCTTTCGTTCATTCGGATATCCTTAAAGGAAATGAAGATCTGGAAAAAGATACGGCAGAGGTGCTGAACCGCATGAGCCAGGAAGGCTTTGCACAGGTACTGAAGCTGGCCGCTGAAAAGAAAAGATCTTTTGAGGAAAATGCCCTGCTGGATAAATTGTATCGCTTCACGATGCGCGATACCATTATGAAGATCGTGCAATATTGTTACAAGATTGACCTCTATCACTGTGTTGCCAATGTAGCTGCCAAACTGAACCTGGCCTTTGCCGATGCTGTTGAGGGTAATTCCAAGCTCCTGCTCAGGAATGCTTATCACCCATTGGTGGAAGGGGCCGTTGGCAACAACTTTGAGTTATTGCCTGGGCAGCAGGTAGTGTTCCTTACCGGTGCGAATATGGCCGGTAAATCCACCTTCATGAAAACGATAGGCATTTGCATGTACCTGGCCCATATGGGATTTCCGGTACCGGCAGCCGCCATGCAGTTCTCTTCGCGGGACGGTATCTTCACCACCATCAACCTGGCCGATAACCTCAATATGGGGCATAGCCATTTTTACGCCGAGGTATTGCGTGTGAAGAATATCGTTGAACAGGTGCGGCAGGGGCATAACCTCTTCGTGATCTTCGATGAATTGTTCAGGGGCACCAACGTGAAAGATGCAGGAGATGGTACCGTGGCCATCACTCATGCTTTTGCCATGCAAAAGCAAACACTCTTTGTGGTGTCCACCCATATCATCGAAGCAGCGGATGAACTGAAAAAACGCTGCGATAATATCCGCTATGTATTCATGCCCACTTACATGGAGGGATCCGTACCCCGTTATACCTACAAACTTGAAGAAGGAGTTACGGCCGATCGCCATGGTATGCTGATCATTCAGAACGAAGGCATGCTGGATATGCTCCGCCAATCCGCAGCCGCAGCGCCTTCTACAGAACAGGGCGAATTCCGGACCGATCAGCAGACGATGGAAGACCTGAATATCTCAGGAAAATACAAGCAGAACTCCATCTTCAGTTTGTTCAATGCTACCAGGACCAGGGATGGCGAACGGTTGCTGGATAAATTATTCACCCATCCGTTGACCGAAGCCAAAGCCATCAATGAACGTTCATCCATATACGAATTCTTCAGCAGGCAATCCCTGAAATTTCCCGTTACTGCGCAGCAATTCACACGCATGGAAGATTTCGTGAAAGACCGTCCATTCGATAGCCGCATCCAGCTTGTGCTGCGCGGAACAAGAAGGCAGTTGGTAGCATTGCTGGGTGTAAAAAAAGAGATCGAACTGGCCACTGAAGGATTGTTTGCCACACTGGAAACCTTTGCAGCCGTACGTAGCTTTCTGGAAGCTGACTGGACCAAAGAGGCGCCTGCTGTATTGAAACCCTCCATCGAAGAAGCTAGGGCCTTTCTTTCCGATCCTAAACTGACACAGGTTCCCAAAAGTGCAACTGCTATCAAAGGCAGTGAACTGGTCGCTTACGAGATCCTGCTGTTCAATAAAATGAATGTATCCATTGCCCGCTTATTGCAATTGATGTATGAACTGGATATGTATGTTTCAGTAGGCAATACTGCCAAAAAACTGGGACTGTCATTTGCCACTGCTCTTGAGAACAAGGGGAATGAGCTACATATCAAAGGTGGATTCCATCCTGCCATTACCAATGCAAAAGGAAATGATATTCGTTTCGGGGAGCAGAGCAATTTCATTTTCCTCACCGGCGCCAATATGGCCGGGAAGTCTACCCTGATGAAAACTACCGGTGTTTGTGTATATCTCGCTCATATGGGCTTTCCCGTACCTGCAAAGGAAATGCGTTTCTGCCCTATGGAAGGATTGTACACCTCCATCAACGTGGCCGATAACCTGAATATGGGTTATAGCCATTTCTATGCGGAAGTGCTGCGGGTTAAGCATATCGCAGAGCAGGTATCCGCGCAGAAAAGATTGTTCGTGATGTTCGACGAACTGTTCAAGGGAACGAATGTGAAAGATGCCTATGACGCTACACTGGCCTTCTCCAAAGAGTTCCATGCGTTCAACAGGTGCAATTTCATCATCTCCACCCATATTGTAGAAGTAGGTACGGCACTGGGCCGGTTTACTTCAGACGTGCAGTACAAATTCATGCCTACCGTGATGCAGGGAAATACACCTCATTACACCTATGCCATCACCGATGGTATTTCGGACGACCGCCATGGTATGGTGATCATCAGACAGGAAGGGATCATCGATATGCTGTCTGAAATTGAAGAAGAATCTAATATTCATCCATAAGTGATACTGACGATTATGAAACGAAATTTGAAAAAGATCTTTCAGCCTGCCTGTTTCCTGTTGATCATCGGTTTTGCCGTGGCATGTAAGGAAACGAAGGTGAATCCGCTACCCAACGATACTGCTGTACGCACGGGCATACTACCCAACGGGCTTACGTATTTTATCAGGAAGAATGCCGAGCCCAGGCAACAGACTTACCTGATGCTGGTGAATAAAGTCGGTTCCCTGATGGAAACCGATGAACAGCGCGGACTTGCGCATTTTACTGAACATATGGCCTTCAAGGGAACAAAGAACTTCCCTAAGAACACTCTCGTTGATGCCCTGCAGAAAATGGGCGTTCGCTTCGGGGCAGACCTGAACGCTTACACCGCATTCGATCAAACCGTTTATAAGCTGGACATTCCCGTAAACGATACTTCTTCGCTTACCCGTGGTATGCAGATCCTGCGCGATTGGGCCGGTGGTGTGGAAATGGTGAATGAGGACATCGAATCGGAAAGAGGCGTTATCCTCGAAGAGAAGCGCCAGCGAAAAGGAGCAGGGGAGCGTATCAGCGAAAAAACATTACCCATCCTGCTCAATAATGCCCGGCATGTGCAACGCCTTCCTATCGGTACCGAAGAAGTACTCACCACTTTCAATCCGGATGTACTGCGGAAATTCTATCACAACTGGTACAGGCCCGATCTCCAGGGCATTGTGGTGGTGGGCGAATTTGATGTAGATGCCGTTGAAAAACAGATCAAACAATTATTTGGCGACCTCGTAAAGCCGGCCGATGCGCCCGCTCCGCCAGAATATCCTGTTGCCCTCACAGGAAAGAAAACCTTCAATGTGGTGCGCGATGAAGAGATCAAAACCGTATCCATGCAATGGTATGCCAAAGACAAGATCACTCAGGTAATGACAGATCAGGACCTGAGGAAAGGCATCGCTATCCAGCTTTTCAATGATATGCTGTCGAAACGCATCGCACACCTGCACCGCCAGAGCGATCCTCCTTTCTTACAGGCCAGCGCAGGTATTGGTGCCGTTGCTGAAGGATTGGGAGGCCCCTCGGTTCAGATATCCTTCCTCCCCGGAGGTATCGAAAGAGGGTACAAGGCTGTGATGACAGAATTGTACCGCGTGAAGAAACATGGCTTCACCGATGATGAATTGAAACGCGCCAAAACCGCTCTGGGCGAAGCGCAGAATAACCGATACAATAATCGGGAAAAGGTCAGCTCCGAATCATATGCTAACCTGTATGCACAAGCGTTCATGAACAGAACCCCGTTCCCTTCTGAAGAATTCCTGAACAAAGCTATAAGAGAGCAGTTGAACGGACTGGCCCTTTCCGATATCGATAAACAGATCGAACTCTTTTTCAGTATGCCTGATCAGGATCTGATCATACTGGCTCCGGCAGATGGCAATGAAGCCTTGCCTTCCGAAGCTGATATCAAAAGCTGGGCCTCCGCAGTAGAAGGCAGTAAGATAGAAGCGTATAAAGAAGAAGCCTCCGCATCCGGCTTGCCTGCTCCTAAGGCAAAACCCGGTACCATTGTGGATACAAAGCAATACAGTGAGATAGACGTTACCGAGTGGACACTGAGTAACGGCGCCCGTGTACTGCTGAAGCCCACCCAATTCGAGGATGATAAAATACTCATCAATGCATTCAGTTATGGCGGCACCTCCCTTTATGATCAGAAAGATTATGATGCAGCATCACTCGCTGTTCCCATTACCCTTCAGGGAGGCGTGGCCGGCATGGACCCCGAAACGCTATCGAAAGTGCTGACAGGGAAAATGCTGCAGCTACAGCCATTCATTTCCGATTACAATGAGGGCTTCAGCGGTGGAAGTAATACAAAGGATTTTGAAACATGCCTTCAACTGATGAACCTTTATTTCACCCAAACCGGGCTCAACGAAACTGCTATTGCAGGTATGCTTCGCAATACAAAACTGGAACTGGAAAAACGTTACCAGATGCCCGGCAATATATTCGGGGACAGTGTGAATAGTTTCCTGACCAATAATCACTGGCGGAGGCAACCGATGACTGTAGCCAGGCTGGAAGCCGTGAAGCCCGCCCGCGCCGTGGAGATCTTCAAAGAGCGCTTTGCCGATGCGGGTGATTTTACATTCCTGATCACCGGAAATTTTGTACCGGATTCCATGAAACCACTGGTGGAAAAATATATTGCCAGTCTTCCCGGTCTGAATAAGAAAGAAACAGGTATCGATATGGGCATCCACTTCGCAGATCAGAACAAAACGATCATGGTGAAGCAGGAGCTCGAGAACAAAGCCACGGTACAGATCGTGATCCCGGGTACTTACAAAGGCACCCCCTGGGAAAATGTAAAACTGAACGCGTTGCGCACCATCTTACAATACCGGATTACCGAAACCCTGCGTACAAAGGAAAGCGCTACCTATACGCCGTCTGTAAATATCCAGAAATCGAACTACCCCAGTCCCAGATATGGCTTCACTATTTCTTTCACCTGCGATCCTTTACGGGCAAAGGCGCTGGTGGCGGATGTGAGATCAGTGATCGCTAAATTGGCCCAGGATGGCCCTACGGAAGATGAATTGGGTAAATTCCTGGCAGAAAGCAGAGCCAGTATTGCCAAAATGAGCCATACCAGTGATTACTGGCATAGTATCCTGCTGGCCAGTTTACAGAATGGGTATGATATGAACGAAGTGAACAGCATTGAAAAATATCTTGGTCAGATCAATATAGAAAGGATGAAGGAAGCTGCAAAAGATCTTATTACCAATAAACCTTTTATGGATTTTTATTTGATGCCGAAGTAGTGCCTTGAAAAAACAGAGGGCCACCTCCCGTTCAATGTCATGATTGGTTGAATGGGTTGGTGGCCTTCTTTATTTCAGCGAATGAATGGCTGTCTTTGAGAAATGCGCCTTACGGATATTGGCTATTGCAATACGATCTTTCGGATCCTGGGTTTATTACCATCGCCAATATACATATTACCATTTTTATCAAAGGCCAGGCCCAGTGGACTGCTGAATATAGCTGTATTGGCTGGCCCATCGGCATAACCCGACTCACCTATACCCGCTATCGTTGATAGCGTAGCTGTACCGTCGGGGGTGATCGTTATTTTGTGGATCTTGAAATTTCCTTCATCTGCTGTGTAGATATTGCCTTTGCTATCTATATCGATCCCAATAGGGTACCCGAGAGGGGTAGACGTGCCGTTACCTGCAATAGTGGTAACATAACCGGCAGGAGTGATTTTCCGGACCCTGCTATTTCCCTGGTCTGCAACATAGATATTTCCATTAGCATCAACGGCTACATCTATCAACCAGTTGAATTTGGCGGTGGCTGCATTGCCATCTGCGTAGCCTTGTGAGCTTCCAGCTACTGTACTAAAGGTGCGAGACCCGTCAGGATTGGGGGTGATCTTAATCACATGCGATCTTGCCTGATCGGCTACGATCATATTTCCCGCGCCATCAAAACAAAGACCGGTAGGAAGATCCATATTCGTGGTGCTGCCATCACCTGCCCAGGTACTTACATCCCCGGTGGGAGTGATCTTGCGGATCCTGCGGTTACCGCGATCAGCTACATAAACATTGCCATTGGCGTCGGTGGTCACGCCGCTTGGGCCTGCAAATTGAGCGTTAACGCCGTTCCCATCCTTAAAGCCGACTGTTCCGCTGCCTGCCAGGGTGCTGAGGATACCATCTGGAGTGATCTTAAAGACCTTGTGCTTGTACTCGTCTGCAAAGTAAATAGTGCCGGCGCCATCTGTCGCCAGGCCTACCGGCCGTTCAAATGTGGAAGTGGTGCCATCTCCGGTCAATGTGCTTACCATATGCACCCAATCATAGGTAAAGTCGTTATTTGACACTGAGCTTTTGGCGCCCACACTTACTTTGATCTTTCCGGAGCCTGCTTTAGCCGGCACTTTAACGGAGAGTGCAGTAGTGGTAGCGGCCGTTACGGTTGCCGGTTGATCATTGATGGTGACTGTATTTTCTGCGATCTTATCGGAAAAGCCACTACCCGTAATGGAAATGGTGGTGCCACCCTGGCCATGGTCCGTAAAAGAGCTGATCACTACATCCGGTGCTTCTTTGTCTTTTTTACAAGAGGAAAAGGATAGGCTGAACATGAATAAAAATAATCCGAGGCGTAGGGGACTACTCATGAGATCTTTGAATTTTTTGGTGATGAAAGAAAAATGAATGATCCTTTGAAACGCAGATCCTTGTGTTTGCTGTTGCAGATTCGGGTGGAGCTGGTGAAGCGGCGGTTGGGGAGTAAAAAATGAGGGATGAAAGCTTTCTCTCAAAAAAAACTTTCAACGCCACAACAAAATCGTTCGCGGCTTGTTAAGTGCAGCGGAAACCGCCGTTCCTTTTAACTGCCTGATCCTGAGCACCCATTTATCACAGGTTAAAAAGTGAGCAGCAATTTAAAATCACCGCCTAAGAAGGCTATTTTGAGCTAACTTTGCGCAGGAATTGTTCCGCATTATGAAAAAAACACATATCGTCATCCTGGTGGCCATTGCAGCCGGTATCATGATCCTCCTCAGTTTTATGGGAGACCTCTCTACTTATGAGACCCTCGCTTCTGCCCGCCAGAAAGAAGGTAAAACCGTAACCGTGATCACGCAGTTGGACCGTACTTATTCCAATCCCATCGAGTATGACGCTGTGAAAAATCCCAACCTGACCAAGTTTTACGTCAGGGACTCTCTCGGCAATAAAGCCACTGTGTTCTATTATTTCGAGAAGCCTTTCGATATGGAAAAAAGCGACCGCATTGTGCTGAAAGGAAAAATGAAAGGCGAAATTTTTGAGATATCACGCAAAGACGGCATCCTCATCAAGTGCCCATCCAAATACAAGGATGATCCCAAAGCTGCCTACAATAATCTCACTCAAAAGTAAACTGACATCATGAACTATATCGGTGAACACCTGTTTCCCGGGCAGCTTGGTCATTTCCTGGTTGTGCTTTCTTTGATCGCGTCCCTGGTTGCCACTATTGCATATTTTAAAAGTGCGCAGGCCAATATCCCTGATGTTGCCGCCAGTTGGAAGCGCATTGGACGTATCGCTTTCATCATCGATTTCGCTTCTGTTATAGTGGTGTTCGCACTGATCTTCTTCGTTATCTGGAACCACTGGTTCGAATATTATTACGCGTACAATCACTCCGATATCTCCCTGGAGCCCAAATACCTGATCAGTAGTATCTGGGAAGGACAGGAGGGCAGCTTCCTGCTCTGGACCGTTTGGCATGGTGTGATCGGTATGATCCTGATGAGGACCGCCAAAAAATGGGAAGCACCGGTAATGACCGTGATCAGTTTTGCGCAGCTCTGCCTGGCAACCATGGTGCTGGGAGTGTATATTTTCGATCTCAAGATCGGCAGCACGCCCTTCCTGCTTACCCGCCACCAGTTCCTGGATGCACCGATATTCCAACGTGCAGATTATCTCAGTTTACAAAGTATGAAGGATGGCCGAGGCCTCAACCAACTTCTCCAGAACTACTGGATGGTGATCCACCCGCCGATCCTCTTCCTCGGTTTCGCTTCCACCATCGTTCCATTTGCCTACGCCATCGCTGGCCTCTGGAAGAAAGATTTTGGTGGCTGGACAAAAGACGCACTGCCCTGGAACCTGTTCTCAGCCGGTATTCTGGGCCTCGGTATCATGATGGGCGCAAAATGGGCCTACGAATCACTCACCTTTGGTGGCTACTGGGCATGGGACCCTGTAGAGAACGCATCGCTGGTGCCCTGGCTCATCCTGGTGGCAGGCATCCATACGCAACTGGTGTTCAATGCTACCGGCCATTCACTCAGACCCACTTATTTTTTCTTCATACTGGGTTTCATCCTTATCCTGTATTCCACCTACCTCACCCGTAGTGGAGACCTCCAGGATACATCCGTGCATGCATTCACAGGATCGGGCATGAATTGGCAACTACGCCTGTTTGTAGCGGCCTTCTCGCTTCCCGCCATCTTCCTGTATATAAAACGATATAAACAGATCCCGACCATCAAAAAAGAAGAAAGCACGTATTCCCGCGAATTCTGGATGTTCATCGGATCACTCGTCCTTTTCCTCTCCGGAATGTTCATCATTACCGCCACGTCGCTGCCCGTGATCAACAAGATCCTGGGAACTAACTGGGTGGTAGGGGAAGACAGGGAATTTTCCTACAACCGTATTCAGGTGTTCGTGGCCGTGATACTGGGGCTGCTCACCGCCTTTACGCAATACTTCAAATACAAGAATACCTCCAAACAGGAATTCGGTAAAAAGATACTGATCCCTACCATCGTTGCACTGCTCGCGGCTGCTGCCATCAGCATCTGGGGTGGAGTGGATTACGATAAATATGGAATGGGATTCCTTATCGCTATCCACCTCGGCATCTTTGCCACCGTGTATGCGGTGATCGCCAATGCGGCCTATATCCGCATCGGCCTCAAAGGCAAGCTGAAAGCGGCTGGCGGCTCGGTGGCGCATATCGGTTTTGGATTGATGGTGGCAGGTATGCTCATCTCTTCCTCCAAAACGAAAGTGATTAGCCAGAACTTCCTCAATCCCCTCAATTTCGGACCTGAAGCCAAAGAGAAAGGAGTAGAGAATATGACGCTCTACCAGGGTGTAAAAATGGATATGGGTAAGTACTGGGTAACCTATACGAAGGATTCAGCTACCAAAAACGATAAAAAGATATTCTTCTTTGTGGATTTCGAATCCAAGGATGGTAAGGAGAAGTTCACCCTCAAGCCGGATCTGATCAAGAATACGAAAGGGCAGTCGCAGTACTCCAATAACCCCGATGCCAAACATTACCTGCACCGCGATGTATTCAGCTATATCAGCTATGCAGATAAAATGGTGGAAGGCCCTGATACTGCTCAATTCAAAAGCCATATCGTGAAAGTGGGCGATACCGTTTTCTACTCGGGCGGCCTGATGAGATTTGACAGTGTAACCGTGAACCCCCGGAACGAGAAACATCAATTCAACGCTAACGATACCGCTTTCATGGCCAATTTCTCCGTCATCACCGGAGATCAGCGCAAGTTGAAAGCCAGTCCTGTTTTCTATTTGGAAGATGGCCATCCCCGTTACGTGATCGATACGGTGTTTGCACAGGGAATGGCGGTTGCCATGGGGCCTTCGGATAAAGTGGGCTACTTCGATATCGGCGTGAAAGAGTCTTCCCGGATGGTGCCATTTGTAGGGCTGAAAGTATTACAATTTCCTTTCATCAATCTGGTTTGGATCGGGACGGTGATCATGGTGATCGGATTTGTAATGAGCCTGCTCTGGAGAATGAAATTGCTCCGATAGAATTTTCACATTTCTTTGGCAATCCGGAAGAATCATTAACACTCATGCAGCTATGTGCAGTGGGGGAATTGTCTTACTTTAGTAACCGGCAATGAACCCTGTTCGCAACATATCATTACATACACTGGCTGTATCTGTTCTGGTAGTATTTTCCACCACTACCGCCCTGGCACAAACGACAGATACCACTACATTACCTCCCAATGTACAGAGGCCCGAATTGGGGCCCAATGATACTATTACCGTAGGCGCAATGATCAGGAATAATGAACTGGTGCCTGCAGGCTATATGGAATGGTGCTGGGTCCGCGCGCCTTACCCGAAAGAAAAGTGGAAAAAGAGACAGGAATGGACCAGGCTCCGCAATGCCATCTATGTTACTTACCCATACGCAAAAAGGGCCGGGGCCATCATGAATGATATCAACTCCAAACTGGCCGGCATTTCCGATAAGGATGAAAGAAAGAAATATATCAAGAGCCGTGAGGCCGAGCTCAAGAAAGAGTTCACCCAGCCATTATCGGACCTCTCGATCTATCAGGGTAAAGTGTTGATGAAACTGATCAACCGTCAAACCGGTAATAACTGTTACGAGATCATCAAAGAATACAAGGGTGGCCTCACCGCCCGTTTCTACCAGACTGTGGCCTTCTTCTTCAATAGCAGCCTCAAGCAACCTTACAATGCCAATGGCGATGAAAGGGAGATGGAATTGATAGTATTGGAAGTAGAGCGGATGTATCGGCTCTGAATTCAGTAAGCCCCGCTAAGGTCTTAGTTTGATATTATTCATTAGTCAATTTCAATACCTCTAAAAAGACAGTGTCAGAAAGTCTGAAATTGGTGGCTTGAATTTTTTCAAGGAAAGGTTTGACCTGGGCAATTATGCCACTTTCTTTTGCCCTGACTAATATCCCTAATGTGCCGGTATAGTTGAGATGTAGCTTTTCTGCAAGTCTTCTTGCTTTCTGATCATCCAGAATTATTAGTGAAGAATCGAATTCCAGGCAAGAGTTATCGCACTGGCTTCGCCTTTGTCAATCTCTAATTCGAGAACTGCCTGATAGTGAAAGTCTGTTATTTCTCTTACCTCGATCCATGCAGGAAATCCCATCCCAAATTCGTTGGCTATTTCTTTTGTAGTTACTATTTGTCCAAAAAGTTTATGGAGCAGATCTAGCTCATTCTGATCTTATCAAGGAGAATAAAACAACTGGTATCGGCAATTACGACATTATATTCTTGAGGCATCCCTTTTAATATCAGAAGCTGGATAATTGATTAAAGAAACACCATAATCGATCAGGATCTCAGAGAAAGCGACCTTTGAAAGACCAGCCACCTCGGCGGCCTGCCCTAAGGATAAACGGCCAGACTCAAATAGCTTCGCTGCCAGAAATTTTACAGTATCCCTTGTATCCAGGTCTATATTATCTGGTATGGGTAATGTGATCGTACTCATGCTTAAATTTACAAAAAACTTCGGCGGCTCTGATTATTTCCCCGCCTTTAATTTTTCAATCGTGCCTGTAGTAGAGAACCCTTCAACAATAGGGTTGATAGCAACACGTCCGCCATTGGCGATCACTTCTTTGGCGCCGGCGATCTGGTCAACGGTATAGTCGCCACCCTTCACCAATACATCGGGCATCAGTGCCTTGATCAACTCAAGAGGGGTATCCTCTTCGAAGATCACTACGGCATCCACCATGATCAGCGATGCCAGCACCAGGGCGCGGGCATGTTCATCGTTGACGGGTCTGGAAGGACCTTTGAGTCGTTTGCAACTAGCGTCGGAATTGAGGCCAACGATGAGGAAGTCCGCTTCCATAGCGGCCTGCGACAAGGAAAAGATATGCCCTCTGTGCAGGATATCGAAACAACCATTGGTAAAGGAAATGGTCTTACTGAGGAGTCGCCATTGCGCTACCTGTTTCCTGGCTGCTTCCAGGCTGAGTATCCTGGTGTCTATTACCTGTGGTGCTTTCATGATCGTCTTTTTGTTTATTCAGATAGGGCAGGAGTATCAATGCGATTCCTCCGCAGAGTAATTGCTGGAAGAACTGAACGGTCCAGAGCAGCCAGCCAAATGCTTTTCCATAGGCTTCGTCCAGCCCGTATAAAGAAAGTGTTTTCGATACCAGGATAGGATAAGCGCCGATGCCGCTGGGTGTAACTATCATAGCGATGCTTCCGCTGAAAAGCACGGCCATGGACACTTTCAGGCCGAAGTCGGAGGTTTCCGCCAGCGCATACATACCAATTTGAAGGCTCATCAGGTACATGGTCCAGATGAAGAGGCTATGGAAAAAGAACCAGCCTTTCTTCCTGACCAGGCGAACACTGGTGAGGCCCTGCCAGATGCCTTCCAGGATCTTGCGTATCTTTTGTATGAAACCGATATGACTGAATCTCTTGAAAATGAAAATGGCTGCGGCAATGATCACCACCAGTATACCCACCAGCAGGCCTATGCGCGCAATGGAGAATCCCCGGGTCTTGGATCCGAAAGTGGAGGCGAGCATTTCATAGAGATAATCACCGATCAGCCCGGTTTGGGTAACGATGGTGATCACCATTACGATGAGGAGACAAACAAGATCGAAAGCGCGTTCCGCCACGATGGTGCCAACCAGTTTATCGGCGGGTACTTTCTCGTAACGCGCCAGTATGGTGCATTTGAGCACTTCGCCAAGACGGGGAACGGCCAGGTTGGCCATATATCCGATCAGCACTGCCATATACGTATTGGAGAGTTTGGGTTTGTATCCCATCGGCTCCATCAGGATCTTCCAGCGGATGGCCCTGCTCAGGTGGCTGGCCAGTAAGGCCACCACTACGGGAACCAGCAACCAGTAATTGGCATTGGTGAGGGAATGTTTGATCATGGGCCATTGATCAGGCTTGATACTGGCCAATGACCACCAAACGAGGAATACTACCAGGGCCAGGATGATTGCGTATTGAATAAGGCTCTTGATCTTTTTGTTCATACGAGGCAGACCCTGCTGATTTTTTTACAAGATATTACCTTCCTTCGGAAATACGATCCAGGGCTTGAACAATTTTGCCTTTTCAAAGTCCATCCTGGCGTAGGAAATGATAATAACTGTGTCGCCTACGGCACCCTGACGGGCGGCGGGACCATTGAGGCAGCATACGCCTGAGCCTCTCTTGCCTCTGATGAGGTATGTTTCGATACGTGTACCATTGTTCACGTTCACTACTTGTATCTTTTCATTCTCAATCATATTGGCGGCTTCCATCAGGTCTTCGTCCAGTGTAAGACTGCCCACATAGTTGAGGTTTGCTTCTGTAATAACTGCCCTGTGTACCTTCGATTTAAGCACTTCGATATCCATGATCGATTGGTTTGTTGTTAGGTGTTGGCGGTATTTTCTGAAAACCGTCCTTAATAAAACGGCCGCAAGCTAAAAAAGTTTGTTGACAATAAACTAACGAACATTCAATTAACGATCCTATCCGGTCAGGATCATATTGTCGATTAAGCGGATATCACCCAGGAAGGCGGCTATAAGGGCCACCAGGGGAGTTTTGCCATCCCATTCCTCTACCAGCTCCAGGGTATCGGCATTGGCAGTTTCCACATAATCCACCTTAAAACCTGCCTGCTGCAATTTTTCCACAGCCGCCGCTTTCAGGGCGGGGAGAGGGGTATTCTGAAGATTTTCTTTGATGAAGTGCAATACGGTGGAGATCTCCACGGCTTCCCCGCGTTGGTCAGCGCTGAGCCGCATATTGCGGCTGCTCATGGCCAGGCCACTGCTTTCCCGTACAGTACGCGAGGGGATCAGTTTCGTTTTTGACCCCATCAATTGCAATAACCGCTTCACAACCATACATTGCTGGTAATCTTTCTGTCCCATGAAGAGGAGATCGGGTTTTACCAGTGTGAGGAGCCGGTACATCACCTGGCAGACACCCTGAAAATGACCAGGCCGAAATTTTCCTTCCAAAATGGTTTCTAAGTAACCAAGCTCGTAATGTTCAAGATTTGTTAAACCATCGGGGTACATTTCGTCAACGGATGGTAAAAAAAGTATATCTGTGCCGCCTTTTTCCAACAAAAGGATGTCTTGTTCCAGTGTTTTGGGGTATTTCTCAAAATCTTTGGCATCATTGAACTGGGTTGGGTTCACAAATATGCTGCAAACCGTAATGCCAGCGTGTTTGCGGCTTTCCGCGATGAGGCTCAGATGGCCCTGGTGGAGGGCTCCCATGGTTGGGACGAACCCGGAAACCAGGCCCCGGGCGGCTTGTTGCTGCAGGTATTCCTGTAAACGGGCAGCTTGCTTGATAATGATCATTCGTTCTTGTGTTATGGGCTACGGTTCGGCTGTGGAACCTTGTTTAATTAAAAAACCTTAACTTTGCACCCTGTTTTTCAAGGGTGGCTTAAACAATTAATATCATAATGCTGACAAAGAAAAGAATTTTATTTATTGCCAACGAAATGTCTCCTTACCTGGAAATGACCGAATTTTCGGAAACGGTCAATCGTTTGGCGATAAAAGCAAATGAGAATGGTTATGAAGTACGTTGCATTATGCCCCGGTTTGGTGTGATCAATGAGCGTAGGCACCGTTTACACGAGGTGGTACGTTTATCAGGGATCAATGTGAGTGTCGATAATGACGATTACCCGCTGCAGATCAAGGTTGCTTCTCTCCCCAATGCCCGCTTACAGGTTTATTTCCTCGACAACGAAGACCTCTTCAAACGCAAATATATTTTCAATGATGAGCAGGAAAAATGGTACGATGACAATGGTCTGAGGGCTGTTTTCTTCTGTAAAGGCGCCATGGAAACCGTAAAGAAATTCGGTTGGCCGCCAGACATCATTCATTGCAGTGGCTGGATGACAGGCCTTATCCCACTCTTTCAAAAGACCGCTTACAAGAAAGAGCCTGTATTCGCCCATAGCAAAATGATCTACACCATCGGCAATACCACTTTCAAGGAAAAGCTGGGTGCGGATTTCCTCAAGATCGCCAATATCAATCCCAATATCAAGGAAAAAGACCTGGAACCTTATAAGGATGCAGGTAACCTGGGAATGATGAGAGGCGGCGCTACCTATGCAGATGCCATCACATTCGGTGCAGACAAAGTGGATAAGAAACTGGTGGATGAATTCGGTAAAGTGAAGGGAAAGAAGGTGTTGACCTATAATGCTGAATCTGATTTAACAGACTATTTACAATTGTATTCCGACCTTGCTAAATAAGCGTCCAAAATTTCTGTAACCTACTTTACAATTTAACTATCCACTGCGTGAATCGGAAATTATTTGCCTCAGCTATTACGGTTCTTACCGGCATTTTCGTCTATAGTTCCTGTACAAAAGTTGATTCTACTGACCTGGGCAATGACCTTATCCCCGTAGTAGATAATGTAAATACGTTCGAGACCGTGCTGGACGTAGTGACGGATAATTTCCTCTATCCGGACTCTACGGCTTACAATGCGGGCGATCTCGCAGCACTGGGCCTTATCGGCAACGATCCCGAGTTCGGGTCCACTTCAGCCGATATCTATGCAGGGCTGACATCTGCCGTTTACGGAACCCATCCATTCGTGAACAAAGACTCTGTTACCGTGGATTCTGTAGTGCTCTCCCTCGCTTATTCCACCGCTTACGGAGATACCAACTCCGTACAGACTGTGGAAGTGACGCAGTTGAGCAATGCTACCGGTAACTTCCAGGATACTACCTTGTACAAGCTCAATCATGCTCCTTTTGCTACCACGGGCGGTGTTCGTGGTACAAAAACATATACCATCCGGGATCTGAATGATTCCGTTTTTTATGTGAACAACGGAGTGGATACCGTCAGGACCGTCAACCAGCTTCGTATCAGGATGGACCCGGCATTTGCTACACAACTGGTGAATTTCGATACCTCCAATGCATATAGGAACGATACCTCTTTCACAAAGTTGTTCCGTGGCCTCGCTATCAAAATGAGCGCAGCATCACCCACCAAGAATGGGTTGGCTTATTTCAATTTGCTCGGTGATGGCACCAGGCTTACGGTCTATGCCCGTGTAACCGTGAATGGTCAGGTAGATACCATCTCTCCTTATTTCAAAGTGTACGACCAGCAAACTGCCAACCTGATCAAGAAGACCCCCGGAGGCAATTACCTGGCTTACCTGAATAACAATAACCCGGACGATGATAAAGTGTACATCACCAGCGCCCCCGGATCTTACGCAACCGTACAGATCAAAGGCCTGGACACTTTCAAGACCGTGAGCCGTGTGATCCACAGGGCTGAGCTGATCATCGAAAAGATACCTTCCCAGATGGATGATATCTATACGCCTGTGCCTACCATGTTCGTCAACGCAGTGAATGCAACCGGCGATAGCTCCTTCACGCTCCGTAACGACTTCAGCTATACCGGATCAGGGCCCAACTATTATGATTTGGCCAATCTCGGTGGTTCCTATATCAGTTCCAGGACCAGCTATGTATTCAATCTTTCCCGCTATATGCAGGGAGGGGTAACCAAGGGACTTCCTCTTTACAAGACCCTTCGTATCTATGCTCCTTACTATACGCAGCCGTACCTGGAAACACCTACCGGAACCAAGCTGGTGATGCCAAGGATCTATGTGAATGAACCGCTGGCCTTCGGAAGGGTAGTAGTGGGAGGCGGAAGTCACCCCACCAAAAAGATGAGAGTGAGAATAATTTATTCCAAAATTTAATGACGGCGCTTATATTTGCGCCTTACTAACTAATAATTCATCATGCCTTACTTATTTACTTCTGAGAGTGTGTCTGAAGGCCATCCTGATAAAGTAGCCGACCAGATATCTGACGCGTTGATCGATAATTTCCTCGCATTCGATCCTCAATCCAAAGTGGCCTGCGAAACCCTGGTAACTACCGGACAAGTGGTATTGGCCGGCGAAGTGAAATCTTCCGCTTACCTGGATGTTCAGGAAATTGCAAGAGGAGTGATCCGCAAGATCGGTTACACCAAAAGCGAATACATGTTTGAAGCTCATTCATGCGGTGTGCTCTCTGCCATCCATGAGCAGTCATCAGATATCAATCAGGGTGTGGACAGGAAGAAGAAAGAAGAACAAGGCGCTGGTGACCAGGGCATGATGTTCGGTTATGCCACCAACGAAACAGAAGATTATATGCCACTGGCGCTTGACCTGGCACATAAGCTGTTGTTGGAACTGGCAGTGCTCCGTCGCGAAGGAAAACAGATCAAGTATCTGCGCCCCGATGCAAAGAGCCAGGTTACCCTCGAATACGACGATAACAACAAACCCGTTCGTATAGACGCTATCGTGATCTCTACCCAGCATGACGACTTCGATACTGAAGCGAAGATGGCTGAGAAGATCAAGAAGGATATGATCAATATCCTCATCCCACGTGTAAAAGAAAAATACAAGAAATACGCTCACCTGTTTGCAGGTAAGATCAAGTACCATATCAACCCCACTGGTAAATTCGTGATCGGCGGGCCACACGGAGACACTGGTCTCACAGGCCGTAAGATCATCGTTGATACCTATGGTGGTAAAGGTGCTCACGGTGGTGGTGCTTTCAGCGGAAAAGATCCTTCCAAAGTTGACCGTTCTGCTGCTTATGCAACACGCCATATCGCCAAGAACCTGGTTGCTGCCGGTGTTTGCGACGAAGTACTGGTTCAGGTTTCATACGCTATCGGTGTAGCTCAGCCAATGGGCCTTTACATCAATACTTATGGAACCAGCAAAGTGAAGAAGACAGACGGACAGATCGCCAGGATCGTTTCCGAGCTCTTCGATATGCGCCCTTACTTCATCGAACAACGCCTGAAACTGCGCAATCCTATCTATAGCGAAACTGCAGCTTATGGGCATATGGGCCGCAAACCTGAAGTGGTGGAAAAAACATTCAGCACTCCTGGCGGTAAAACCATCAAGAAAAAAGTAGAGCTCTTCACCTGGGAAAAACTGGATTTTGTTCCTAAAGTGAAGAAAGCCTTCGGTATCAAATAATTTTTGTCGGCGAACAAAAAATGAAAAGCCCCTTCATCTGGAGGGGCTTTTCATTTTTTGTAACTGATTTTTTCGATCAATTGAATTTGAACTCATAGAGCCACCCGGAGGAAGTCCAGCCATATACAACTCTTTGTCCATTTACTTCCAATACGGCAGCCTGGATTATGACAGGAGCATTGGCTTGTGCGATCACAGCCCGCCAGCTACCTCCGTTTGCATCAGGAGTATACTCCCAAACATTCTTTCCAATTACGAAATACCCTTTGTTGTCAATGGTGAATGAAGGTGTGTAAGTGGTTTGAGAAGTTTCAGGGAAGTCCGTCATTCTTTCGTAGGTCTGGGCATCAGAATATTTGTAAAATGCTTTTCTTACTTGTCCAACCGCCGGTAAGACCATTCCCATGTATGCTCTGTTACCGATAACGATGGCGCTACCTGTATTCAGTTCAGCAAAGGGCGCGGCGTTGCCATAGATGATCCAAGTGCCGAACCCTCCGGCAGCGGTAGGATCCAGCTTGTAGAGTTGCTGGTTGGTGCTTCCGAACCCTACATAGATATTGCTGTTCAGTACAAATGGAACGGCACCGCTCACTGCTTGTGGCAAATTTTTCATGGCGGTGGCAGTATTGGTGGCCGGATGAAATTCCCACCATTTATCTGAGCGGGTACCATTTACCAAACCTGTTCCCATATACACTTTTCCGTTAAATACTAAGGCCCGGAGATTCTGTGCATCGGCAGGAACCATGTCAGCAGGGGCATCCGACAGTGTGGACCAGAAATTGGGTTGTGCTACCGGATCATATACAGCGTATTCCGACTTGGTTTGATTGAAGAACATTTTGGAAAACCCCCAATAGATTTTGTTATCCAATACAAATGAAGTGCCCCATTGAAATGCTCCGGCATCCGCCTGGTCTATCAGTTTTACATTCTTGTACTCCCAGTTGGCATAGGCTCCTGCTGCTGTAACCGTGAAATTCTCTGCGGTTTCCATTACATCCGTTCCTGATTCAATCCGGATCTTATGTGCGCTGAGCGTTGTATTTACGGGGATCTCAATAACGATCTCCGTAGCGCTTTGCCTGATGATGGTACATGCCAGTCCATTGATCTTTACCCTGGCATCGGTAGCGAAGTTGACACCGGTAAGGGTAACAACTGTTCCGAACGGACCTTGTTTGGGATTGAAGCTGGTAATGGAAGTGGGGATGGGATCGACGGTGAAATCGGTGGCTGTATTTACGGATTCATTTTCAACCGTGAGGCTGATCTTGCCTGTTGTGGCGTCGGCAGGCACCTTCACCTTGATCTCTTTAGAGGCTGCGCTGGTGACCTCTGCATCTGCATTGCTGCCTGCAAATCTGATCTTGTTACCGGCAATGGTGGATCCGAAATTATTGCCTGTGATGGTGACCACTGTGCCCGGTATGCCTCTCGCCGGATTGAAAGCGGCTATCTCCGGTTTGTTCGTTCCGCCCTCAGAAGTCGTTTGATCTTTTTTCTTACTGCAAGCGGATAATATTGCTGCAAAAGCAAGTACTACCCCAAGAAACCTGTTGGTTTGAATTCCTCTTTTCATTGATCGGATCATTGGTTTGTTAATAGAATGAATTACCCGCTCCCGTAGGTACCGGCAACATGATGACTTTGATGGATGAATGATAGGGGAAATCTGAAACGGAGGGTGGGTACGTTGGATTTCCGGTCTGTCCGGCATTCCCGGAATAGCGGAACAGACCTTCGCTGGATGACAATGGCTGAAGATATACCGTTGCAAAGGGGATAGGCCTTAAAAATTCAACCGATGTAATATTATGCAGGACCGCATAAAAACGGAATTGAAGCGATATTGGCCCGCTTCCCGCAGAATCTTCACTACTTTTGCGCCATGAATCAATCCGACAATCCCTGGAAGATCCTTTCCTCGGAAGAGAAATACATCAATCCCTGGATCCGGGTCACCGAGTTCAAGGTGATCAACCCTTCCGGAGGCGATGGCATTTACGGTAAAGTGGGGTTCAGGAATACAGCCGTGGGCGTAGTTCCACTGGATGAGGAGCTCCATACTTACCTGGTGGGCCAGTATCGTTTCACCCTCAACCAGTACAGTTGGGAGATACCCGAAGGGGGCGCACCTGAAGGCACCGATCCGGAGCTATCCGCACACAGGGAGCTCCTGGAAGAGACCGGACTGGTGGCCGGTTCCATGGAAAAGATCCTGGAAATGCACTTGTCCAACTCCGTTACTGATGAATATGCAGTAACTTACCTGGCCAGGAACCTCACCCAACAAACCGCCTGTCCGGAAGAGACCGAACAATTACAGGTTATCAGATTACCTTTTGAAGAAGCATATAAAATGGTGGAAGACGGCCGCATCACAGATTCCATGTCTGTAGCCGCCATCCTCAAAATAAAACTCATGATCGCAGATGGAAGGATTTAAAAGAAGACAGGGGCCCGGCATCAAGAAATCGCAACTGATCATCGGCCGGCAGCCGATCATTGAAGCCATCGAGGCCGGAAGGGCCATCGATAAGATACTCTTTCAGCCTGGCGTCAATGGCGATGCCATTGTGAAGATCCGGCAGGTAGCCCGGGAGAACAATATCCCGATCCAACAGGTGCCCCCTGAAAAACTGAATTCATTCACCAAGGCCAATCACCAGGGTACGATCGCTATTGCAGCACTGGTTCAATATATGGACCTCCAGCAGGTGATCGACCATGTGGTGAGCGCTGGCGAAACGCCCCTGATGGTGATGCTGGACGGTGTTACCGATGTGCGCAATATCGGCGCCATCGCCAGAACGGCCGTCTGCTGCGGCGCTCAGGCCATCATCATTCCGGACAAAGGAGTGGGGGCCCTCAATGAAGAAGCCATCAAGAGCTCGGCAGGCGCATTGGAAAAGATCCATGTATGCCGCGTTAACAGCCTCATGAAAGCCGTAGATACCTTGCATCTCAACGGTATCAAAGTATACGCTTCCGAAATGACCGCCAATGAGACCGTATTTGAACTGGAATACCGTGAGCCCTGTTGTATCATTGCCGGTAGTGAGGACAAAGGTGTTTTCTCTGGCCTGCTCAAGATCAGCGACAGCATCTTCAAGATCCCGATGGCAGGAGAGTTTGAATCGCTCAACGTGTCCGTGGCCACGGGTATGATCCTGTATGAAGCCATGAAGCAACGTATGCTGAACAAGTAGTCCGAAAAATAAATCATTAGCATCCATGTCAACAGTGCACCTCGTAGAATGTCCACGCGACGCCATGCAAGGCTGGCCCGTGATCATCCCGGTTGAACAGAAGATCGAATACCTGAATACCTTGCTCCGCGTAGGTTTCCAGACCCTCGATTTCGGATCCTTCGTATCCCCCAAAGCCATTCCCCAAATGGCAGATACCAGGTTCGTGATACCTCAGCTCGACTGGCGGGATACCGATACCAAACTGCTGGCCATCGTGGCCAATATCCGCGGCGCTATCGATGCTGTTGAATACGATGCCGTCAAATTCCTCGGCTTCCCCTTCTCCGTGTCCGAAACATTCCAGCAACGCAATACCAATAGCTCCATCAAAGAATCGCTGGAAACCGTGTACGGCATTCAGCAACTCTGTATCCGCAAACGCAAGAAACTGGTGGTGTACCTCTCCATGGGTTTCGGCAATCCTTACGGTGATCCCTGGAGTGAAGAGATCGTGTTCAAATGGGCCGAGCAACTGGTGGAACTGGGCGTTACCATTATTTCCCTGGCCGATACCGTAGGCCTGGCCACACCAGACCAGGTAGGCACTATTACAAGACATCTGATCCGGTCCTTACCAGATACCGAGATCGGGGTGCACCTGCATTCCACCCCCGTCAACTGGAAGCCCAAGGTAGACGCGGCTTTACAGGCCGGTTGTCTCCGCTTCGACGGCGCCCTCAAAGGCATCGGCGGTTGCCCCATGGCAGATGATGTACTGGTAGGG
>JAGIAP010000209.1:3406-9864 GCA_017744805.1 Chitinophagaceae bacterium | reverse complement strand
CGGCGTTGAGATCGATCTGCAGGCGGATGTGGTGAAAACAAAGGATCTTACCTGGACGGTTGGTGGCAATATGGGATATAATAAGAACGTGGTATTGGATCTGGGCGGCGCCGAAGAGTTCGAATTCCAGTATACCGGTATCATCAGGGTGGGACTTCCTTACGGTTCTCATTATGCGCCTAAATGGGCAGGTGTGAACAGGGACAATGGCGACCCTCAATACTATACGCCCGATGGACAGATCACTACCAACTATAACGCGGCCACTCTCAGTGTGGCGGAGTTTGGCACCTATATCCCAGTGATCACTGGCGGTTTCAATACCGGGCTCACCTGGAAAGATTTCTACTTCAATGCCCTCTTCTCCTTCAGCGCCAAAGTGATGCGGTACAACAATGAAGACTATTTCAATGAGAACCCCAGTTTCATCACCAGTAACCAGTCTGTAAGATTGCTGTACAATCGCTGGAAGAAGCCTGGTGATGATGCCATTCTTCCCAGGATCTCCGCTTCCCGCACATTCACTTCCAGGGATATCCAGGATGCTTCCTATGTGCGACTGAGGAATGTCAATATCGGGTACAATCTTCCCAAATCCCTGCTCAGCAAATGGAAATTCATTTCAGGCGTTCAGGTGAATCTGCAGGGACAGAACCTGCTTACCTGGACCAAATGGCGCGGATTCGATCCTGAGAACGGTAATGAGTATGCGAGATTCAGTTATCCCGCACCAAGGACTTTTGTACTGGGTCTTAATGTTAACTTCTAATCCCAATGACCATGACAACAATATCTTTCTATAAAAATATTCTTCCGGGAGCAGTGGCCATTTTGCTGATGCTCAGTTCCTGTAACAAGAAACTGGATCTGAAACCTTCGGACAGTATCGATCCCAAAAATGCATTCCGGACTGTGAAAGACCTGAATGTGGGATTGCTGGGGGCATACAATGCCCTGAACTACTATAGCAGTATCTTTTATACTACCCGTATCACGGACGAAGTGATGCTCCCTACTGAGAACACCACCGGTAGTGGTGTAGCTACTTACCGCTGGCAATATGATGGTAGTTTTGAACATGATGCCTGGTTCGATAACTATGTTGGAATCGACAGGGTGAACCGTATACTGGCGATAATAGATGGGATCCCCACCCTTGCCGGTGAGGAAACTGCATTGAAGACCCAGTACAAAGGCGAATTACTCGCCATCCGCGCTTATTGCCATTTTGAATTGATCAGGAATTTTGCTTCCGGCTATGTGGCAGACTCCATGGGTGTTCCCTTTATGGAAAAGTCTGAGATCAGCAGACCTGCACGCCTCAGCTTTAGCGCCACGATGGCAAAGATCAATGCCGATCTTACTGCTGCAAAGGATCTGATCCCTGCCAGCTTCGACGATAATACCCGCATCACCAGGCTGGCCGTTTCGGCTATACAGGCTCGTGTGGCCCTCTATGAAAAGAACTGGCCCAATGCCATCAAATATGCCACGGAAGTGATCAATGCCAAACCCCTCGCTTCGCGGACCGATTTCCCGAAAATTTGGCATAACGAAGCCGCAGCTGAAGTGATCTGGAAATTGAAAAGAGTGGCTTCCGATCTTGATGCCCCGTTGGGTAATTTGTATACACAGGAAACATTCCTTACTGATCCTGCCGGTTCTAAAGTGTATTATGCAGCCTCTTATGAGCTCACTAACCTGTTTGATCAGCTCAATGATATCAGGTTCTCTTCCTATATCGTTATCGATCCGGGGAGGGTTGCAGCCAACAGAACGCCCAATGTGGTGATCAAGTACACCAATAACAATCCTACCAATCGCAACCTGGTTGATATCAAATTATTCCGCACCGGCGAAATGTACCTGATCCGTTCTGAGGCCTATGCTCAGGATAACCAGTTGGGACTGGGAAAAGATGATCTGAACAATCTCCGAAAGATGCGTATCAGCGGATATACGGATCAAAGCTTTGCCGATAAAACAGCGCTGATGGATGCGCTGGAAAAGGAAAGGTTCAAGGAGCTGGCTTTTGAAGGCCATCGCCATCATGATCTGAGAAGATGGAACCTGCCCATCACCAGGCTGCCGGAAGATGCCGTGAATGCACTGGGCGCCGTAAACCTGCCGCCTTCAAAGGCACAATACAGATGGCCGATACCCAACTCGGAACTTCGTGTGAATACCAATCTGAAACAAAACCCCTTTTATTGATCATGGAATGCTGTTTCAAGAAAACGATATTGCAGACTGCAGCAGGGATGCTGCTGATGTGTAACCTATATGCCCAATCGAAAAACCCTTCCCTGAAGCTGACCGGGGATCCGGCCGATGTGACCACGTCCACAAAGGGCGGGGTTGCACTGGTCGGAGGCGGAGGCAATGTGGATGCTGCTTTCAAATGGATGATCGACAGAAGCGGGGGAGGAGATGTAGTGGTGATACGCGCTTCAGGAGATTATCTTTACAACGACGATATCGCCAAACTGGGTAAAGTGAACTCGGTGGAAACCCTGCTCATCGATTCCCGGAACGTGGCCAATGATGATAAAGTGGCCAATACCATCCGCAATGCCGAAATGCTTTTCATCACCGGCGGCGATCAGAGCAATTACATGAACTTCTGGAAAAACACCAAAACTTCGGAAGCCATCAATTACCTGCTCAATGTAAAGAAGGTGCCGGTTGGTGGGACCAGCGCCGGATGCGCTGTACTCAGCGGATTCTATTACAGCGGCGAGACCGGCAGCGCCACTTCTGAGATCACCATGGATCCTTTCGATAAGGATGTCACACTCTACAATAATGATTTCCTGCAACCTCCTTACCTGAAAAATGTACTTACTGATCAACACTATTCGCAACGCAGACGTCAGGGCAGGCATATCACTTTCCTGAGCCGGATCATCAACGACTGGAAAACTTTCCCGAAGGGCATTGCTCCCGATGAGCGGACTGCCGTTTGCATCGATGAGAACGGTAATGCCAAAGTGATCGGTGAAGGCAAAGCCTGTTTCCTTATCACTGACGCTGCCGCTGCTCCGGAACGCGTGAAAGCAGAAGCCCCATTACAATGGATGGCGGGTAAGAAAGCCATCCGCGTGTATGAGATCCAGGGCAGTGAAGCTGGCGCCGGCGCGTTTTCCGTTTCCGATTTTGATATCAACAAAGCCAAAGGCGGCAAATGGTATTGGTGGTGGGTGGATAAAGGCGAATGGCAACAAAGCCCCATGGACAAATACGTGATTGTGGTGCATGGTGGCGCCGGCACTATCCTTAAAAGTAAAATGACCGCTGAGAAAGAAGCTGCTTACAAAAAAGGCCTGCAACAGGCGCTGGAAGCAGGATACGCAAAATGGAAATCTGGATCGCCAGCTCTCGATGCAGTGGAAGCAGCCATCAAAGTGCTGGAAGACAATCCCCTTTTCAATGCTGGCAAGGGCGCTGTGTTCACCCACGATGGAAAGAACGAGCTCGACGCCAGTATTATGAATGGCGCTACTTTGCAGGCAGGCGCAGTAGCCGGGGTAAGAACACTGAAACACCCCATCTCGGCGGCAAGAGCTGTGATGGAAAGATCGGAACATGTGATGATGGTGGGCGCCGGCGCTGAACAATTTGCGAAAGAAGCCGGACTCGAGATCGTGAAACCTGAATACTTCCGTACCGAAGAGCGATGGAAACAATTGCAACAAGCCATCAAAGAAGATGAGCAGAAAGCAAAGCTCGATCATAGCTATCATAAAGCAGGCACCATCAACGTGGATAATAAATTCGGAACTGTCGGCTGTGTGGTGCTGGATCAGAACGGCAATATCGCAGCAGGCACCAGTACCGGTGGCATGACCAATAAGAAATATGGCCGTGTAGGTGATTCGCCCATCATCGGCGCAGGCACTTATGCCAACGGGGCTGTTGGGATCTCGTGTACAGGTTGGGGTGAATTCTATATCCGCTCCGTAGTGGCCCATGATCTGGCGGCCATGATGGAATACAAAGGGTATAACGTAAATGAGGCCGGCAAATCAGTGATCGGGAAAGTGGGCAAGCTGGGTGGAGACGGTGGACTGATCGCACTGGATAAGAATGGTAATGTGGCCATGCCTTTCAATACGGAAGGGATGTACCGCGGAACCATTACAGCAGATGGAAAGGTTGAGATCGAGATATATAAGGATTAAGGTTTTCTTTCTTACATGGTTAAGGTTAATAGGAAGGATGTGCTTTTAAAGCGCATCCTTTTCTTTTATTTACTCCGTAATGATTTTATTTTTCTATTTTAGTTGCCGATTCACTGCTAAAAATCGCTCTTGCAAGCCAACCAAACATACGATCTGCTTACCCTGTTCCAGCGTATAGCCTCCGGCGATGAAGCCGCTTTCAGCGACTTATTCTATCAGTTCGGCCCTCGATTACATTCCTTTCTTACTGGCATCACCAAATCTGAAACGGCCGCGGAAGAGCTGGTACAGAACAGTTTTATCCGTATCTGGTTGAGCCGCTATCAGCTTCCCGACATTCAAAATCCTTCAGCCTGGATCTATCGTGTGGCCAGCAATGAGGCATTCAATTTCCTCAAAAGAAAAGGCATCGAACAAAAGGCCCTGCGCGTGATCGGTCCTGCGGATGAGTGGACGCATACCGATGAAGTGGCTTACAATGAGCTCAAACGAAATGTGGCGGAAGCGGTTGCCTCGCTTCCCGATAAGCGCCGGAGGATCTGGCAAATGGCCAGGGAAGAAGGCCTGAAGATCGCCGAGATCGCTGAAGAGCTGAACATTTCCGTCAATACGGTAAAAGCCTCTCTGACCGAAGCCCAGAAGAATATCCGCGAATTCCTTTCTGCACGCGGCTTCTGGATGCTGGCCATCCTGTTCATGCGCTGGTAAAAAAAAGTTTTCCTGGCAATAGCCCTTTTGGATCTGTCAATTTTCTTATAAATATGGAACGTTCCTTTCTTCAAAACCTTATACGTAAGTATTACGAGGGATCGATATCGGAAGCTGAGCTACAGCAGCTCTCTGCTGCTATGGATACGGATGCTGATGATTTGAAAGAAGCGATGGCCGATGAAATGGCAGAACATGAAACTCAGCCCCGGTTTCAGGTTCGTAACTATGATCAGTTGATCAGCAAAGTGATGCAGGTAGATGATGAATCCTTCACAACAACAATGCCTGTACGCCGTATCAATCGGAACTGGTTCAAATATGCAGCAGCCGTGTTGTTGATCAGTATGGCAGGTTACTGGTGGTACCTGAGCCGTCAGCCGGGGAAGCCAGTGAAAGAGCTGGCTCAGGAAGTGCAGCCGGTGATCGCACCAGGAAAGGACGGCGCTGTCCTTACCCTCAGCGATGGCAGGCAGGTAGTGGTGGATTCGCTGGGCAACGGGCTGGTAGCAGAACAGGAAGGCACCAAAGTAACCCTGAAGAACGGGCAGCTCAGTTATGACGCCAGTGCAGCCGCTGAAGCCAAATACAATAAGATGACCACACCAAGAGGAAGACAGTTCCGGATGCAATTGCCCGACGGCTCCAGGGTATGGTTGAATGCAGCTTCCTCCATTACCTATCCAACAGCTTTCACCGGAAAAGAACGGACGGTCTTCATTACAGGCGAAGCCTATTTTGAAGTTGTAAAGAATGCTACCAAACCTTTCCGGGTTAAAGTGAATGACCAGTTGGATGTGGAAGTGCTGGGCACGGCATTCAATGTGAATGCTTATGAAGATGAAGAGGCCATTCGCACCACCTTGACCGAAGGTAGTATCAGGGCCGTGGTGGAACCATTCAGGAAGAGCCAACAGGTGAAGAAAGACCTGATCCTAAAACCCGGGCAGCAGGTAATTGTTTCCAGCGATCAGCAGGTGCAATTGAAGGAACATGCTAATCTTGATAAAGTAATGGCCTGGAGAAAAGGGTATTTCAATTTTGAAGATGCAGACCTGAAGGAAGTGATGAGGCAGTTGCAGCGATGGTATGATATTGAAGTGGTGTATGAAGGCAATGTACCCAATAAGGTATTCAGCGGAAAGGTAGGAAGAGACCTGGTATTGACTGATGTGCTGTCGATACTCGATCAAATGGAGCTGAAATTCAAGCTGGAAGGCAGAAAGCTGATCATCGTCCAATAATAACCAACGCTTCTTGTTCAAGCCAAACAAAATTGCCTAATGAATCATACCATCTAACCATTTAACTAAATCCGGAAATAAATATCCAGGCGCCATCTCACCTGCGCCTGGAGTGATAGCCGGATCCGATCCTCTTCAATCAGGTAATTAATTGTAGGAACCAAAACCAACTTCCACAAATCTATGGAATTAAACTGCATTTGCGGTAAAGGGCGATCCCATGCCTTTATCGCAAGACAACCAAAACTACTGGTTATGAAGCTCACTGCTTTTTTCATGATCATCGGCTGTTTGCAACTGAGTGCAGCCGGCATTTCTCAAACCG
>JAGIAP010000209.1:0-3396 GCA_017744805.1 Chitinophagaceae bacterium | reverse complement strand
ACGTGGAGAATGCTCCACTGGTGAAAGTTTTCAAAATGGTAGAAGAACAAACGGGATTCATGTTCTTCTATGAAAAAAAACTGCTGGAAGCTACCAGTCCGGTAACTGTAAAAGCCAGGAATTCAAGCGTGGCCGATTTTCTTTCCCTTTTATTGAAAGATCAACCCCTGGGTTTTTCTATCAGGAATACCACTATTACCATCAATCGAAAAGAGATGAAAGCCCCGATGCCCGCTACGGAACCAGCACTGACCGTATCGCCGCTGATCAGGGTCACAGGTTTGGTTACAGGAAAAGACGGTATTCCGCTGGCTGGGGCAACGGTCATAGACCTGACCAGGAATACCCATGATTTCACAGACGCTAAAGGTAAGTTCTCCCTCGAAGCTGAGATCGGAGATAGTCTGCAAATCTCCTATGTGGATCATGAAGTGCTCAAACTGAAAGTAAGTACTGCTGAGATAAGGATAAAGCTCAAACCCGTGGACAAGAGTATGGACAATGTGGAAGTGGTCATCAATACGGGTTACCAAAAGCTGCGGCCCAATGAAATGGCAGGTTCAGTGGAAGTAATCACAGAAAAAATGCTGCAGGAGCGGGTAGGCCCGAATATCCTGGACCGTTTGCGTGGTATGACCAACGGCCTTCAGTTCCAGAACAAGACCGGACCTTCCAAAGCTTCCGGCAATCCGAGAAGTGTGTTGAATATGAGCATCAGGGGATGGAATACGATCAATGGCCCTACTGACCCGTTGATCATCGTTGATAATTTCCCTTACACGGGTGATATCGATAATATAAATCCAAATGATGTGGAGTCGATCATCTTATTGAAAGACGCTTCTGCCACCAGCATATGGGGTGCAAAAGGAGGCAATGGAGTGATCGTTATCAACCTGAAAAAAGGGAAGTTCAATCAGAAGACCAGTATCAGCCTAAGTACTACATTTTCCTATACCGATAAACCCAATCTGGGCAAATTGCCTTTACTGACTACGCCGGAATATATCGATCAGTTGATTGCTTTTGAAAGCAAATCATCCGGCATTTACAACAACAATCCTGGTGTGGGGGAGAACCCGGTTGTTGAAGTATTGAGAAACCGGTATTTTAATAAGATCTCTTCAGCGGATTCTGCAAAAGCGATCGATTACCTGAAAACCATCGACAGCAGGTCTGAATGGGATAAGTATATCTACGTGCATCCTTTCCAGCAAACCTATTCGTTGAATTTCTCTGGAGGGAGTAATAATATCGCCTGGAATCTAAGTGGAAGTCACTTCAGCGATAGAAACAGAACTCAGGCCCGATCGAGCAGGACCACTTTCAATTTTGGCAACAAGTTCAAGATATCACCTAAACTTGATATTGAAATAGGAGGCGATTATACATCATCGAAAGGGCAGTCAGGGGCGCCAGAGTTCCAGAGTATTAATTTGCCTTATGCTTTCTATCCGGTTTTTCCTTATTTGCAATTGAAGGACAGCAATGGTGTGGCAACCAGTTATGCAACCCGGGCAGCCAAATCGGTGCTGGATACGCTGGGAGGAGGTAAACTGCTGGATTATCTTTATTATCCACTGGAAGACTGGAAGAATGACTTCACAAAAAATTCCAGCAATGCCTATAGCTTTAGAGGAACTATTCAATTCCGGCCGCTGAAGGGCTTGAATTTTCGAGTGGAGATGAACTCCTTTCAACAAAATGAAGAAGCAAAAGCAGTACGCAATGAGTTTAGCTATTTTACAAGGAATATCATCAATCTTTTCACCAGGATAAACAGAACTACTATGAATGTGGAAAGACTGGTTCCCATCGGGGATATTGTCAGTTTCACAAATAATAGATTATCAGCTCTGAATTTTCGCTCGATCGGAGAGTTTGAAAGAACCTTCAATGATCGTCATAACGTACACCTGATGGGGTCATTCGATCTCAACCGGTCGGTAAGTACCAGGAATGGGTCTATATTACTCGGATACAGTGAAGATCCATTGATACAAACCCTGGTAGATTTCAATTCAACTTTTTCTCAATTTCCGATGATAGCTGCTACCTGGCTCAATCAAGCGCTGGGTGCAAGTACCATCTCCGAACTGAAAAAACTGGAAGATCGGGGGATATCTACATTGCTCGCTGCCAGTTATGAGTACAACAGGAAATACCTAATCAGTGGTTCCCTTCGTAAAGATGGCGCCAATATCATCGGAAGGAAGGCCAACGATCGTTGGAATCCACTCTGGAGTATTGCCGGAAGATGGGCCGTCGATAAGGAATCTTTCTTCAAGGTGAACTGGATCAGTTCGCTGAATTTATCCTCCTCCATTGGAATTTCCGGCAATATAGACATTACAAAAACTGCCGAGCCCGTAGCTATTGTACAGCAAACCATTCCATTTCCTTCGATGGTGGTGAATACTCCACCGAACCCGGAATTGCGCTGGGAGAAATATTTTCAGATGAACTGGAGACTTGACATGGGGCTGTTGAAAAACCGGATCAACCTGACCTTTGATTATTATATCAAGCGCAACAGGGACCTGTATGGACCAATAGCTGCTGATTTTACACAATCCCCTGCCAGTACTGTACAGAAAAATATGTATGCCATGAACGGCTACGGCTGGGAATTGTATCTCAATACCCGTAATCTGACCGGCGAATTTAGTTGGGGTACCACTTTCAGATGGGCCAAAGTAAAAGACCTTGTAAAGAGATATTTTATCAATAAGACATCTGTGATGGGGTTAGGAGATGGCAATTCTGTTCAGACCCTTCAGACGATATTCCCGGATCAAAGTTTATATGGGATCAATGCCATCAGAACCGCCGGGCTGGATAACCAGGGACATATGCAATACCTAATCAACGGAAAGCCTACCAGTTCTTTCAGTGAACTGTTCAACGATGTTGCCATGAATGGAAAAGATGCCAGCAGCCTGAAATATTTCGGTACCTCCAGTCCTAAGTTCAATTGTTCTCTCATCAATTATTTTTCATGGAAGCAGTTCTCCCTATCGTTTCAATTGTTGATGGAGTTTGGTTTTCATGTAAGGAAGCCTTCTGTAGACGACTTATTTATGAAAAACAATTACCATGAAGACTGGCGAAATATGTGGAAGAAACCGGGTGATGAACAACATACCGTAGTTCCCTCCTGGAATGCTGAACCAGGAGCAGATAACAGGGTGTTCTTTATCTATAATTTGCTAGACATAAACGTAGTACGGGGAGATCATATTCGTTTAAGTAATATTCAGCTTAGTTACAATCTTCCTTTGAAGGAGACGAAGTCAGGATTGAGATCCCTCAATATCGCCTTCAATGCAGATTCTTTCGGAGATATTTGGAAGGCCAGTAAAGAATTGCAGGATCCCACAAATCTGACCTATATGC
>JAGIAP010000208.1 GCA_017744805.1 Chitinophagaceae bacterium | reverse complement strand
ATTTATCATTTGTTTTCTTTTACATTATCCCAGCACCGGGATGATATGTTCCCAATTCAGTTGCCTGGCATAATCCATGGCAGTTTTGCCCTGGTTGGTAGTAGCCTGTTTATCGGCGCCCATGAACAAGAGGGTTTCCACGGAGCTGAGGTTGCCAGCGATCGTTTCCCGGTGCAGCAAACTGTATCCTTCCTCATCCTGGTTATTGATCATTTCCGGGTTTTGCGTGAGGAACTCCATCATCTTTTCCTTCATATTCCTGCTCATGGGGTGTTCCACCAGGTTTTCCGGCGCATCCTTTTGTTTGTTCACCACCAGGATATCATTGTAATCGCCGAACTCAAGTCCCCAGGCATTATCATGCTCTTCACGCTCTTCGGGCTCCATCATAGAGCGCATGGCATGGATGGTGAAGCCTCCGTAGGTTTTGCCTTCGATGGCAAAGAGCCAGTCGCTGATCTGGTTCAGCGGAATGCTAACAGCATCCCCATTGTCGATATTGGTGAGCTCATTGGGTTGATTGATCAGGGTGCCGGAGATGATCTCTCCGTCGAAGTTCACCTCGTTGATCCACATATGCTCTACAACGGGCTCGTCCTGCCCGGGAAACTCCTGGGTAAAGGCCACTTTCACGCAAGCGAGATCGAGGCCGGGAACTATCCTCCGGTATTCCCAGGAGAGCTCACGCCAGAAATACTTGAAACTGCTTTGTGCTTTTTCAAATGCCGAGATCATTTCAGGGCTATCGCCTTTGGCGAAGAAAATATGGGTGTCTGACATAAAATGAAGGTATGGTTATTGATTTGATGGCACCAAAATATAGTATTCCGGAATGTTCCGGCATTAAGTTTTCTCAAAAAGTTTTAATGAAGAAGGAATCCATTTTTCTCTTTTCCAGTTCCTGCTGTATCCTGGTAAGCCGTTGCCTGGCAAGGCGGCCCTGCGCCGAGCTACTGTCCTTATCAAAACTATCGGCCACAAAATAACTCCTGTAGCCTGTGTCGCCTGCGTAAATGATGGCCCTGCGCAGGTTCATATTATTACGGAGAGGCTCATCCGATCCCGGCTCGAAATAGATCCCATAGATCCTTACATTGTTGGAGCTGTCGTTCTTCGTATCCACCTGGATGCATACTACCTGGCCTACTGTGGTATCCCTGCTGAAACTATAACTACTTTCCGGGGTCTGCAACCGAATCCTGAAAAGCAGGCTATCATTGGGCAGAGACCTGTATCCATTGTACCACCTGTATCCTGGCCGGATACTGTCGGAGGCTGTGAGCATATAGATCCTCCCGGTATCACCTTCTATCACGCCTTCTTCGCGACTGATCTTCTCCTGCCATCCTTCCAGGATGGGCCTGATCTCAGTATTGTACCGGTACCCGGAAATGCATTTTTTCAACAGCGGGATGATGCCGAACAAGGCAAGGGTCAGTATCCAGAGATAGGATCGTTTTGGAGGAGCAGGATCACTTTTATGGGTACGGGTGGTTCTTTTCATCAGCAACAGATGTTTTACGGATCGATCCCATAAAATTAAGCATGTTATCCTTCTTAATTATCCCCGGAAGCAGGTATACCTTGAAACAGTTGCGCACAGTACATTTGCAGCAGTCAATCAGAAGAGTATGAAAAAGTTTTTTGCATTATTATTGGTTCTGTCATTTGCCAAAGTACAGGCACAGCAAGCTTTCGAGGGCACCATCGTTTACCGGTTATTCGAGAATACCTACCAGTCGGAAAAAGACACTGCTGCGCTTACTGTCCATTTTGGAAAGAACAAACTGAAGATCACTTATGGACGAAAAGGGATGGGAGGGATCGAAGATGTATTGGTACACCTGGAGTCAGGAAAAATGTACGAGCTGGACCTGGAGCAAAAGACTTTCCTCGCAAAGAGATTGTTCGCAACAGCGAAGGTGGCTGGGATCGGGAGTAGGCGTACCATTGCAGGGCATACGGCCATTGCCACTGATCTTTCGGAGAAGGGGATCGCTGCGCTGGTGGCCAGTATGAATCGCGGGCAGGTATTGATCTGGCCGGCTACCGACCTGTATTATCCTATCCCGCCGCAGTATATCTCCAATATAGCCCTGAGCATGGTGTATGATAACAGGATCGTGTTGGGACTAACGATCATCGACAGGCCACGGAATGGAGAGGCGTCGGCTGATACGCTGCGGATTGAGGCGGTATCCGTTGTACCGGGCTCCCTGCCTGCATCGCACTTCGAGATACCTGCGGGATTCAGCCCTGCCGAAAGCGTGATGGCTCCGCCGCTTCAGCCGGTAGAACCGGTGGAGATCACTACGGGGACAGATCCGGAAATCGTGCAGGAAATCCCGGTACCGATGGCGCCTGCCCCTAAGAAAGTCCCTGCCAAAACAACTAAAAAAAGATCAACCAGCCCGAAGGTGCCGGCACGCAATCAGCCGGAATGAACTGATCATGATACTTACGGTAGCTTTCACGATCATGGCAAACCGAAGAATATGAAAAAGGAGTTTGGTTTCATTTTGTTCCTGTTTCCTTTCAATTCGAAAGCCCGGCCTCTATCCTTCGTGCAACATTTTATTGATCAGTTTTCCATCGCCCACCACAAATACCACATCATTCAACTGGAACTCGAAAAAGGACTCCGGGTTGAGGATACGCTGATCATTTCTTTCTACACCTACCACGATACCTTTGATCTTTTCCCTGATGCCGGACCCTCGGATCGTTTTGTTGAGTAAGGTGGAATGCTCGTTGATCACGAAATCGCGGAGCACTACATTGGATGGCCCTTCCTGCTCATCACTATGCTTTATGGGGCGGATGATGGCCTGCAATCTTTTGATCTGTGCATCGCTGCCCAGAACAAACAGCTCATCACCGGGGTATACGCGCTCGTTACGGCCGGGCGCAGAGATGCTGTGATCACCGCGTTTGATCAGCACCACGTTGATGCCTAGTTGCTCGCGCCAATGCAGTTCCATCAGCGTTTTACCGATCACCTGCGATTCCGGATGCAGTTCCAGCGTGGCGATATGCGCATCCCAGGGCGCCAGTTCGGAACGGTTCTTTTCTGCAGCTGCCAGTTCGCGCTCATTGAAATTGCGCATGAACCGCGCTTCTATCCGATCATAGAATTTGCGTATCCTCTTGTTGAAAGCTGCTATCACAACGCCGATCACGAACACGGACAGCATTCCCGCTTCAAAGGAAAAGAAGCGGTGCATCAGGAAACCGATGAAGCTACCCGCCAGAATGAGGCGGAAGAAATGTATCAGGTTGAGCCGGCCGTTGTAGCGGTTGCTGGCCAGTACTTCGCGGTAGGCATTGTAATTGGTGTTGCGCACGGCCAGTGCGTACAGGAATGGCAGCATTAGTAATAAGGTGAGGAAGGCCGTTGCGAATTTCACCCAGGAGCCATCGCTGTAATGGCTGCGGATATAGGGCAATGCATATTCCGCGGCTACCATCACGATACAGATCAGCAGCATGCCCAGCAGGAATGTGTTCAGCATGGTGCTGCGCACTACCTGGTTCCAGGCACTGAGCGACTGAGTGTCCTTGGCCTTGGAACCGGGACCAGATAAGGCATTCAGCACTTTTTCCGGCAGCATCCTTTCCAGCCATTTGTAAAAAGGCTTACTGCTCCGGATCAGGTATGGAGTGGTGAGGGTGGTAACGGCAGATACTGAAACGGCGATAGGATAGAGGAAGTCGCTGGTTACTTTTAAGGCCAGGCCAAGCGTGGCGATGATGAAGGAGAACTCACCGATCTGTGCCAGGCTGAAACCCGCTTGCACGGAGGTTTGCAGGGATTGTCCCGCCAGCAGCGATCCAAACGCGGTGCTCAATACTTTCCCCAGGATGGTGATCAGGGTGATCAGGGCAATAGGGCCTGCATATTGTACCAGCATCGCAGGCTCGATCATCATACCCACCGACACGAAGAAGATGGCGCCAAAGAGATCCTTCACCGGTTTCACCAGGTGCTCGATCTTTTCTGCCTGTGTGGTCTCTGCCAGGATGGAGCCCATGATGAAGGCACCGAGGGCAGGGGAGAAACCCACTGCATTGGCGAACCATACCATCAATAAACAAAGCCCGAGCGATACCACCAGCAGGGTTTCTTCATTCATCAGCTTCTTTGTCTTTTTCAGGAAGGTGGGCAGGAAGAAGATACCTGCGGCAAACCAGATCACGAGGAAGAAGACGAGCTTGAGTACCGATAACAACATATCCGTGCCGGCGAACTGTTGGCTGAGGGCGAGCGTGGAAAGCAATACCAGCAATACGATGGCCACCAGGTCTTCCACGATCAGTGCGCCGAATACCAGGGAAGCGAATCGCTGTGTTTTTACATTCAGTTCATCGAAGGCGCGCAGGATGATGGTGGTGGAAGAAATAGAAAGGATGCCTCCCAGGAAGAGGCTGTCCATGAACGACCAGCCCAGTAACTGCCCGGTGCCGAAGCCGAGGGCGATCATGGCCACCACTTCAAATACGGCGGTGATGGAAGCTGGGGCGCCTACCTTGATGAGTTTTTTGAAACTGAATTCCAGGCCGAGGCTGAACAGGAGGAAGATCACGCCGATCTCGGCCCAGATCTGGATATTGGAAGGTTCGTATACGGTGGGCAGCCAATGGAAATGCGGGCCTACAAAGAAACCGGCAATGATATACCCGAGCACTACGGGCTGCTTCATTTTCTTGAACAGTAAAGTAACAATGGCGGCGGCTCCCAGGATCAGGGCCAGATCCATAATCAAGTAAGGCAAATGCGTCATTCGCAGGATTTGATCTGTTAAAATTCGGGTGTCAGTAAATGGGGCTGATGCTTATATGGCGAGATGCACTACCAGAAATAATGATTGGGAAAAAGGAGCAGCCGGCTCAGGGTACTGGTAAAGACCGGAAGTACGGGACTGGTCTGTTGCGAGCGGTCGCAACTGATCAATGCTAACGGAAGGGTATGACCGCTGATGATATTGTCGTTGCCGTTTGATCTGCTTTGCGATAAGGAACGGTTGCAATTATCGCGGTGGAAGGTCTCTGACGACTGATTGAAGGGGTGTTTCCTGACTGGAGCAAAGAAGGCTTTCTTTACTTGCAAAGTGGGCATTTGACTCCCCGCCACTGATAATGCAAGCCTGGCCTCATGCGGCTTTCGCGCGGCATTTGCAGCCAGCGAGCAGAGAAAGCTTATATATATGACCAGCCAGAATTTCACTGCGCAAATATACGCAATTGCGCTCAGACTACCGTTACTGCAATGCCCATGCCCTGCAATGTTTTGACGGTGTGCTCGGAGATACCACTGTCTGTGATGATCTGCTCTACATCTTCGAGGCCGCAGATCCTTCCGAAACCACGCTTGCCGAATTTGGAACTATCGGCCAACACAATCGTTTTCTGTGCCGTCTCTATCATCTTCCTGTTGAGATGTGCTTCCATGGCATTGGTAGTGGTGAGCCCGAATTCGATATCGATGCCATCCACGCCCAGGAATAATTTATTGCAGGAAAGATCGCCGAGTATCTTTTCCGAGTAAGGGCCTGTAACCGATGATGAGCTCTTGCGAAGCAGGCCACCCAGTTGTATCACTTCGATCTCGGGATGACGGATCAGTTCCAGCGCCACATTCAACGCGGCGGTCACTACCGTGAGAGAGCTGATGGGATGGATATGTTTGGCCAGGGCCTGCACCGTGGTGCCCGAAGCGATGATCACACAATCATCGGGCTCAATCAGTGAAGCGCCCGCGATGGCGATACGCGTTTTTTCCGCTGAACGGATCTTCTCCTTTTCATTCACCGGCCTGTCTACCGTGTACGGATTGTGCAGGGTGCCGCCGCCATGCGTCCGGAACAGCAGGTTCTTGTCTTCCAGGAGTTTTAAGTCCTTTCGAATGGTTACGGATGAAACATTCAATTCCCGGCATAGGTCCAGCACAGTTACGGAACCCTCTGCCTGGAGCCTGGTGAGGATATGTTGATGGCGTTCGGTAATATTCAGCATAGATGAGGCTTGTTTTCTGGCGAAACATCGAAAGATTGAGGATGCTTCAAATTAGGATTATTCATGCATACTTACAAATATCCGTAAAATATTATAGAAATCAGAGTGTTATGAAATCATGAACGGGATGGGATTGTGGAAAAACCGGGGAAAATTAGTTTCGTAATATTTCCTTTGTGGTTTCGAAGTTTCATTTTACTTTCGTTTTGTTGTTTTTCTGATTTGCGAAAAATCAAATAGGAAACGATAAAGAACTTAAAAACCCAGGCTCTGATGAATCTTCCCTCATTCCACGATGATGCCCGCCGCAAAGTTTACCTGCAACAGTTGGGGACCACCCAATGGGATATCGCCATTATCGGCGGCGGAGCCACCGGCCTCGGCATTGCTCTGGAAGCCGCCACCCGTGGTTACAAGACCGTACTCCTGGAACAAGCCGATTTTGCCAAAGGCACTTCCAGCCGCAGCACCAAACTGGTACACGGCGGTGTCCGCTACCTCGCACAGGGCAATGTGAAACTCGTTCGCGAAGCCAGTATCGAAAGAGGGCTTCTCTACAGGAACGCCCCGCACCTGGTGAAGAACCAATCATTCATCATCCCCCTCTATAATTTCTGGGACAGGCTGAAATATACCATCGGCCTCAAAATATACGACTGGATCGCCGGAAGGCTCAGTCTCGGTTCCTCCGTTTTCATTTCACGTGCAGACACTATCCGAAGACTTCCCAATGTAAGAACAGATGGGCTCATCGGTGGTGTGCTCTATCATGATGGCCAGTTCGATGATTCACGCCTGGCCGTGAACCTGGCACAGAGTATCTATGAACACGGCGGACTTGCATTCAATTATATTCAGGTGAATGGGCTGATCAGGAATGATCAGCAACAGATCGCCGGTGTGGAATGTATCGACACAGAAACGAAACAACGATACACCGTGAATGCGAAAGCGGTAGTGAATGCTACCGGCGTATTCGTGGATGATATCCTTCGCCTCGATAATCCCGCAGCTCACAAAACCATCACTGCCAGCCAGGGCACGCACCTGGTGCTGGATAAGAGATTCTATCCTGCCGATCATGCATTGATGATCCCTGAAACCAGCGATGGGCGTGTACTCTTTGCCGTTCCCTGGCATGATAAGGTAGTGGTGGGCACCACCGATACGCCTGTTGAGACCGCTTCGCTGGAGCCGGTGGCGCTTGAAAAGGAAATTGCCTTCATCCTCGATACCGCTTCACAATATTTTGTTGAGAAGCCCACACGCGCTGATGTACTCAGTGTGTATGCCGGGTTGCGACCCCTGGCTGCACCCACCAAAGGCCAGAAAACAAAAGAGATCTCGCGCAGCCATAAGATCATGGTGAGCCCTTCCAAACTGTTCACCATGCTGGGCGGAAAATGGACAACCTTCCGCAAGATGGGGGAGGACCTTGTGAACAGGATCGAAGCAGAATTGAATTGGGAAAAAAGAAAAACAGCTACCCCCTCCATGCATATCCACGGATATACCAATTCCGTGAATGAAAGCGACCCATTCTCCATCTATGGGAGCGATGCACATCGCATCAAAGCCATGATGAACGGGGATGCCGGCGTATGGATCAGTGAGAGCCTGAAGATACATAAGGCCCAGATCGTTTGGGCAGTGAATGAAGAAATGGCGAGGACCGTGGAAGACGTACTGAGCAGGAGAACGAGGGCCCTGCTATTGGATGCCAGAGAAAGCATGAGAATAGCGCCCGAGGTAGCAGCCGTGATGGCCGAAGCCATGGGAAAAGACGATGCATGGATCAGTGAACAAGTAGAAACGTACAAAAAACTTGCAGAAAAATATTTGTTGAAAGTGTAGAGAGACTAGCTGAAAGATTGGAAGTGAAAAGGGTTTGGTTGGTCTGTGAGATCGGCTGGAACCCTTATGTGTGCTATGTTTTAAGAGATTTCGGATTTCAAAGTTTTTTGTGAGAAATATTGATGAATTAACATTCGGGTAACATGCGGTTTAGATTTTTGCGACAGAATCAAATTGCGTTTATACATGATGTTTAGAATATCAACTCTTAACCATTTATTGCTTATGAACAAGAAAACGATTGCTGCAGAACGGCTGCTCACGCGTATGCTGATGAGCTGTGTTCTGTTAATGGTCTGTACATCCCTGCTGGCCCAGCAAAGGAAGATCAGCGGTACAGTTACCAATCCCGCTGACAATAAGCCGCTCGCCAACATCAGTGTTGTTGTAAAAGGTACTTCACGCGGTACCACTACAGATGAAAAAGGCATCTTCACTATCTCCGCAAGTGAAGGAGAAACACTGATCCTCTCCGCCATTGGTTACAAGAACCGTGAGATCAAAGTTGGAAAGAACGATGTGCTCTCCATCCAGTTATTGACCAGCGATAACGAAATGGAGAGTGTGGTAGTGACTGCCCTTGGTATCAAGCGCGATGAAAAAGCGCTGGGTTACTCGGTCTCCAAGCTCGGGAACGAAGACATCACTGATGCCATGAGCAATAACTGGACCAACGCTCTCACCGGTAAGGTGGCGGGCCTCAACCTCCTGAAATCAGGCGGTGGCCCTGCTGGTACCAACCGTATCTCTTTCCGTGGCGATAAAAGCCTTGGCATGAACGATAACGCGCTCATCGTAGTGGATGGTGTAGTGATCAACGGGGCAGGTGGCAGGATGACCGGAACTGGTAGTGGTTCTTATCTGCAAAATGAATCACCGGTAGACTTTGGTACGGGCCTGAACGATATCAACTCAGAAGATATCGAAAGCGTAACCTTCCTCAAAGGGCCCGGCGCTGCTGCATTGTACGGTGCCCGTGGTGCCAATGGCGCTTTGATCATCACCACCAAATCCGGTAAATCGAATACACGCGGTATCGGTGTTACCCTCAATTCCAATTACAGCGTAGAGACCATCAACCGCTGGCCCGATTATCAATACGAATACGGTCAGGGTGGCGCTGCACAAAATACCTGGTACTCCTATAACGATTCAGAGGATGGCCCCAGCACGCGTAGCACCAGCTCTGCCTGGGGGCCTAAATTCAACGGACAATCCTACTACCAGTATGATCCTGTTACCCGCACAAAAGGGACCACCAGAACTCCCTGGGTGGCCTATCCCGATGCCAGGAAAGATTTCTTCGATAACGCCAACACCTTCGTGAATACTATTTCACTGGATGGCGGCAACAAGAATTCTTCCGCCCGTCTTTCCTATACCAATCTCAATAACCATTGGATCATTCCCAATACCGGTTATAAGCGTAATACACTTTCTTTCTCCGTCAATCATAAGATGACCGATAAGCTCACTGTTGCTGCGAAAGTGAACTACACCAGCAAAACAGCCGATAATCTTCCCACCACTGGTTACAATAACCAAACCATCATGTACTTCATCAGGGGCCTTACGCCCAATATGAATATCGACTGGTTCAGGGATTATTGGGTGCCTGGCAGGGAAGGCATCGAGCAGACAAGGCCTTTCAGCTCATTGCTGGATAACCCGTATATGCAGTCGTATGAAATGTTGAACACTTCCAACAGGAATGGATTGATAGGGAATGTACAGGCCACTTACAATTTCACCAAAGAGCTGAGCCTGATGATCCGCTCTGCCATCGACTATTATTCTGAGCAGCGCACACAGCGCAGGCCCATGGGCTCTCAGAAATTTGTGGATGGTATGTTCCGCACACAGAACATTTTTGCACAAGAGATCAACTCCGACTTCCTCCTGCGATACAACAAGAAAGTAGCGGACAGGTTGAATATAGTGCTGACAGGTGGGGGCGCCAGGTTGAATAACAGGTACCAGAAAGATGAAGTAAGGGCAGACAGGTTATTGTACCCTGGTATCTATTCACTCGCCAATACCAAGATCCCGCTGGTGGCATTGCCCGTAAGAG
>JAGIAP010000207.1 GCA_017744805.1 Chitinophagaceae bacterium | reverse complement strand
ATCCAGATCATGGGAAATGAAGTGAAAAAGAAGATCATCGACCATAGCATTTTCAATGATGGCGTGATGCTTTATGAACCAGGGTTCAACGACGAGATGAAAGACCTGATGGGCGAGATCTCCGAGATCCACGGTACCGATGTGAACCTCTACGATACCCTCGGTGATCTCAAAGTGAGCTCACATGCCGATATCTATTATCGTGGTGTGCTCAGCGAGAAAATGAACCCCCTGGCGTATTTCCGGCTGCACAACCTCAACCAGGTACAGACCGTCACGGACGAACAGGTGGGGAAAATAAACTACCTCAGTATTTACAGCCCCGTCCGGGACGATTATGGTAATGCCGTCGCCTACCTCAATATCCCTTCTTACAGTACGCAAGGAGAACTGAAACAGGAGATCTCGAATTTCCTGGTCACCATCATCACCCTGAATGCATTCATCTTCCTGATATCCGGCGCCATCGCGGTGTTCATCACCAACCGTATCACTTCTTCTTTCACCATCATCACTCAGAAAATGCGGGATATCAATCTCCGCCAGGTGAACCAGGAGATAGAATGGAAGCGTAACGATGAGATCGGGGTACTCGTAAAAGAATACAATAAAATGGTGCTGAAACTGGAAGAGAGTGCCGACGCCCTTGCCAAAAGTGAACGCGAAGGCGCCTGGAGACAAATGGCGCGGCAGGTAGCCCATGAGATCAAGAACCCACTCACCCCCATGAAGCTGAGCATCCAATATCTCCAAAAAGCGATCGATAATAACTCTCCCGATGTCAAGACCATGACCGGCAATGTGGCCCGCACACTGGTAGAACAGATCGATCACCTCAGCAAGATCGCTTCCGACTTCTCGCAGTTCGCCAATATCGGCAACCCACGCAATGAAGTGTTCGACCTGCACGAGCTGCTTTACTCTCTCTCATCTTTATACTCGGCCACCGAAAACCTCGACTTCGCCTGGGAGCCCGTTCCCTCCAAAGTGATGGTGTTCGCCGACAAAACACAACTCAACCGCTTATTCACCAACCTGATGCAGAACGCGCTGGAAGCCGCTTCCAGTCATGATCTCCGCATTGTTCGCATGAAGGAGCAACTCGATGGCGATCATATCGTCATTGCAGTATCGGACAATGGTGAAGGGATCCCCGAACAAACAAGATCCAAGATCTTCACGCCCAACTTCACTACTAAATCAAGTGGCACAGGGCTGGGACTTGCCATGAGCAAAGGCATCGTTGAACAAGCGAGGGGGGAGATCTGGTTCAGCACCGTTGAGGGCGAGGGGACAGTGTTCTATGTGAAATTACCAGTGCTGAGAACGTCTAATTAATTTTTTTCGCAAAGGGATTTGAACGCTGTCTGCTGAAACGAACCACCGCAGTGGTATTTTTTTGAGCTGTGGGTTGGTTGGATGGGGCGGTGGAATATAATTGAGCTTCTTCGCTTACGTTTCAGAGGCCAGCTTTTCATATCCCTTTGCTGGATGTCCCGGGACGTGCAACACATTTGGTTCACATTTTCACTTTCCCTACTGGCCCTCACAGTGCTTCACAGATGAAGGGGAAGGAGGGGGAAAGGTGCGTCAGCGGGAGTAATGGCAGTTGTCCATTTTATTTCTTATTTTTTAGTAGGGGAAGAAAGAAAAATATTGGAAATGCGCATGAGTGATAGTTGTGTGGGATACTGAAACTTTTTCTTACAATGGATCGATAACAGGGAATGGCATCTCTGTTCAGGGCAATACGCTTACCGGTCCTGAGGAGCTGCAGGCTATCTTCGATGCTGCAATACCCACGCAGTAGAAGCCCTCCGCCAGAATTCAATCAATGGAAAACTGATCCTTCAAAAGAGTAAGGCCCGGCAGTGTACAGGGCGAAACAGGCATTTTCTGCATCTTCCACCGGGCATAGTAAGTATTCCCGAAATGGGTCTGTAGTACTTGGTTAGTACTAGTGCAGCACTGTTTTGGCCTGTTTTAAACGGGAGGTAGCACTTGGATGGCACTTGGATATCACTGTTTTCGCCTTTTTTAGACAGGGATTCCCGCTTGATCATCACATGTACCGTACTAAGTTCCCATATATCGAACCAGCGCCGGTAAAGCTCAGGTGCATGAGTAAATCATCTGCTGCACATTCCGGGTGCCCATGCGGCGAGGGGTATGAAAATCCGGCCTTGCAAACGTAAGCGAAGAAGTTGAGTAGAATTCCCAACCCCTCATCTTTCCCCACCAAAGCCCATCATACATTCATAAGTGCCGGTTCGTTTCACAGCCGGCATTTTCATACCCCGAGCCGCGTCATACCCCGAGCCGCGATTTGCGGGCAGCGAGATAATTCTCAAGCTCTGTACGTGTAAAGCTGCTAAGATTCATATTGCGGGTGAGGCCGCCTTTCTGCGCGGCAAGAACACCATAGCGACAGTCCGCATATCCATCGATGGTATGCGCATCAGGATCTACAGAGAGGAGCACGTTTTGCTGCATAGCGGCTTGGATGAAGCGCCAGTCGATATCGAGACGACGCGGATGCGCATTGATCTCGAGCACTACCTGGTGCTCGGCGCAAGCCTCGATGATCTGCTGGTGATTGACGGGATAACCCGGGCGACTGAGCAAAAGACGCCCCGTCATATGACCGAGAATGGTGGTGTAAGGATTCCTGATGGCATTGAGGAGGCGCATCATGGCCTTCTCTTCCGTCATTTTGAGGTTGGAATGCACAGAGGCGATCACGAGGTCGAAAGTGGAAAGGATATTGTCGGAATAATCGAGGGAGCCATCGTTGAGGATATCGCACTCGATGCTTTTGAAGATGCGGAATGGCGCGAGTTTGGCATTGAGCTCATCGATCTCCTGATGTTGCGCATGGATGCGCTCTTCGTTGAGGCCGTTGGCATAGAAGGCGCTCTTGCTGTGATCGCTGATCACCAGGTACTCGTAACCGAGCGCGATGCAGGCGCGGGCCATTTCTTCGAGGGTATTGGAGCCATCGCTCCATTTGCTATGGCTATGGATGATGCCTTTGATATCGGTGGGCTGGATGAGTGCATGGCCGGCGCCGGGAGGCGATTGCAGGATGGCGGCCGTTTCTCTCAGGGCAGGAACGATATAGGGGATCTTCGCAGCTTCGAAGATAGCCTCTTCGGAGGGGAATGATTGGGAGGCCGATTCCAGAACGCCGGGAATGGATTGCCATGCCTGGCTGAAATCCTCACTGCTGCTGGTACTGAAGAGCGTGGCAAAGAAATTGCCGGGCTTCGCCAGGAAGAATTTAAGGGGGATATTTTCAGCGCCTTTTACAGTAAGGGTATTTTCAGTGGTATCGATGGTGGCGTAATTATTGGCCTCGAAAAACGGTTGCAGGGCATCGTTAGATCCAGTGGTGACCCACGCGAGCTCATCGATGATCTCGAGCTGGCGACGGAAAGCACCGGTATGTGCAAACTGATGGTCCTGGAATGCTGCGGACAGCAGGTTCTGCACATTCATGGCATAGGATTCGATCTCGGCAAAGAGATGACTTCCCTGGTTGCGGAAATAGAATTCGATAGCGTCCTGCACATTCTTTTGGGTCTTCTCTCCAAAACCTTTGTAGAGGGTGAGACGGTTCTCATTGCAAGCGTATAGCAGTTCGCCGAGCGACTCGATGCCCATCTCTTTCCAAACGGTAGCGATCTTCTTGGGACCGAGGCCTTTTATGCTGAGCATTTCAATTACGCCGGGAGGTGTTTTGGCAATGATCTCATGGAGAACAGCCAGTTGACCTGTTTGCAGAATCTCGATGATCTTTTTGGCGGCTGAATCTCCGATGCCTTTGATGGAGCTCAGCTTATCTGCGGTTATATCTGCCAGTTGCTGGGGCAGTTTTTCGATGGTAAAGGCGGCAGAAGCATAAGATTTGGACTTGAAACTGTTCTCTCCATGGATATCCATGAGCTTGGCAAGGAGGGAGAACTGGTCGGCGATATAGTAATTGTCGATGGTCATGATGAAACAAAAATAATAAACGCCGGCTTACGAGATGGAAGAAAAGAGGAGAGGAGAATTGGCGGGGTGTATCCGTCGCTCACGTGCCCGCGAGTGACTTTTATTGGCTCGCCTCCGGCGAGCACCGGGTTCGCCGGAGGCGAACGAATATTGGTCATTCGCAGGGATGCGAGTGATGTCACTCTGATTGGGTAAGGCGCTGAAACCCGCTACAGGCGTTACTTTCAGAAGTATATACAAAGAAAAAGTCCCGAAGAAACTCCGGGACTTGATATGTTCTGCGTTCCAAAGGATTACTTAGAAGCAGCTTTCTTTGCAGCTTTCTTAGCGGCTTTTTTAGGAGCAGCTTTCTTTGCAGCTTTCTTAGCGGCTTTCTTAGGTGCAGCTTTCTTTGCAGCTTTTTTAGGAGCAGCTTTCTTAGCGGCTTTCTTTGGAGCGGCTTTTTTTGCAGCTTTCTTAGTTGCCATGTTTTTGTGAATTTAACGGTTAGTAAATAGAAACTTTCTAAGGTAAAAGTATAAACTAATTTCAAACCGCCAAAAAAAATTTCACAATTACTGGCAAAAAAGTGCTATGGCATGTCCTAAGACATCGCTACAACACTCACAATAGTCTTATCTTCCTTCGTCTTTTTGAACTCTACAACACCGTCGCTAAGTGCAAACAGCGTGAAGTCTTTTCCAACACCAACATTTTTTCCAGGATGGTATTGTGTACCACGTTGACGAACGAGAATGTTTCCGGAGATAGCTGGTTGACCACCGTAGATCTTAACGCCAAGGCGTTTGCTTTGTGAGTCACGACCGTTCTTTACGCTACCTTCCCCTTTTTTATGTGCCATGATAAAGAGTTTGAGAATTTGTAAATCTAAAATGTCATTGCTTAAGGCTCACCACATTTCATTGCTCATGATAGCATGAACAGCTCCGTGTGTTTGTCACCGTTGGCGGATTATGCGATTTCAGTTACTTTGATCTTGGTATACTGAGTACGGTGACCATGCTTCTTGCGGAAGCCTTTCCTTCTTTTCATTTTGAAGGCGATCACCTTATCTCCCTGTACTTGCTCCAGGATCTCGGCTTTAACGGTAGCCTTTACATTACCGCCCACGGATACATTTCCATCGGAATCTGTCAGCAATACTTCACCAAAAGAGACATTGTCTCCAGAGTTACCGCTTACGCGCGGAACATATAAAGTCTGGTCCTTTTGAACCTTGAATTGCTGGCCTGCGATTTTAACAACTGCGAACATAGGTTTCCAAAAATTAGGAGTGCAAAGGTAAGGGATTGAAACAGATTGTGAAGGATTTAGGGGTAGTTTTTTTCAAATAAACCGGGCACGATCATCAATAATAATACAATAAACTGATTATCAGTCCCGTTTCAGTATAGTTTTGTTTCCGGTCCAGAGGGGAATAAAAAGGGGCGACCCATCATGGATCGCAACTTAAAGATGTATCACAACATCAGAAAGTTGCATCAGCATCGCCCTCTTCTTCAATTACCGTAAACTCAACAGTAAACCTTTGTTTCATTTACTGAATTGACGTAGGTTTGTTTTTTAACGTTCATTGGGACTATGCAGATCAAATCTTTACTGGCAAAACCATTTGCCCACTACATATATAAAGGTATCAGGAAGGGAATGCACACTGCGGTGGAAGATCAGGAGAATATCTTCAAAGAGCTCCTCAAAACCGTCAAGCTCACTGAATTCGGAAAAGATCATAACCTGGACCAGGTATCTGTATACGAAGAGTTCATCCAGGCAGTGCCCATCCGCGATTACGAACAGTTCAAGCCTTATATCGAAAAGATCAAGGAAGGCAAACACAATGTGCTCTGGAAAGGAAAGCCCATCTACCTGGCCAAGACCTCAGGCACCACCAGCGGGGTGAAATATATCCCCATCTCCAAAGAATCCATCTCCAATCATATCAACTCCGCGCGCAATGCCCTGCTTTGCTATATCGCGGAGAGTGGCAACAGCCAATTCACCGATGGGAAAATGATCTTCCTTTCCGGCTCCCCGGAACTGGACAGGATCGGCGGCATCCCAACAGGAAGGTTGAGCGGCATCGTGAACCACCATGTGCCCAGTTATCTCCGCCGCAACCAACTGCCCTCTTACGAAACCAATTGCATCGAGGACTGGGAAACCAAGCTGGACAAAATTGTAGAGGAGACCATCAAGCAGGATATGACCCTCATCAGCGGCATCCCGCCATGGATGCAGATGTATTTCGATCGCCTCATGGAAAAAACAGGAAAAAGGATCAAGGATATCTTTCCGAATTTCTCTGTACTGGTGCATGGCGGTGTCAATTTCGAGCCTTATCGCCAAAGGCTTTTTGAAAGCATCGGACAGAAGATCGCTGCCGTGGAGACATTCCCCGCATCGGAAGGATTTTTTGCCTTCCAGGACAGTCAAAATGCAGAAGGTTTACTTCTTAATACAAATAGTGGTATCTTTTTTGAGTTCGTTCCTGCCGGAGAGATCTTCTCTCCCAATCCCACCAGGCTCAGCCTGAAGGATGTGAAAGCAGGAGAGAACTATGCACTGATCGTGAACAGCAATGCAGGCCTCTTCGGGTACAATATCGGGGATACCGTGAAATTCGTTTCCACTAACCCTTATCGGTTGGTGGTCACCGGCAGGACCAAGCATTTCATCTCCGCTTTCGGAGAACACGTGATCGGTGAAGAAGTGGAATACAGCCTCATCAAAGCGGCTGAAGAAGAAGGAGTGCATATCACAGAGTTCACCGTAGCGCCTTTCGTTCAACAGGGCAAGGGCCAATCGTACCACGAATGGTTCATCGAATTCGATAATGCGCCTGCCGACCTGGGGCGCTTCGCTGACCGGGTTGACAACTATCTTCGACAGAAGAACATCTATTATAACGATCTCATAACCGGTAACATACTATTACCGTTACATATCCGTTCTGTGAAGAAAAATGGATTCATCGATTACATGAAATCCATCGGTAAGCTGGGAGGACAGAACAAAGTGCCCCGTTTAAGCAACGACCGTAAGATCGCCACTGCCCTGGAGCAGTTCATTGAATGAGCGATTGAATTTTCACCAGGATATTGACCAATTACTATTTAAAACTCATGTCGAACAGTTTTCCTCAGAAACGTATTGCTTTATTCGGATCCACAGGTTCTATCGGAACGCAGGCTTTGGAAGTGATTGCCGCCAACCCGGACAAATTCACTGCCGAAGTGCTCACTGCGCACAGCAATGATGAACTGCTCATCCAGCAGGCATTGCAGTTCCAACCTAATATCGTGGTGATCGGCGACGATAAGAAATATCCCAAAGTGAAATCGGCACTGGCGGCTACAGATACCAAGGTGTTTGCAGGCGAACAGGCGCTGGAAGAAGTGGCTGCAATGGATTGTTATGATATGATGCTGGCCGCCATTGTAGGCTTTGCAGGCCTTCGTCCCACGTTGAAAGCGCTGGAGATCGGAAAGGCAGTGGCCCTCGCCAATAAAGAGACCCTGGTGGTGGCAGGCGATATCGTGATGCAGAAAGCAGTAGAGCATCGTGCTCCCGTGATCCCCGTGGACTCCGAGCATTCCGCCATCTTCCAATGCCTGGTAGGCGAAACGCGCAACCGCATCGAGAAGATCGTATTGACCGCATCCGGAGGCCCCTTCCTCGGAAAGAAACCGAATTACCTGGTGAATGTAAAGCGCGATCACGCTTTGCAACACCCCAACTGGAATATGGGCGCCAAGATCACCATCGATTCCGCCACCCTCATGAACAAGGGCCTGGAAATGATCGAGGCGAAATGGTTGTTCAACCTGAAGCCAGAACAGATAGAAGTACTGGTGCATCCACAGAGCATCATCCATAGTATGGTGATGTTCGAGGACGGTAGTATCAAGGCACAGATGGGATTGCCCGATATGAAACTGCCCATCCAGTATGCCATGGCATTCCCAGGCAGGATCCCCAATGCTTTCCCGAGATACGATTTCCGCAAACCTTCCCAGTTGACCTTCGAAGAACCGGATGTAAAAACATTCCGCAATCTCTCACTGGCCACTGATGCACTTTTCAAGGGCGGCAACCTTCCATGTGTGCTGAATGCGGCCAATGAAATTGCCGTGTACGCCTTCCTTCGTAACAGGATCAGTTTCCTGGATATGACGGACCTGATCGAGAGGACCATGGAAGCGATACCATTCATTGAACATCCTACGCTGGAAGAATATTTTGAGAGTGACGCTGAGGCCCGTAATTTCGCTGCCTCGGCAATTAAGCTTTGATTTTCAATCCATCATCCGGCCTGGCCGACAGGTGATCCTCGTTAAGGAATTGGGAATTTATTCCAACGGCGATCCGGAAAGCCCGATATGTAATGATTTTAGCGTTTTTCATCGTACATTGAAAACCTGGGATCATTCACTTAAAAATTTTTTACAACGGATTCAGATTTATGATAACATTGTTAGCAATTGATTGGGCAGTAGTAGGCATTAAGGCGGTACAGTTACTATTGTGTTTGTCCATCCTGGTAGTGCTGCATGAGATGGGCCACTTTCTTCCGGCCAAATGGTTCAAATGCCGGGTTGAAAAATTCTACCTCTTCTTCGACCCTTATTTTTCCCTCGTTAAAAAGAAAATAGGAGATACTGTGTACGGGATCGGCTGGCTGCCCCTCGGTGGTTATGTCAAGATTTCCGGTATGATCGATGAAAGCATGGACAAGGAGCAGATGAAGCAACCTGCCCAGCCATGGGAGTTCCGGAGCAAACCAGCCTGGCAGCGACTGATCATCATGATCGGTGGTGTTACGGTGAACGTGATCCTCGGCTTCCTGCTGTTCTCCATGATCCTCTTTGTTTGGGGCGAAAGGAAACTCCCCATGAAGAATCTTCAGCATGGTGTGGCGGTGAATGCCATCAGTGAAAAAGCAGGCCTGAAGAGCGGCGACCAGATCCTTAGTATCGATGGCAAGCCGGTAGATGATTTCTTCTCCCTTACCAAAGATGTGATCCTGAATGAAGCACAGTCTTTACAAGTGCTTCGCGATGGACAGAAAATGGATATCCCCGTTCCCAAGGGAACCATCAATAGCCTCATCAAACGTAAAGCGCAACTGGTGGACCCCAGGGTGTACCCTGTAGTGGACACTGTTTCCAAAAAAGTGGCCAACTTCACAAAGGATAGTCTCACCAAAGGAGACAGGATCCTGTCCCTGAACGGAACGGCTGTCACTTATTTCGATGAGTTCCTCAACCTCAAAAAGGATTTGAAGAACCAGGAAGTGAGCATGACCGTTCTTCGTGGTGTCGATACCGTTGAGGTTCGTGCAAAAACAGATAGCAACGCCTCCGTAGGCTTCCAGACAGATATGTACAAACGCGCCGGCGCCTACGATCAGAAATATGGTTTCTTTGCCAGCATCCCCGCCGGCATTCACAAAGGTTGGGAGACCCTGAGCATGAACGTGAAGAACTTCAAACTGCTCTTCACCTCCGACGAAGTGAAAGCCAGCGAGAGCCTCGGTAGCTTCATCAGCATCGGAAATATGTTCGCCGATCAGTGGGACTGGGAAAGATTCTGGACCATGACCGCGCTGTTGAGCATGGTGCTGGCCTTCATGAATATTCTTCCGATCCCCGCACTGGATGGTGGCCACGTGATGTTCACGCTCTATGAGATGATCACGGGAAGAAAGCCCGGAGAGAAATTCCTGGAGTATGCACAGATGGTGGGAATGGTGCTGCTGCTGGCCTTGATGGCCTATGCATTTGGACTGGATATCTGGCGAATGCTCACCGGAAAAGCATAGTGCTGCATATTTGGCAGAACTCATAAATAGCATTAAATTTGCAGGCTCTGTTAACAGCAGAGCCTTTTTTCATACAGGGGCTGTACTGGTTTCGACAGCATAGATCTTTGGAAGTGTAAGCATGTCGTGCGTTGGATAATTAGCACGTTAATCTGAATATTCAAAACTATAAATGGCAATACTCAGTATGCCATGGCTGCTTAATC